>JBBQDX010000289.1:0-5507 GCA_038320125.1 Rhodobacterales bacterium | reverse complement strand
TTGGCGTTGACGTCGATGGCCTGGTTGAAATCGGAGCCGCCGCCGCGTGTGTCGCAGAGGACGTAATCGACCCCGTCCTGCATGGCCTGCGCGTGGGCTTCCTCGAATGCCTCGAAATCCTTGGCTTCGACGACGTGGCAGCGATCGTCCCAGGTTCCGAGATCGTCGGCGTACCTGCGCCACTTCAAGAGGGGCCTGTTGTCGTCGGCATCGAAGATGGCGACCTTGTTGCCGCGCTCGACGAGGGCGGAGGCGACCGACATCAACGTGGTCGATTTTCCGGCCCCGCCCTTGAAGCTGACGAACGAGATCATCTGCATTTTATTCCTCTTCCTTCCCTCTCCGCCATGCCGACCGCAACTCTATCCGCGGCGGTGCCCGTGGATCGGGCCAGCGAGTTCAGCGCCCTCGTCCCTGCCGATCCACCGACACACCGATACGCGGACTTGCGCTGTTACGGAATCGCCTAGATGCGCGGGCACCCAAAAAACCACCGATGCAGGCACATAGTCGCCGATCAGCCGATCTGCCGATCGGCCGGGCCACGTATCCACCGCACGGGAGGCTCACGTATTTACCGAACCACCGTTTTGCCGCTTTGCCGAATGGCCGAACCGTTGGAGCGCCAAAACGCCAAGGCGCCGGAACGTCGGAACGCCGATGAGCCGGCTTACGTGCATCTACTGCAATGGTCGACCGGTCTGCCGATCCACCGATCCACTGTCCGACGTCGCGCAAAACCCCCCGAACAGAGCTCGTTGCCATCGCCGGTCCGCCGCTCCGATCCCGTTGTATCAGGTTGTACCGGCCGCACCTGCGTCCGCGGATACCGAAAAGTCCACGGCCCAACCCACGTAGAAGCCGTTGCGGCTGGCCGACGGGGCTCCGCGGCGGCCGAGTTCTGCTGACGCCCGTGGCAAGTTCTCTTGACGGTGGATGATGGAGCGCAGTAGAGGTTAGGTAGTGCTTGGCAGGATATATACAAAAGTAGAACTTTTGGTATTAGAAGCGCAGACCCGACCCGGAGATCATCGTGGCAGGCCCCGACGACAAAACCCCAGATTGGAAGACCCGCCGGATGAGAGGCGGGGACTGGGTGGACACGTCCGTCCCAACGACGAAACTCCGTGCCGACAAGACGGTCTCCGTGAAGATGACCGAAGCCGAATTGGCGGAGTTCGACGCGCAGATCGCGAAGGTCGGCCTGAACCGGAACAAAGCGCTCAGGATCGCGGCACGGCGGATCGGCGGGTTCGTCGAGGCGGATGCCGATCAGGTGGCCGCGCTGCGCGACGTCGCGCGCCAGCTCATCGGGGTAGCGCGCAACATCAACCAGATCGCCAAGTCGGCGAACCGGACGCGCGATCCCGACTTCGTGGCCTTCATGGAAGACCGCAAGGAACTGGGGAAGATCCTGGCGCGGGTTCAGGGGCAGACGCAGGTGCTTCTCGATCTTGCGGCCCGGCGCGGGGACGGACTGGCGCGGCTCGAACTGGCAGCGGGCGAATGAGCTATCAGGTCGTCGATCTTCTCCGGGCTGGCCGGAGCGCGCCGAAGGATGTTTCCGCGCTCGACGCGGTGATGGGCGAGAATTGGGCAATCGTCGAGGCCGGGCGGGCGCGGCGGCATCGGGACGTGGGGCTCGGGCTGAAGCTCGCGCATCGGCGCAACCTCGAGCGGATGGGCGGTGGCGGCCTGCCGGGCCGAAAGCCGCAGGCTGTCATCAAGATGGTCCGCAAGGGCGGCGCATCGGATGTCCGGGGCTTGCGGGCGCAGCTCGCCTATCTATCCCGGGACGGTGCGCAGCCGGTGCAGCGATCGGAAGACTTCGGGGGAATCGACGTCGATGCGGAGCAGGCCGCGGATATCGAGCGGAGCTGGCGGATGCCGCCGGAGGGATCGGGGCGCGCGGACCGCACGTCGCACTTCATCGCGAGCTTTCCCGAGATCACGCACCATGATGCGGCCGAACGGGCGGGGCGGGCCTGGGCGGAGGAGATGTTCGGATCGGGCAATTACGGCGGCGACAGCTACGACTACTACACGGCTTTCCATACCGACCGGTCGCATCCGCACATGCACGTCGTCGTCCACCGGCGGGGGCTGGACCGAGGCGAATGGCTCAAGGTCTCGCAGCGCAGCGACATGAACTACGACACGATGCGCGCGGTCCTGGTCGATGTGGCGGCCCACGAGGGGATCGAGCTGGAGGCGACACCGCGCCTGGCGCGGGCGGTGCATGACCGGCCGGTTCCCGATGCCGAGTATCGGCTGGCGGGCCGGGAGGGGCGCCAGCCCGTTCCGCCCGAGCATACGCGCGAGACGGCGATCCTCGCGGCGGCAGCGCTGATCCACCAGTCGCGCCGCTTCGCTACCGAGGCCCAGCTCGTCGAGCACACAGCGCCCGAGGCGGCGCAGGTTCTCTACGCGGCCTCGCGTGCCGCCTCCGAGGGAGGCTCCCTCGCGATCGTCTTCAAAAACATCAGCACAGGACAGGAGACCGGCATGAGCCAGCGTATCGAGGAGGCGAAGACGGAGATCCGGAGCAATATCGCGGCGATGGATCGCGGCATGGACGAGGTGGGCGACAGTGCCACGCGCATGCGGCTCGCCCGCGACATCGCCGAGCTGAAAGCGGAGACGGCACCGCTCCTGGGTAACGCCCGCGACTTGACGCCGTTCACCGAACCCGGGACCAGCGGTAGATACGTCGGCCTCGATGCAAACAGGCCGAGCGAGATGGCGGCCAGACGGTGGGTGGAGGATGAGGTCAGGCTGGTGGCCGCGCGCTACGGGGTCGATCCCGACGCGACCGTGGAACGATATGCCGGACCGGCTCCGTCCAAAGGGCTCGAGGCCCACTTCGAGCGGGCGGAGGTCGAGGAACGGAGCAAATCGCGTATCGTTCGGGGCGAGGAACCGGAAAATGCGCTGTCGCGCGAGGTGGCCTTGTCGAAGATGCACCGGGACATCGGGACGATCTACGGGACGGCACGGACGCGGGGGCGCGAGGCGGATCGCGAGGCGGACCGTCCGGAGCGGGAGGCGGCCGCGACGAACACGGACGCCGCGGCCGAGACCCGCAGGCAGCAGGAACAGTCCCAGGCAACGCGGACTGCGGCACCGGCCGATCCGATAGCGGAGCGGATCGCGGCCGAACGGGCCGCCGAGGCGAAGGCCGCGACGGAGCGCGAACAGGCCAAGCGTCAGCAGGAGCGCGAAGATGCCGAGCGAGCCAAGCGCGAACGTGACAACGGTCGCGGCCTCTAGGGACAAGGAACGGAAACGATGACGACCACCAAATCCATCCTGCCACTGGCCCTGGGCGGCCTCGTGATCGGACTCATGCTCGGCGCCATCGCGGCCGGAGCCTATGCGTCGTGGGTCATGGGCCGCGACATGGCGAATGTCGGCTTTACGACGATCCTCGGCTTTCTCCCGGCCTCGATCGGGGCGATCCCCAGCACCGAGCCGATCCGGACCGCGCTGATGATCTGGGGCGGTCTCGGGCTGGCGCTGGCCCTTGCGCTGCCGGCGCTCGGCACGGCGCGCGTGCTGTCCAGTCACGGAACGGCCCGGTGGGCGACGCCCGGCGAGATGAAGAAGGCCGGCCTGCGGACCCAGCTCAAGACGCTGAACGGTCCGATCTACGGCAAGCTGGGCGGCCCGAAGTCTAGGGCGGACTTCCTGTCGTCCCGCGACATCCCGCACAGCATGATCTCGGGGCCGACAGGATCGGGCAAGACGGCGGGCGTCGTCATACCGACGTTGCTGACCTATCCCGGCTCAATCTTCTGCCTCGACGTCAAGGGCGAGCTCTTCGAGAAGACCAGCCGGCGGCGCGTCGGGTTCGGCGACAAGGTGTTCAAGTTCGCGCCCTACGATCCCGACAGCCGGACGCATCGCTACAATCCCCTGCAGGACGTGGCAAACACCCATCCGCGGCGGCAGTTCTCGGAAGCGCGACGTCTCGCCGCGTCCTTCATCATCGCGGAGCCGGGCGGACAGGGGTTCCTCGGGGGCGCGAGGGACATCTTCGCGGCCACCGCCCTCCTCGTGATCGAGCGCGGAACCCCGACGATCGGCGCGATCCTGGACGCGCTTTCCGAACCCGGCGAAGCCTTCGCGATGATGCGGAAGCTCGGCGACGAGGTGGAGGCCCCCGAGGCAAAGAAGATCTTCCACAAGATGTCGGGCTACGAGTCCCGGGTTCTCAGCTCGTATCTCTCGGTGTTGAGCGATGGCGGCCTGAACGTCTGGGCCGATCCGGCGGTGAGGGCGGCGACATCGGCGTCGGACTTCTCGATCCACGACATGCGCTCGGAGCCGACCTCGATCTACATCGTCGTCACCGACAACGACCTCATTCCGCTGGCTCCACTTATTCGCCTGCTGTTCCAGCAGACCATCGCGATCCTGCAGAGGTCGAAGCCGAAGGTCGACGAGGGCGAGAAATACACGGTCCTGTTCTGCCTCGACGAGTTCGCGTCGCTCGGCCGGATGGAGCAGCTTTCCTCCGCGATCGCCACGTTGCGGGCTTACGGCGGCCGCGTGATGCTGGTCATCCAGTCGCTGGCGCAGTTGCGCAAGCTCTACGATAAGGAGGGCGCGGAGATCTTCCTGGCGAACTGCCGGATCCAGGTCTTCTGGGCTCCAGCCGACCAGGGCACGCCGGAGTACATCAGCAAGGCGATCGGCGACTTCACACGCCCGTCCAGAATGAAGTCGTGGAAGACCGGCGAGATGACGACATCCTATCAGGAGCGGGAGGATGGAGCGCCGCTGATCCGGCCGGAACAGGTCCGGATGATCGGCGAAGAGCGGATCGTGGCCCTCGTCCAGAACTCCTACCCGATCATCGCGGAGCAGGTGGTGTACTACGAGGACCGGGTGTTGAAGAAGATCTACGAGGGGCAGGCCGGGCCATTGCCGGAGCCGCCCGCCCTGCCGGACGATACGCCTCCGAAGAGTTTGGAGCCCATCGTCCCGGCATCTCCGGATGGCGGGGCGGACAATCCGCTCGCGGCGCTGCGGGCCGCGCCGCTTACGAAAATTTCCGAAGACGTCGGATCGGACGATCTGGACGGCGGGGCAGCATCCGCAGACGTGCCGACGCATCCGCAAGTCCCAACAGCAGACGAGGATGTCTCGAACGTACCGACCCCGAAATCTGAAACCGCCCCAGCCGAAGAGACCGCAAACATGGTCGAAGCGCGGCAATATACCCGAGCGGATCGCCTGCGATCGAAGAGCCGCAACGTTCTCGCATCGGTCGAGAAGGCGAGCGACACATCTGGGTCGCACGTCGCAAGCGACGACGATCGGGCCGCGGCCGACAAACCGGAGGAGCAGGATCTGGCGCAGGTGTCCACAGAGCAGACATCGGAAGATCGGCCGTCCGGTGCAACGCCGAAGACCTGGACGATCAATCCGCAGGATGTGAGCGACGCGCAAAGCAAACATCTGCGCGACACCGGGCGGACGAAAGAACCCTAGTCCGCCAACGA
>JBBQDX010000288.1:0-5512 GCA_038320125.1 Rhodobacterales bacterium | reverse complement strand
GAGCGGTCAGGTCGAGGGGAAGGTGAACCGCCTCAAGCTCATCAAGCGACAGATGTATGGTCGCGCTGACCTCGACCTTCTCAGAGCGCGCCTCATGGCGGCAGCGTGATCGACGGCCTGCACGAAATGTGAGTCAGACCCCTTTTTTGGTGGCCGAGGTCATCCCCGCCCCCGCGCTGTCGGTCGTCCTGCCCGAACCACCATCATGACGAGGACGACGTTCCCCGGATCCATGCAACTGGGGACAGATCCACGATCATCGTCTGCACCCCGCGAGCGGCTTCGCGGTCCGGCGGGGTCTCTCGCGACGACCGGGTTTTCGACGAGACGGAAGCCGTGTCGGACGGCGATGTCGTCCGCGTCCCGCACGGCCACCGCCCCTGTGGCGCCGCCTATGGGTCCAAGCTGCATAACCTGAACGTCATCCTGGGCCGCCTGCCCACATGGCGCAGTGTTACGGCACCCGAGGTGGCATCGCTTGGGCGGCGGAACTGAACATGATCTGGTCGGCTGTCGTCGTGATCTGCGACACGCTCACGGGAGCTTTCGATGCGAAGGTCTCCTACGCTTGGGCCCTGACGCCGGGGCGCGAGACTCGATGCCGGATGCCGGATCGTTTCAGCTGCCGCCCAGCAAGAGCTCGGTCGTGGCCGATGCAGCGCCGGATTTCGGCACGATCAAACTGAGAGACGAAGATCTCGCGTCGTTCGGCGCTTCCGGAGCGCCGGGGCGCGCTGCTGGAACGTTGGGGCAGGATATCGGCGGCGTGGAAAGGGAGCCGAATGGCCGGAGGGTTTGCGGATGATCCGTGACAATTGCCGGGTCGACGGGGCGGCGCGCTGATCTGGATCGGGGGCGTCCGATCTGCTCCGGCTCGTCGCAGAGGGTCTTTCCACTGACTTGCGCGGTTGGAACGGGAGGCTGCTGGAGACGCCGTTCGCGGTCCGATTGGCAGATGCACCTGCTCCCTCGCGATCCGCGCACGGGCGCCGTTCGAGACGTCCCCCCGCGTCCTGACCGTGGTGGCGATCGTCATCCCGCCCTTCGTCATCGGCCTCTCGCTCAGGCCGACGCCGGGGCGCGCGGGTTTTGGGACGGCTCTCATCAAGGACGCACCCCGCTGCACCCCCGGGCGCCGGGTCTGCGGCCTGCGAGGCATCCGGATGGGGCAGATGCCATGTTTCACGCCGATCGCGGCCCTCGTCCTGATCGGCGTGGCGGAGCGTATCGGCCCATCAATGGAGGGGGCCCCGCAGCGGATGCGCTCCGGCTGCTGGCGCACCTTCCGCAGGGCGTCGCTGCCGTCGATGGCACCGGGCCCCGCCTACGGGTTCCCGATCAGGGTCATCGAATCCGTGGCCGATTTCGGCAACCCGCGCGTTCTCGCCGGATCGGGCGGCGTGCTTTTCACCACAATCCTCTTTGCCGTCGCCGCGCGCACGACCGAGCCCGAACCGCCGTGCCGGCGACCGTGCTTCCGGGCTTCGCGCGCACGGCCTTTCTTGCGCAGAGGCCGGCTCGGACGGCGAACCTTCGCGACCGTCCCGGGCAAGGGCGACGGCGTTCGACCGGCCATGCGTCCGGGGCGCGTGACGATACCGGTCATGGAGGCCGGACTTCGCGATCCCGGGCGGCGTGATCGGCATCAGCTCCATCCCGGCGTTCGACCTGCCGCCGATCTGGATGATCGGGACGGCCGCATTCCTGCCGCTCCTGCGCCCCGCCGTCCTTGCCGCCCGGGGCAACTCCTCCCTGCGCGTCCTCACGTCGATATCGGCGGTGATCGTCCTCGGATCGGCCAAATGCAATGCGGCGACCGCCTGTATCAAGGGCCAAGACCGGGACGCGATCGCCCGTTCTTCCGTTCCCCCTCGTGACGAAGATCGCCGTAATCAGCGGCCATCAGCTTGCCGTCTGCCGGTGCATGTTACGGCGGGGCGCGAACGGCACCCGCAGGGCCACAACCGGGTAGACGCGAGAGGTTCTCGTAGGACGACCACTCCCGGGGCGCGGTGGCGTTCGAGCAGGTCGGCCAGGACTTGGTTCGTTACCGAGATCGCGGACCTGTCGCGCGCCATTGAGCCGGGGGGAAGGCGTCACCCGCGATCGACAGCAATGTGCCGGTGGCTGGCGGCAGACGGGTCGCGCCGGCCCTCCGCTCCCGCGGGCGGGCCGCCATTCAGGGAAATGCGCGATGGAACGCATTGACGGTCTAAGACGAGCCGAAGAGATCTCCTGACGCCTCGGGGCTCTGGCGCTGCAATGCTTCAAGCGACGCGGTGATCTACAGTTCAAGGACAAGCGCAATCGCCAGGACAGGGTCTCCGAGACCGATCGAGAGGTCGAGACGCTGATCCGCGATGCCCTCGCCGCCGCCTTTCCCGACGCCGCGCAGATGGGAAAGGAGCATGGCCTCACGCCCGCCACGTAGGATCGGCCCGGGTGATCGACCCGATCGACGGCACCGCGCCGTTTATCGCCGGCCTGCCCGGACGGTGCGCTTCCATCGGTGCAACGGGTGAGGAAGGGTCGTTATTATGGAAGCGGGATCGAGCAGGAGCCGCTACGGCTGGCGCGCGGCCGGGTGTCCACGAGAAGGTGCCAGGGCCTCAGCCGGCCCGGCAACATTGCCTATCGCGAAGTCCCGAAGGTCGAATGAAGTTGAATCGATTCATCGGACGGGCTTGCCGGTCGCTGGACGGCTCGGTATCGCATCGGGAACTTGGATATGGTGGGCGAGGGTGTCGATGGTCGCAGCGATTTTCGCACGGGACGCGGCCATGGCCTTGCTGTCGGCGTCGGCAAGGCATTTCCCGGCGATAGCACCGCCCCGACTTGCTGCCGGGGTTGTGGATCCAAGAATGTCCTGGACCGCACCGCCGATGTCATCATCGACCCGGGGAGCCTCCCTTGGCGGCATTGGCCCGGGGTGAGGCGGCAGATGTTCGATTTGATGTCCGGCCGCTCTCCGGCGACCGGCATCCTGACGGGCCCGCCGTCGCAATCGATTCCGCCGCGGTGAACGATGCTGCCCTCGCCGTGCATGGTGTCGCAAACCACTCCGCCGCTGCCGTCGATCTCGAACGGACGGCCCGCGGTTTTGCCGTTGCTGCGTTCCGGAGCGGGTGGGCGTTTCGATGATCGGAATTTCGGCGTGATGCGCCGCGGCGAACAGGGTCCGGACGACGGCGCGCGCGCGGCGGTCGTCCGGATGGCTATCTGCGATGAGACCGTTCCCGATCGCTTCGATCGTCTCGATCGCCGATAGCGTCGCCTTGGCGGAGCGCGGGGACCGGAAGGACGGCCGGGGTCCAGCGGAGTGTGGCTCGATAGCTTTTTTCTGAACGGCCCCGCCAGCTTCCGAGGTTGTCGGCGCGCCGGGCGGTCCTGGGCCTGGTTTTCTGCACAAGACGATCCGCCGTCGCCCGATCCGCAGCGAACCCTCGCACCGAGCGCCGCTTCCGAACGTCGGCGCGAGAGAGCGTCAATCGGCAAGATCATCGGAGGATGGGAAGGATGACGTCCCGGAGAGATCGGCGGCCGCCGAACGGATCGCGGCGCAGGACAGCTTCCCTGCCTGCGTCAGCAACGCCATCGTCGGCGCGGCGAACCTGACAGCGCGACAGTTATTCTTGGATGCCTTCGACAAGAAATGGGCGATGATCGAGCCGATCCTGCGCCCATGATCGCGGGTTGGCCGAGGAAAGCGGGGCAGGCGAGGCGGTGAGCGACCGGTGACGGCGCGCAGTCGGGGGCTCCGAAGAGCGCATTCCGGCTCGGTTGCCGCCAGGTGCCGGGCGGCGATTCGGCAAGCGTGGCCGGGACGCGGCGATCGGCGGCTTGTGGAACGGTCGGCAACGGTTTATGTGTAACGCAACGGGATAGGATACACATCATGCGGACGAACATTGTCATCGACGACGAGCTCATGGCTTCGGCCATGTCGGCCACCGGGGCTCGGACCAAGCGTGAGACGGTGGAGATGGGTCTCAGGATGCTGCTGCGCCTGCGCCGGCAGGGCGAGGTGCGCAAGCTGCGGGGCGCCCTCGACTGGTCTGGCGACCTGGAGGCGATGCGGAGCGACGGATGATCCTCGTCGACTCGGGTGTCTGGATCGATTATTTCCGCGGCACGGCGAACCCGCAGACCGACCGGCTCGATGCGGCCCTCGGCGTCGAGCCGGTGGCCATCGGAGACATCGTGCTGACGGAGGTGCTCCAGGGCTTCGGGTCCGACCGCGATTTCGAGCGGGCGCGCGGGATGCTGGAGGCGCTCGATCAGATCGACATCGGCGGAAGGGATGTCGCGGTCGAGGCGGCCCGCAACTTCCGCCGGCTGCGGAACCGGGGCGTGACGATCCGCAAGACCATCGACACATTGATCGCGACCCGCTGCATCCGGGACGGGCTGCCGCTGCTCTACGGGGACCGGGACTTCGACCCCTTCGTGACCCATCTGGGGCTGGTGTCGGCACTGGAGTGAGGCGGTGGCGGTTCCCTCGGAGAGCCATGGTGCGTGGGGCTGCCGCGCGGGTCCGGTCCCGGACGGCGCGGAGGCCCGGACTGGGCGACATCGGCATCGTTCGGGGCAGGTTCTGCTAGGCAGTGGTCGGATCGGATCCCGCAATCTCGCCAACTGGAACCGGCAAGGCGACGGATCGACGGTCGCGGTTGACACGAACGCCGGGGCTGCACCCGCTTTCAGGGTCACTGTCCCGCCATGGCGGACATGCCTCGTTGCCCGAAACGCGCGCGTCCCTCGGCCCTGAGCCGGCGATCGCGGTGTCAAAGCCCGGCGACCCTGCCGAAGGCCCCTCGGAACCTATTCGGAAGTCCGGTCCATCAGGCGGGACAGCGGCGGATCGCCGTCGTCGCGGCAGCGGTCGGGCGCTCAACTGGCCTGCATCCACGGCTCGGCTGATGCGGCACCGGTCTTTTTTGGGGACCTACATGCTCAACTATCCGTCAGGCGAGCATTGCCTCCTCTAGCGGTTCGCTGTTATGCCAACGCTCCGCAATCGTCGCGCAGGCGGCTTCCATGTTTTAAAAGCGCCGCGTCGCGTCGGTCGGGGCAGGAATAGATTTGCCGGTGGCGTAGTCCAACCTCAGGCAAAGCTTTTTCTCCGGAGCGGACTCATCCTGAACGTCCATCAACTTTCTGCACCCAAAGAGCGCCGATGACTGGTAGGCTCCTACATCGTCATCCAGAGGTTTGTTCTTCGCATAGCGGATCGTACCTAGACCGGTGCGAAGACGATGGGTTCGCGTCACCCGTTGAGCAGCGAATCGGGTGTCAGGATCTACCTCTATGCCGCTGATGTTCGCCTTGAAGCCAGAAGGCGCGTCCGTGGCGTCGGCGGTCTCTGGAAAGGTATTGACCTGCCCCCCGGAAGTTCCCTCAGTCTGATGTAGAGTCTGCCCAACCTGTAGGAGCAGACAAGATGAGGAAAAGTCGTTTCACCGAGGCGCAGATTATCGGGATGATCAAAGAACAGGAGGCGGGACTGCCGACC
>JBBQDX010000287.1:0-5527 GCA_038320125.1 Rhodobacterales bacterium | reverse complement strand
GACGTCGAGGATGTCGAACACCTGCTCCCAGGCGTCGGGGTCGTGGTCGGGCGCGAGGAACCGCTCCCTGGCACCCGGCTGATACCAAGCATCCGCCCCCTCGGCCTCGAAGGCCGCGACGATGCGGGCGTTGACGGCCGGTTCGCGCAGGACGAAATCGTCGTCCGTGGCCTTGGCACCCACCCGCGTGAAGCAGGTCAGCGGCACGCCCCAGGCCCGCTGCCGCGACAGCACCCAGTCGGGTCGGTTCTCGATCATCGCATGGAGGCGGTTGCGCCCCTTCGCGGGGGTCCATGCGACCAGGTCGTCGATGGAGGTCAGCGCCCGCTGGCGCACCGTCCCGCCGTAGGTGTCCTTGCCGTCGCCCACGGCGGCGTCGATGGCGGCGAACCACTGCGGACGGTTGAGACGAATCACCGGGGCCTTCGAGCGCCAGCTGTGCGCGTCGGAGATGGTGATGCGCGACCGGGCCAGCAGCGCGCCGACGTCCACCAGCGCGTCGATCACCGCCTTGTTCGCCCCGCCCGGCTTGCCGTTCGGCTTCAGGATCGCCTCGCCCCCGAACAGCGGCAGGTCGGGCCGGAAAGTCCCGTCCGCCTCGATGTTGTAGGTCATCGCCAGGCCGTGCTTCAGACCGATCTGATAGTCGTCGTCGCCGTGGCTGGGCGCGGTGTGGACGAAGCCCGTGCCGGCGTCGTCGGTGACATGGTCGCCGGGCAGGAGCGGCACCTTGTAGTCCCATTCCGCCTTGCCGGCTTCGACTTGAGCAAGAGGATGATTGCACTTGATCTGTTTCAGCTCCCATTCGGGAACATCGCGTAGGCGACGGAACGAGGATTGGTCGAGAAGTGCTCTGTCCATCGCTTCGGATGCAAGGTCATCTGCCAAAAGATAGCGATCACCGACCTTTGCCCAGCATTCTTTCGGGCAACTAATAACTTCATAGAGACCATAGGAAATGTTGGGGCCAAAACAGATCGCGCGATTCTGAGGAATCGTCCAAGGTGTCGTCGTAAAGATGACAACTGACGCGCCATCTAAGTCGCGTTTCCGTTCGAGCTGCTTTTCACTGGCGGCTTTAAGTTCAGCCGGGGTTAAATCGCCCCATATTCCCTGAATCGACGGAGATAACCAAATCGGAAACTTCACCCAGACCGCGTCCACCTGCCGGTCGTGATACTCGACCTCGGCCTCGGCCAGTGCGGTCCTCTCGACCGGCGACCACATCACCGGCTTCGAGCCCTGATAAACCAGCCCGTTCATCAGGAAGGTCTGGAACTCCGCCGCGATCACCGCCTCGGCGTGATGCGCCATCGTGAGGTAGGGATCGGCCCAGTTGCCGGTGATGCCCAGCCGCTTGAACTCGCCCTTCTGCACCTCCACCCACCCAGCGGCGAACTCGCGGCATTCCCGCCGGAACTCGACGATCGGCACGGCATCCTTGTCGCGGCCCTTCTTGCGGTAGGCCTCCTCGATCTTCCACTCGATCGGCAGGCCGTGGCAGTCCCACCCGGGCACGTAAGCTGCATCGAAGCCCATCATCTGGTGCGACCGCACCACCATGTCCTTTAGCGTCTTGTTGAGCGCATGGCCGATGTGCAGGTGCCCGTTGGCGTAGGGCGGGCCGTCGTGGAGGGTAAATGGATCGCGCCCGGATTTCTCGCGCAGCCGGTCGTAGACCCCGATCTCCTCCCACCGGGCCAGCCACTCCGGTTCGCGCCTGGGCAGCCCCGCGCGCATCGGAAAGTCCGTCTTCGGCAGGTTCAGGGTCGATTTGTAGTCGGCCTGGGCGGCGGGAGGGGCTTCGGCGCTCATCGGGGCGTCCTTCGGATCAATGCATGCGTAAAGGTCGGTGCGGGTCGCGGCACCTTGGCCCGGCCGCCCCGCGGATCAGGGCGCCGGGAACCTAATTCGCTTGCCCGTGAGCACCGGTTCCCTCATCGCGCGCCTTATAGGCGCGGCCACCGGGAAACGGCAAGGCGCGGGGGGGAGCCACGGGTCCGCGGGGAGCTGAAGCGGGCTGGCGCCCGGGTCCTGCGCGGCCCGGATGCGCCGGCGACGACCGGGCTTTAACCGATTCTTCATCGTTTCATGCGAGGCGGATCGGCAGGAGGATCTGCCATGTCCCTGTCCCTGCTTCTCGCTTTTTTCGGCACCGCCGCTCTCGTGCTCGTGCCCCTCTGCCTGCCGACCCCGGAGCCTGCGCGCATGCGGTCCGGCACCGACTAGGGCTTCCGCCCGAGGCCGTCAGGTCGGATGCGGAGGGCGACCGGCGCGGGACGAACGTCCGCGACCGCCGCGCTGTGCCGCGCTGTGCCGCGCCGTGTCGGGGCCTAGCTCGACGCGCTGCCGAAGAGACCGGTCAGGGCGCGCTGCACGACAGCGGTGATGCGCGGTGCGGGGAGGTGGGTGAAGGGAAGCGGGCGGCAGACCTCCATCGCGGCGATGCCGACGCGCGCCGTCAGCGCGCCGTTGACCAGTCCCTCGCCGAACCGCCGACTGACCCGGGAAAGAAGCCCCCCGCCAGCCACCGACTGGATCAGGTCGTCGCCCACGGCCACGGCCCCCGTCGCCGCCAGATGCGTCAGCACGGTCTTCGCCAGCCGCCACGACCCCAGCGTGCCGGCCCGCCCGCCGTAGATCAGCGCGATGCGGCGGATCATCCGCAGGTTCGACGTGAGCGCCGCAACCACGTCCGCCAGCGCCAGCGGGACGACGGCCGTCACCAGCGCCACCTGCCGCGCCGCCGCTTCCACCTCGCGCGTGGCGGCCGCGTCGAGCGGTGCCAGCAGGCTGCGCTCCGTCAGCGCGATCATCGCGTCGGCATCGAAGACATCGCCGGTCCGCGCCTCCAGTTCGTCGCGCCCCCAGCGGGTGTCGGGGCGGCCCGCGTAAAAGGCGCGCAGCTTGTCGGCGAAGGCCCGCGCCGAGGCGAGGTCCGTCACCGCGAGGGCCACGTGACGCAGCGTGTCGATGCGGGCGAGACGCGACAGGGCCACCAGCTCGCGCAGGGCGATGAGGAGGCAGATGGCGACGAAGGCGGCGACGAGGGCGGCGGCCACCCAGCCCAGCAGCGGGTTCGACGCCAGCAGCTCCGTCACGAAGGTCCAGGCGGCGACCGAGAGGGCAAAGGATAACAATGCGCCGAGGATGCCCCAGAACCAGCCCGTCAGCCCGCGCTCGCGGCGCGACGCCAGCAGCGCGAGCGTTTGCATCGCGCGGCCCGTGGCCGCGGGCGCGACCTCGTCGTCGGGCACGGGCGGGGCGGAGGCGGGGTCGAGCGGGGGACCGTCGGTCGCCAGACGTGCGGCGGGGGCGCGGGGCGCATCGCTCGCGGGGGGCACGTCGAACACGATGGCGCGGCGCTGCGGGCGCGGAATGTCGGGATCGCTCATGTCAGGGGACCTTCTGCGCGGGGTGCGAACGGGGTTATGGCTGCGGCCGGGCGATGCAAGCGCCCAGCGCCCTCGGGCCCCCTCACAACCGGTCCGCCAGCAGGAAGTCCGCCACCCGGTCCAGCCTGATGTGCGGCGGCCCCTCGCCCGGTCGCAGGGTCAGCGGCGCGGGCGCGAAGTCCATCAGGTCATACTCCCCGTCGAGCCAGGCCTCCGCCCCCTGCCGCGCGGGCGTCAGGACATGGCGCGGATCGTCCGGCAACTCTCCGGGATAGAGTGCCGCTTCCTTGCCCGGCGTGCCGTCCGGCGCCATGAGCCGCCCGCGCACGACGCACAGTGTCTCGCCATCGTGCTCGCGCGTCTCCTCGACCGTGGCGCGCAGGGCTGCCATCGAGAGGGCGTGGGTCTTGGCCCCCGCGAAATCGGCGCGTGACTGGGCCTCGCGGACCATTGCCTCGGTAATCGCGGTCAGCCGGGCGTGCTGGCTGTGGTGCAGGTGGTCGGCCTTGGTCGCCGCAAACAGCAGGCGGTCGACGCGGCGCGCGCCCAGAAAAGACATCAGCCAGCCGAGCGCGCCCGGTCGGAAGGCGGTCAGGATGTCGGCCATCGCGGCGCGCATCTCCTCCACCGCGCGCGGCCCGCGCCGCAGCGCGCCGAGCACGTCGAGCAGGATGATCTGCCGGTCGAGGCGGGCGAAATGGTCCCGGAAGAAGGGGCGGACGACCTGCGCCTTGTAGGCCTCAAAGCGGCGCTCCATCTCGCGGCGCAGACTGCCGCGCGGAGCCTCGCCGGGGGGCAGCGGCGCGAAGGTGAGCGCCGGCGAGCCGTCCATCTCGCCCGGCAGCAGGAAACGCCCGGGCGTGAGATCGTAGGCGCCCGCGTCCCGGGCCGAGCGCAGCGCAGCCGTATAGGCGCGCGCGAGACGCTGCGCCTCCGGCTCGGAGAGCTTCGCGGTCGGGTCGACGGCCTGCATCGCCGCCGCGTAGTCCCCCGCGTTCCAGGATGCGAGCCGGGCCAGCGCATGTTCCGACCACTGCGCGTAGGTCTTCTCCATCAGCCCGAGGTCGAGGAGCCATTCGCCCGGATAGTCGATGATATCCAGATGCACCGTCCGCGCCCCGCGCAGCCCGGACAGCATCCCCTCGGGGCGCACCTTGAGCGACAGGCGCAGCTCCGATACCGCGCGGGTCCCCTCGGGCCAATGCGGATTGCGCGAGGTCAGCGCCGCCAGGTGCCCCTCGTAATCGAAACGCGGCACCGTGTCGTCAGGCTGCGGCTGCAGGTAGGCCGTCTCGATGCGCCCCGCGGCCGAGAATCCCGGCATCCGCCCACGGTCGATCAGGTTGGCGACGAGCGAAGTGATGAACACCGTCTTGCCGGCACGGCTGAGGCCGGTGACGCCCAGGCGAAGGGTCGGGTCGAAGACCTCCGTCACGGTCGCCGCCGCGTCGCCCAGGCCGCGCGTCACCGCATCCACCATCCGTCCAATCAAGGCGTCTTCCTTCCGTGCTTGCCGACACACATAGAGCCGGGCTAGGCCCCGCGCCATGCCCCGCCATGCCTTCCGCCTCGAGTACGACGGCCGCCCCTTCGCCGGGTGGCAGCGTCAGGATGGGCCGGCTTCGGTGCAGCAGACCGTCGAGGAGGCGCTGCGCGCGCTCGATCCCACGGTGGGCGCCATCGCCGCCGCCGGCCGCACCGACGCGGGCGTCCACGCCACCGGTCAGGTCGCCCACGCCGATCTGGCGAAGGCCTGGGAGCCTTTCCGGCTGTCGCAGGCGCTGAACTGGCATCTGAAGCCCGCGCCCGTCGCCGTCATCGCCTGCGCCCTTGTCGCGGACGACTGGCACGCACGGTTCTCGGCCGTCGAGCGGCGCTACACCTTCCGCATTCTCGCCCGCCGCGCGCCGCTCGTGCTCGACGCGGGGCGCGGCTGGCGGGTGCCCGGTCCGCTCGACGCGGGGGCGATGCGCGTAGGGGCGGCGCATCTTGTCGGGCGGCACGATTTCACCACCTTCCGCGCGTCGATCTGCCAGGCGAAGTCCCCGGTGAAATCCATCGACGCGATAGCGGTAGAGGAAGTGCCCTGCGCCACCGGCCAGGATATCCGCCTGCATCTGCGGGCGCGGTCA
>JBBQDX010000286.1:0-5527 GCA_038320125.1 Rhodobacterales bacterium | reverse complement strand
CGGCCCCAGCAGCTCGCCGAGCATCCCGTCGCCCCGGATCTCCGCGATCAGCTTCCGGCTGTATTCCAGCTCCGCCAGGTCGCGGACGGTATGGGTGACGATGACGCGGTCGAAGCGCTCGTAGGTTTCCGGATCGCGCAGCAGGGACGCGAAGGGCGCGATGCCGGTGCCGGTGGCGAAGAGCCAGAGCCGCTTGCCCGGCAAGAGTGCGTCGTGGACCAGCGTGCCGACAGGCTTTGGCCGCAGGATGAGCGGATCTCCCGGCCGGATGTGCTGCAGACGCGAGGTCAGCGGGCCGTCGGGCACCTTGATGGAGTAGAACTCCAGCTCCTCGTCCCAGGATGGCGAGGCGATGGAATAGGCCCGCAGCAGCGGCTTGGCACGCCCCGTTTCGGGATGCGGATCCCCCATCAGCCCGATCATCACGAATTCGCCCGACCGGAACCGCAGGGAGGCGGGCCGCGTCACCCGGAAGCTGAACAGGCGGTCGGTCCAATGCGTGACGGAGGTCACGGTCTGCGCGTCGGGCAGCACGGGCGTGGCGGAAGGCGGTGAAGTCATCTGGTTCATGCGTCTGATTGCGGCGGGAGCCGCACCTCTAGGGAATGCTTCGAGAAAGTTCTAGGCGGCCGCGACGTCGCGCCTTCGCCCCAGGCGGGCCTGGTAGTCGTGGGCGCGCCAGTCGGCCCGGGCGCGCCACTGGTCTTCCGGCTGGCGGGCGGCAAGATCGTCCGAGATCTCGACCTCGTCGAAGCCGGACCGCCGCGCCATCGCGTATTGGTCGGCAATGACGTGGCCGTAGGCGCGCAGGCGACCGGTGAAGCCCGCGCGCCGCAACTGCCGCACGATGGTGAAGCCGCGCCCGTCGGAGGAGGACGGAAAGGCAACGCGGATGGCGGTCGCCTCCGCCAGCCGCGCCAGCACCGGGCCGAGATCCGCGTCGGAGGCCACGTCGATGGTGAGCGGCCCCGCGTCGGGCAACTCGCCCGATCCCACGAAGGCCGCGTTGAGGTCATCGGGCGCGAAGCCCGTATCGGTCACGATGGGCATGGGTCAGGCCTCCTGCCGCGTCGCGGGCCAGATCCGGCCGCCGGCGAAATGGATGCCGCATTCGGTTTTTGGGCGGCCCCGCCAGCGGCCGGCGCGCGGGTCTTCGCCCGGGGCGACCCTTGTCGTGCAAGGCGCGCAGCCGAGCGATGCGAAACCCTGCGCAACGAGCGGGTGGCGCGGCAGGTCGTGCGCGCCCATGTAGCCGGCGATGTCCCGCGGCGTCCATCCGGCCAGCGGGTTGATCCTGAGCTTGCCCGCCTCGACCTCGAACACCTCCATCGCGGACCGCGGGCCGGTCTGGTGCCGCTTGCGGCCGGTGATCCAGCCGTCGAACGGCTGCAGGGCCAGTTCCAGCGGCTTGGTCTTGCGGATCGCGCAGCAGAGGTCGGGGTCGCGGCCATGCAGGTCGCCTTCGGGGTCATGCAGGAAGAGGTCGGTGCTGTCGGGCCGGACGACGCGCACATCCGTCAGGCCCAGTGTTTCCGCCACCTGCAGTTGATAGGCCAGCGTCTCGGCGAAGAGCATCCCCGTCTCCAGAAAGAGGACCGGGCGCGACCGGTCGACCTGCGACAGCAGATGCAGCAGCACGACCGACTCGGCACCGAAGGAGGACACCATCGCGATGTCTCCGAGCAGCGCGTCGCGGGCGACGTGCTCAAGGACACCGCGCGCGTCGGCCCCGGCGAGGTCGGCGTTCAGCCGCGCGGCGCGACCGGCGATGAGGGTGGCGAGATCAAGCGGCATCCTGCTTCTCCTGTGGGTAGAGGGCGGCCTTGAAGGGCTCCGGGCCGAGACGGCGGAAGGCGTCGATGAAGGTCTCGCCGGCCCCCTCGCGGATATCGAGATAGGCCAGGATCAGGCGTTCGATGGCGGGCACGACCTGATCGTAGGCAAAACCCGGACCGGCCCGCTCGCCGATGGCGGCGCGCTCGGTATGGTCGCCGCCCAGCGTGATCTGGTAGTTCTCGACCCCGGCGCGATCGAGGCCGAGGATGCCGATGTGCCCGACGTGGTGGTGTCCGCAGGCGTTGATGCAGCCCGATATCTTTATCTTCAGATGCCCGACCTCATGCTCGATCTTGAGCGCGTCGATCCGCATCGCGATCTGCTGCGCGACCGGGATGCTCCGCGCCGTCGCCAGCGCGCAGTAGTCCATGCCGGGGCAGGCGATGATGTCGGAGGCGAGCCCGATGTTCGCCGTGCCGAGCCCCGCCGCCTTCAGCGCGGCGTGCAGCTCCGGCAGGCGGTCGCGGCGGACGTGGGGCAGGATGACGTTCTGCTCGTGGCTGATCCTGAGTTCGCCGTAGGCATGGGCTTCGGCGAGATCGGCCAGCAGGCGCATCTGGTCGCCCGTGGCGTCGCCCGGCGTGGCCCCGTGCGCCTTGAGTGAGACGGTCACGATGGCGTGGTCGTCGCGGCGGTGCGCGGTCACGTTGGTATCGACGAAGCTTCGCAGCACCGCGCCCTCTATCGGCGCTGGCGTGTTGGCCACGAAGGCCGGCGGCGCGAACTGCGCCTCGATCCCCGACAGAGCGTTCATCGCCGAGCCGTCGAACAGCGGACGCACTTCTGCGAATCGCGCCTCGACCGCGTCGCGGATGGCCTCGATGCCGTTCTCGTGGACGGTGATCTTGAGGCGCGCCTTGAACTTGTTGTCGCGGCGGCCGAGGCGGTTGTAGACCGACACGATGGCCTCGCAATAGGGCAGCAGGTCGGCCACGGGCAGGAATTCCCGCACGGTCTTGCCGATCATCGGCGTCCGCCCCAATCCGCCGCCGATGATGACCTCGAAACCCGGCGCGCCATCGCGCTCGGTCATCAGAAGCCCGATGTCGTGCGCGCGGGTCACGGCGCGGTCGTTGGGCGAGCCGGTCACGGCGATCTTGAACTTGCGCGGCAGGAACTGGAACTCCGGGTGGTCGGTGGACCATTGCCGAAGCAGCTCCGCCACCGGCCGCGGGTCGGCGATCTCGTCCTTCGCGGCCCCGGCGAAATGGTCGGCGGTCACGTTGCGGATGGTGTTGCCGCTCGTCTGGATCGCATGCAGGCCGACGTCGCCGAGCCGGTCGAGCATGTCGGGAATATCGACCAGGCGCGGCCAGTTGTACTGGATGTTCTGGCGCGTGGTGAAATGGCCGTAGCCCTTGTCCCAGCGGTCGCCGAGCTCCGCCAGAACCCGCATCTGCGGGGCCGAGAGCGTGCCATAGGGGATGGCAACGCGCAGCATGTAGGCGTGCAGCTGCAGGTAGACGCCGTTCATCAGGCGCAGCGGCTTGAACTCGTCCTCGGTCAGCGAGCCGTCGAGGCGGCGCTCCACCTGTGCGCGAAACTGGGCGTTGCGCTCGGCGAGAAAATCACGGTCGAACTGGTCATAGTGATACATCTTACTGCTCCGATCCGGGCCGTTGGCCGTAGGCCTTGCCGTGGTCGTAATTGGTCGGGCCGGTGGCCCGGAAATCCTCGCGGAAGTGCGTCGGCCGCGGGCCGCCCGGGGTGATCTCGACTTCGGCCAGGTAGGTGCCGACGACGACCGACGGCCGGTCGGCCTCTATCAGGCGCACCTGCGCATCGGCCTCGTCGGTCAGCACCTCGGCCCGGGCCAGTTCTTCGACCCAGGTGCCATCGGCCGCGAGGTAGACGACCGCGCCCTCGCGCAACAGGTTGGCAGTGAGGACCTTCGGGGTGAAGGGCTTGCGGCTCATAGCGCGATCTCCTGGCGGTCGAGGGCGGTTGCGGCGGCGCGGGGGGCGAGGCCGAGGAGGAGGACGGCGGGGCCTGCGACGTCGGCGAGGGACTCCGGCAGGGCGGCGAGCGTGGTGGCGACGATGCGCTGCTCGGGGCGCGAGGCGTTCTCGACGATGGAGACCGGCGTCGCGGGGCCGCAGCCGTGCATCATCAGGCGCCCCTGCATCCATCGCGCGGCCCGCTTGCCCATGTAGATGGCCGCCACCGCGCCGGGTCGGGCCAATGCCGCCCAGTCCTGATCCGCGAACCCCTTCATGTCGTGGCCCGTCAGCAACCGGACGGAACCGTTGCGCCCCCGCTTGGTCAGGCTTTGCCCGAGGCCGGCGACGGCGGCGCTGGCGGCGGTGATGCCGGGCACCACGGACCAATCCAGACCGGCGGCATCCAGCGCCTCGATCTCCTCGTCGAGCCGGCCGAACACCGTCGGATCGCCGGCCTTCAGGCGGACGACGTGGTGCCCCCGCAAGCCGTGCTTTACCATCAACGCGTTGATGTCGCCCTGCGCCGTGGACGCCCCAAAACCTTCCTTGCCCACGTTCAGAACGATCGCCTCGCGCCGTGCCAGCTCGAGGATTTCGGGGGCCACGAGGCGGTCATGGATGACCACGTCGGCGGCATCGAGCGCCTTGCGGGCCCTAAGCGTGAGGAGTTCGGGATCGCCCGGACCCGCGCCGACCAGATCGACGCGACCGGGACGGGCCTTTGCGTTCAGATGCGAGTCGAGCAGCGCGTCAAGCGCGCTTCGCACCGCGGCCTCGCCGGCGTTCGCGGCGCGGGGACCTGCTTCGGCGTAGTAGTCGGACCAGAAGCGGCGGCGTGCGGCGCCCATGGGCAGGGCATCGGCGGCATTGCGGAACGTTTTCCCGATCCGGGCGAGAAGGCCGAGCGAGGCGGGGAGGGAGGCTTCCAGGTCGGCCTTGATCCGGCGGGCGAGAACCGGAGCCGCACCCTCGGTGCCGATGGCCACGACGACGGGGTCGCGGTCGACGATGGCGGGGGTGATGAACTGGCTGTCGGCGAGGTTGTCGACGATGTTGACCAGCGCGCCGTCTGCCGTGGCCAGCCGCAGCGTGCGCGCATCGAGGGTCGCGTCTTCGTGCGCGCCGTAGGCGATGACGCAGCAGAGCGCGTCGCCGGGCTCGAGGCTGCGCGCAAGGAGGGTGAGGCGGCCCTCGGCGGCCCAGGCGGCGATCTCGGGAGCCGCGTCCTCGGCGACGACAGTGATATGGGCGGTGGTCTTCAGGAGCAGGCGCAGCTTGGCCACCGCCGCGTCGCCACCGCCGGCGACGAGGACGCGGCGGCCTTCGAGGGCGAGGAAGACGGGGAAGTGATTCATGGCGCGGTGCTCCGTGGGCTTGGGTAGAGATATAGAACGTCGTTCCGTGTAAGGGGGAGGGGGAGCAATGAACAAGAACGCGTTGCCGGAAAGACCGCCCCGTGGCAGAACGATATTCGTGATGGCGAAGGAGAGGCGAATGGCTGCCCGATTGGACGAGCTGGACCGGAAGATCCTCCGGGAGTTGCAGGCGGATGCGGGGCAATCGCTGGACGAGATCGCCCGCACGGTCGGCTCCTCGAAGACGCCGGTCTGGAACCGCATCCGCAAGATGCGCGAGGCGGGGGTGATGGGGCCGAACACGGTGGTCGTGGACCCCGACGCCCTCGGGCTGGAAGCCTGCTTCTTCGTGCTGATCCGCACCTCGGAGCACGAGGCCGACTGGCAGGCGCGCTT
>JBBQDX010000285.1:0-5550 GCA_038320125.1 Rhodobacterales bacterium | reverse complement strand
TGGTATCGTCCGCCGTGACCATGCGAGACCGTGCGGAACATTCCTGCAATCGGGGCAGCGTGGGTCGGCGTGGAGGTGGGAGGTGGCGCGGATGCCGAAGTTCTCCGTCGTCCGGAAGTCCGGGCCGATCCCGTTTGCAGTGGTCGACGAGAGCAACCGGCTTGTGCCCGATACGAAACAGTTCCTGACATCGCTGCTCTTGCGCGATTGCTCGGCGTACACTGTTCTGAGCTATGCCCGTGGCCTGGCGCATTTCCACGAATGGTGTGCCGGACGGGCGATTGGCCTCGCTGAGGTGACGCCGGCGACGGTCCAGGCCTATGTCGAGGCGTATCGTTGGCCTCATGAAGGGGGCGAGCGCGCGGCCGCCACGACAAACCACAGGCTCAGCGTCCTCGCGAGCTACTTCGACTTTCTCATTGCATCGGAAGGCGCGTGGCGTGGTCAGACCAACCCGGTGCGTTCCCGGGAGGATCGTGTGACCCGTGCGATCCCGATGCGGCGACACGCGGTCCGCCTGCGCGGCGATCTGCGTCGGCGCCTCCCACGGCGCATGCCCGTGCATCTGTCCGTCGAGGCGATCGAGGCCGTCCACCGCGTGGCGACGAGCTGGCGCGACCGCGCACTCCTGCGGCTTCTGGAATGGTCGGGCCAGCGGATCGGTGACTGGGACGCGACCCACGGCCGACACGGCTTGCTCGGACTTCGTCTCGGCGACATCGACGTCGCCGCGCGGACGGTCACCGTTCGGTTGAAGGGCGCCCGCGATGATCACGTCGTCCCGGTCGGGGCCGCCTTCTGGCCGGACTATCTCGCCTATCTCGAGCACGAGCGGGGAACGCCGTCCCATACGGCGGTCTGGGTCGCGCGCCGCAAGGGACGAGGCCAACCGTTGGGCTATCCGACCTTCGAGACGATGATCCGGGTCCTCCGCATCAGGTCGGGCGTGACACGTCTTTCCGCCCACGCCTATCGCCACACCTTCGCGCAGAACCTGCTCGATAGCAGCGACAATCTCGCCCTGGTCCAGGCGTTTCTGGGGCATACGAGCCTAGACACCACGGCTGCGCATTACGCGCGGGTGTCGGCGGCGCGGCTCGCCGCCGCGGTAGAGGCGCTCGAACAGCAGCAGCGGCGACCGCAACCGCCCCTTGGCGAGGCAGATTACACCTTCGACTATGGCCCGGATACGCTTGCCGAGCTTGAGGGTCTGTTTCCGGAGGGCGCCGATGGCTGAGTTGGCATGGCCCGCACGCGATCCGCTGCTTTTGTTGCGTGCGACTGCCTTTGATCGCACCGCAATCGAAGAGTTCCTGCACCACTGGGTCCACCGACTCTGCGCGCCGGACGTTCGGGAGAAGCGGCATGCCGTGACCCATCTACTCAAGCAGGGCGTCCCGCATCTGTGCGACCACCTCGACCGTCTGGACGGCGCGACGCTTGCGGACAAATGGTCCGGCTTCGAGCAGTTCTGGATCGCGCAGGTCAAGGGGCGGAACGCGACCCGACGCAACCTGATGACCCCCGTCATCCAGCCGGCCATCCTCCTGCGGCTGGTGGCACCGAGCGTGCCGCTCCTGCTCGGCTACAAGCCCGTGAACTGGATCCGGGCCCTGCTGCCCGTCGACGCCCCGCTGCGAGGCACGATCGAAGACCTTTCCCGCACGATCGACGGGCTGCAGAACCACATCTACTCCGATCAGGCGAAGGCATCGGCGTTGCGCCTCGGCGTGACGATGCTTCTGACCAAGGATCTCTGGGATATCCGCGACATCCGCGAGCCGGACCTGATCAACGTCAAGCGTCAGGCTTGCGGGTCTGCCGGCGCCGATGCCCTCGACGCGGCGCTGTGTGCGGCCGGCGTCTTCGCCCGCACGCCGTTGCGCGGCATCGCCCGCAGCAAGCGTCCCGAACCGGGCGCGGCCATCGAGGATTACGTGGGACTCTTCCGCGTGCCCGAACGGTTCCGGGAGGTGACGCTGCTCTACGTGCAGCACTACCGCATCCACGTCTCGTCGAGATACGCGACGCTGCGCGCGAAGATCCAGCAGCTCGCCCGGTTCTGGCTCTTCATCGACGAGGCCTACCCCGCTCTGCTGTCGAGCGCCGACATCCGTCCCGAGCATACCAAAGCCTTCATCCCCTATCGCGAGGCCCAGGCACGAGCCGCCGCGCGACGCTGCATCACGAACGATGGCGACCGCAGGACGACCGCCAATCACGACCTCGCGACGATCCGCAGCTTCTTCACGGATATCGCCTGCTGGTCGCTCGAGGACGGCACGCCGTTCCGGGACCATGTCCCGCCGGCGCCGCCACTTTCGTTCCGCGACACCCAGTCGCCCGAAGTCACCCGTGCCTACCGCATGCGCGCCGCCGCGATTACCCGGCGGGTCATCGACCTCGAGCGGGAGATGCCGGGGATCAGGGCCGTGGCCAGCGACGTCTGGCGTCAGGCTTGCATGGCCCTTGATGCCACGCCCGAGGTCCGCGCCGCCGCACGGGCCGAGAGCGTCGCCTTCTGGGACTGGGCCCTGCTCGAACTGCTCGTTCAGAGCGGGCTTCGCATCGAGGAGGCCTGCAATCTCACCGCCTTCGACATCCTGCGGCGGCGCGACCGCAATGGGCGTACATACTTCCTGCTCCACGTCGCACCGTCCAAGTTCGACCGGGCCCGCCTCATCCCGATCGGCGATGCGCTCGGCAGAGTGCTGTCCGAGATCATCCGGCATGTGAAGCGCTTCTACGGGATCGACCACGTGCCCCCGGTCGACAATTTCGACTTCTACGAACGCAAGCCGCTGCCCCGGGCCCCGTATCTGCTGCAGGGCCGGACGCGGCCCCACGTGATCGGCCGCACCACGATCCGCGAGATGCTTGCCGGCATATCGCACCGCGCCGGCGCGCGGGCCCATGACGGACAGCCCCTTCTCGTGCATCCCCACGACTGCCGGCGCGTCTTCGCCTCCGAGCATCTCAACAACGGCACGCCGCCGCATGTCCTGCAGGCTTTGCTGGGCCACGAGCGGCTCGACACCGTGATGATCTACGCCAAGCTCTATCCCGGCACCCTCGTCGACGCCTACAGACGCCATGTCCGCGGCCTCTACCGATCCGTGCACGGCGACGATGCCCTGCGAGCCCCTACCCCCGACGAATGGGACGCGCTTGCGAAGAGCTGCGACCTTCGCGACATGGGAACGCATCTCTGCGCCCTTCCCGCCGGCGAACATTGCCTCAAGGGCCTGATCTGCCTCGGCTGCGGGCATGCACAACCCAAGAAGAGCGCCATGCCGACCTTCGAGCGCATGCGCGTCAGCCATGCCCGCCAGCTCGAGCGCGCCGAGACGCGCGGAGAGCCCCTCGGTCAGCTCGCCGCCCGACGCCAGGAACTTTACCGCATCGAAGGCGCGCTGCGCCGGACCCAAGACATCTCCGCCGACGTCGCCTCCGCAATGGAGGAGGCGCTGCAGCGATGACATCCCTCATGCCGCGACAAGACCCACAAATCTGGAAACCGACCCCGTCTCCGCTGCGGGCGCCGCGGCGCCCGCAGCGGAGACGGGGTCAGACAACACACACCCCGTACGCTCCGCCGAGACACGAGATAATCCTTCCCTGCAGGCGGATGACCAGGGGCCCGACCTCGAGCGTATCGCCGTCACGGACCTGCAGTTCCCCCGAGACGGTAACGGACTGGATGTCTGTGGCCGTCACCGGAAGGCCGATTACCTGGGAGGACGACAGGACACCTATATCGATGACTGCCATTCTTCGACGCGTAGCGACATGGAACGATCTGTAGCTGGTGCGCATGGCTCCAGGTATGGGTGATTTTCCGGCTTTGAGAGGCGCCACGTCGGGATAGCCCCTAAGGTGGTAACGGAAAGGCGATCCGTGCTGCAACCTCAGCAAGTAGCTCCGATGACGAGGTCCCTTTTCAAAGTTAGGGCGCTCGAAACTTCTCGACCGCCGGACAAGCGACTGAGAACCAGAAGATCGCAGCGGCCGGGATCGAGGTCAAAGAACTACCGGATCGTGGCCGAGACCGTCTCGGGCGGCGTCGCCGCGATGGAGCGGCCGGCCTTTGCTTGGCTCGTCGATCGGCTGGAGCCCGGTGACATGCTGGTGGTCACGAAGATGGACCGGCTCGAGCGCAACGCAAGGGACGTGATGGCGACGACCGAGCGGTTGGGCAAGATGTCGGACCGGGTAAACAGCCTCGATCTGCGCGACGCCGACCTCAACAGCGCCGCAGGCCGGATAACAAGGGGTATCCTGAACGTCGTTGCGCAGTTCGAGCGGGACTCGTTGCACGAATGGACGCAGGCGGGCATCGATCGCGCCCGTGCCGAGGGCAAGCATCTCGGTCGGCCGCCAGTTCTAGATGTCGAGCGCAGATCCGAGATCGAAGGCGCGCTGAAGAAGGGTGAGACCATCTCCGCCTTGGCACGGCGCTTCGGGACCAGTCGTCAGACCGTGCAGCGCATTGATCGCAGGCATGCCTGGCGAATGTCCTCGGCCGTCTGCCCGGGACCACCGCTTCGCAGGTGCCGAACCTGCTGCTGTGGAACTGGCAAACCTCGAAGCATCGCCAAGCCGCCTGATCGCGGCCTCCGCCGGCTTTCAACCACCCACAAGTCGCCGCCGCTGGTGTTCTCCATGTTGATCGGGGGGAATCGGTTGTGGTTCCTTGTCCGGCACCAACAATGTCCGGCACCCGCAATCGAGCAGGTGCTGACGTGGGATCCTGGGGGGAAGAGGAGACGGCCGCTTGCGGTGTCGAGGACGCTCGGCTGAACAGGCGGCTGGGCTTGATGCTGGCAGCGAGGGGAGAGAGGCCCGCGAAGTCGCTGACTACGGCGGTTCGGGATCGGGCCGATACGAAGGCCGCCTGCCGCTTCTTCTCGAATGAGAAGATGAGCGAGAGGACAAAATACTGTCGGGCCATTTCCAGGCCTCCGCTCCGCTCCGCTCTGCTCTGCTCTGCTCTGCTCTGCGCGTGCGGGCCACGGACGGACCCATCCCGGTGCTCCGGGACACGACAGGGTTCTCCATCACGCGGTCGGCGCCCGGGAAGATCGGGTTCACCAGGACCTCCACCGGGCGCAAGGAGCAGGACCGGCGCTTCCGCCAGCGCATCCTTTGCGGGTCGCTGCTGCACGCGAGCCTTGCCTTCACGCCCGATGGCCTGCCGCTCGACCTGACCGCGGTGAAGTTCCGGTCGCGCGCCAGGTTCAGGGGCACGGCGGTGCTCAAGCGGAAGATCGACCCGACCCGCGTGCCGATCGACCAGAAGGAGAGCGTCCGCGGGCTCGATGATCTCCGCCGATCGACCGGGCTGATCGGGGCGCCGGACCGCTGCGTCCATATCGGCGACCGGGAGAGCGACATCTTCGAACCCTTCTGCCTGGCCAGCGATCCGGGCACGCGCTTTCCGGTCCGCAACTGCGTCGACCGCCTGGCCGGGCACGGCGAACCACCACCGCGCAGGTGAAGGACGTCGTCCCCGGCGGCACGCGCCGGGTCGGCCTTCGCGATGCCTCGGAC
>JBBQDX010000284.1:0-5595 GCA_038320125.1 Rhodobacterales bacterium | reverse complement strand
GTTCCGGCGTTGTCGCTCGGTAATTCTGCGGATTGCTGGAAAAGTTTCCGCATACTTCGCGCCAACCGGGACTGAGCTGGGCCGGAAAAATGAACAGTGAACTGAGGTATGTCCTGAGGACGAAGGGATATGACGAGGGCGCCGAAGCGGCGGAAGTTTGCGGATTATTTCATGGCACGGGCGGCGATCCTTCGGGACACGGATGCCATAGGAATGCAGGCGCCGGTGGGCGAGGCTCAGCCGGGGGCTCGGACCTCCAGGGCCTCGCGGTGGAGCGCGACCGCGGCGTTTTCCTCGATGCGCACGTCTCTGAAGGAGAGCGCGCCACGTCGCGCACCAGCCGCACGCCATGCGCCAGGCCAATGGGCAGGCCGGAGGCCTGCATCTCCCACGCCGCCGTCGGCAGCAGCCTCCCCCCTGATAGTATAGCCACTCTCGCCGTCGAACACCTCGCCCGCGCGTATCCCGCGCTTGGCCACAGCGACGGCATCGGCGAGTGCCTCCCCCGAACACGACGATTCGGTCCGCCGCGCTCGGGACTTGCCCCTCCGGTCATCTTCGGCGCTGCCAATCGCTCTTCTGGCGAAAGGCCGGACATCGTACGCAGAAGACCGGATCACCATGTTTTCAAGGCCACACGTGGAGAACCGCTCGGTTCGCACCATATCGCACGGGACCAGATTTCACGGACCATGTCAGGAAACGCTTGAATGGCGATCGATCGTTGACATAGTGGCGCCGAAGGGGCGATCAACGTCTCCACGAGCGAGGACGGCATGGCAGGACTTGGGGCGCAGGATCTAAGGCGGGACGGCGATGCGCTCGACAAGGCGCTCGAGGACCACAAGGCGTCGTTCCTGTCACCGCGGACGCGCAAGACGCAGAAGGGACTGAGATCCTTTTCCTTGCGCGAGGCCAGCGGCTTTCTGAAGATGAACTACAACTCGCTCAGGAACTACCTCAAGACGCTCGAGGGAGCGCCGTCCGGTGAGATTCTGTCGGGGAACCGGCGGATGTTCGAGCTGAAGGAAATCCACCGCATGCAGGAACTTCTCTTCGCGGCGGGCAAGATCCCCCTGGCGAACTATCCCAGGCGGCAGGAGGGAGAGCCGCTGTCTATCATCTGCGTCGCCAACTTGAAGGGGGGCGTGGCCAAGACATCCGTCACGTCCAGCCTGGCCGGGCGGCTTGCCGCGCGCGGGATGAGGGTGCTTGTGATCGATGTCGACGGACAGGCCTCCATCTCCGACCTCTTCGACGTGAAGCCGGACGTGGACGACGTGCCCTCGGTCTACGACGTCCTGAAGTACGAGGATCCGATCCCGATCACGAAGGCGATCCAGCCGACCTACTTTCCGAACGTCGACATCCTGGCAGGCTCGCTGTCGATGAGCGAGTTCGAGTTCGAGACGTCCTCGACCTACATGGATGGACGCTTCAAGGAGATGCCCTGGCACCGACGCTTCAAGACCGCGCTTCGGCTTGTCGAAGATCGCTACGACGTGGTTCTGCTCGATACGCCCCCGCACATGAGCTTTTCGGTCCTGGCGGCCATGCATGCCGCCAATGGCCTGATCATCCCCCTGTCAGCGAGCATGCTCGACGCCATCTCGCTCATGAAGTTCATCCATCTTGCCTCTGACACGCTCGAGGTGATGGAGAAGCACGATCCCGGCCACCGGTTCGACTTCATCCGCTACCTGATCACCCGGCACTCGCCTCAGGACGGACCCCAGGTGCAGCTCGCGGCCTTCCTGCGGACACATCTGGGCAACCGGATGATGAAGACGCCGCTTCTGCACTCCACGGCAATGCTCGACGTAACGAACACGCTCGACCTGATGATCGAGGTGCCGCCGGGCGACATGAACCGCAAGACCTACGACAGGATTATGGAAAGCCTTGATGGCATAGCCGACGAAGTTGAGGCGGATATCCTGCGGTCGTGGGGCCGAACCAACCCGGCGGAGGCGAACTGATGGCGCGCAAGGTGTTCATACCCTCGCCGGACCATTCCGCGTCCGACGAGCTCGCCCGGGACACCGAGCAGAGCCCCCTGCCCCCTCGTACCCCCCTGGCCAAGGGCGGTGCCGGTGCGCCGCGTTACATGCAGGGATCGGTCGACGCCGCGAGTGATCGCAGCCACGAGGACATTCCGCTCGACCATATCCAGGGATCTCCGATCGAGGACAGGATCGACCTCACGGAGGACATCGAAACGCTGATGGCCAGCATCGAGGCAAACGGTCAGCAGATCCCGATCACCGTCCGGATCGTCAACCTCGACCGGCCTTACGAGATCGTTGCCGGACGTCGGCGCCTCGAGGCGATCCGGCGCCTCGGGCGCTCGACCATCCGCGGATTTGTGACGCGGATGACGGATGACGAGGCGTTCGTCGCCCAAGGGATCGAGAATTCCGCTCGCTTGGAGACGAGCTTCATCGAGCGTGCACGCACTTCCGTCATGGCAGTGGAAGCAGGCTTTCCGCAGAACCGGATCGCTGAGTTCCTCGCAATCCAGCCCTCGATGGTCTCGATGATGACGTCGATCTACGCGCGGATCGGAGAGCCGCTCGTGAAGGCGATCGGTCCTGCCCGCGGCGTCGGCCGGCGGAAATGGGAAAGGCTCTCGCGCCTTCTCGACGAACGCGGGCTCGATGCGACGGATGTCATTGGTCGGGTGGATGCGTCGATCCAGTCCAGCCCGGACCGCTTCGACGCACTCGTCGAAATACTCGACGACGCCGAGGCCGTCATTGAGCCGCCGAGCCGCCCCTCCCCCAAGGCCCCCGCCGAACGATCCGCACGGCAGTACAAGCGCCGACGCTACTTCGGCGGGGCCCTGACTTCGATCCACGCCCCCGGTCGCCTGACGATCAGGGCAAGCACCGACGACCTCGATGGCTTTCTAGAGTTTGTCTCGAGCCGCCTCGAGGGTCTGCGGACGGAGTTCGAAATAAACTCCGAAACCGAAATGGCCGGCGACATGCGTGGCGGCCCTCAATCAAAGGACCCATAAAGGTATGTAACCCACTGCCAGTAAAAGACTTTGAGTTTCTTCACCGCGGTGAAGTCCAGCAATCTTGACCCTTGAGGGGTCAACTGAAAGGAGCAGATTCGGCAAGGAAAAAGGCCCCACCGAAATCGCAATTCCGGAGAGGCCCCAAAGGTACTGACATATCCTTGGTAGCCCTACTTCAGGTTCGTTGCAACATTGCTCCTGCAGTGAATGACGAATGTTGTGTTTCGAGCGGCGCGGGGGATCGTCGTTTCGGCTCGGATCTTCCGATCTGAGTGCGACCTCGCGACCTGCGTAGTGGGCGCCCGTCCAAGCCATCTGGATGTCATATGACGGAATCTTCCCTGCCCGCGGGTATCCCGCGCCGGCACACTGCAGAGGCGTACCCGAACAACCGGCTCCGCGCTGATCAAAGCCCCCTGCCCTGCCCTACATCCGGGTCCCGCCTGGTCGACCGGTGGACCCTCTACGATCAGGTAAAGCAGATCCGGAGGGAACTCGGTCTCACGGACCGCGACCTTGCCGTCCTGCATGCTCACCTGACGGCGCTACCGAAGGGTCCCGTCGACACAGGGCGCCCCGTCTACTCCTACATGTCCGCGGCCAATCTGCGAAAAAGAGCCTGCGACATGGACGAACGGAAGTTCCGCCGCGGCGAGGTCGCCCTGGAGGAAGCGGGTCTCCTTCGACGCGTTCACAGCGCGAACCGCCGGCGGTTCCCCGTCCGGGAGGTGTCAGGCGAGGTCGGTGGCGCCTTCGGCATCCATCTCACGCCGTTCTTCGAGAGCGCTGACTGGATCCAAGCAAAGGTAGAGGAGACTCGTCAGAATGCGGTCGTGCAACGCAACTTGCGATCTTCGCTTCGGGCACGGCTCTCTGCACTTGCTAAGGCCGCACGAGACGGTGGGTTCTCCCTGCCCTCAGCGATTCGGGCCCGCATCGAAGAGATCCAACGGATCGTTCGACGCCAAACGGTCACGGCTCGGGAGATGGCAACCTTGGAGCGGGATGCGGAAGAACTGTCGCGGGCGACGACATCGCTGCTGGACCGCCACGAGGATGCATCGGATCATCGAGATGACGGTTCGTGCGCGCCGCTACCCCCAGCGCTCCCCGAGGTGTGGCCGGACAGAACGGCCGGTCGCGTCGGACAATATGTCCGTCCCATAGAGTCCATTCAAAAAGAATCTCCTGACTGCGCGGAACGCAAAGCTTTCCAATCCATTGCTGCGGCATGGGGAAAGAGTCCGCGCATCAGGGATCTCTACCCCGCCACCCCGCGCAACGGCGACGAACTCGGCCGATGTCTTTTCGAGTTCTCTTCCTTTCTTAGGATTGACGAACGTCTCTGCCATAAAGCAATTGCCACATTCGGACTGCACGGCGTGGTGGAGGCGCTGGATTACTTAGCCGAAAGGCTTACGTCCTTGCGAAACCCGGGCGGCTACCTCGCTTCGATGATTACGAACTTCGAAGCCGGGAGAGCGGTGGCGGCAGGCCGCGTAATACCCGTTTTTGCTAGTCGAGCATCCCAGAAGGGCGGCGAATAGCCCGCAACTCATTGATGCCACGCGCTTTGTGGTTCTTCACCGCGGTGAAGTCGGGCATCAGGGGTATGAGGGCGGATGTGTCGGCGGTCAAGGTGAGTATGATATCGAAACTGAGCATGTCAGCGAGGACAAAAAGAAGTTGCCATTGCGCCCGGTCGACGCTTTCATTGCGGAAGACATCGAAGTGAAGGGCACACGTTTTCTACTTGGCCGGCTTTAGGGGGTCGAGGAGGCAACGATCGCGCATGTACTTGACCGTGGATGTGCAAAAATTTAGTGGCGCGGTCCACTTGGACCTAGGCTGCCTCGACGCCTGGTCCTGGGACGCAACGGGAGCGGCGCTCTAATAGCCACCTTGGGCGGAGACGGTGCTACGGTTCACCGCCAACCATCTCTTGAATCTAGACGAGAAGGCGCGGACGCCAGCGGACAGGATGCCCGACGAAGTTCACCACGCGATCTCCTCGGTCGGCATGCTGCGCAGCTCGGGACCGCGCGCCTCAGCCACCGTCGAGTGCCGCATGACGACCGAGACGTCAGTTTGTCGATGGCGCGACGTCGAAGGCCCGTTCGCGCGCAACGACATGCGTCGCGCCCTCCGGTTGGCCATCCGGGCGTTGGATGGCCAACGACGGCACCACTCCGACGGCATGGTCGGCACGGACCTTGTCGTCGAGCTGCTCGATCATCTCGATGCCGTGGCAGAAATCTACATCGATACCGCGGAGTTCTACGGGACTGCGGTACGTTGGTTCGAGATCGCGCGATCATCGCCACAGTGTTCGCTTCGGATGGCCGCCGGCTTCGGAGATCGCAGCGCGGTCGCGAGCTAGGATCCGTATGCTGGAAGTTAGGGCAGGTGGCCTGTGCCGCGCCGCGGCCGACCGCGACCTCGCGCCAGCCGGTCTTGCCGCGCAGGGTGACGAGGAGGCCCTCGGGGAGGATCAGGGTCCAGCCGCTGCCGGCGCCGCTGCCCGCGCCGTCGCCGCTGCCGGCCAGGGCGTCGTCGCGGCGGCGATCGAGGCC
>JBBQDX010000283.1:0-5615 GCA_038320125.1 Rhodobacterales bacterium | reverse complement strand
GACCGGGGCGGTCGTCTCGACCGTGTCCGTCTCCGCAGTTGCGGTGTCGACACCCTCGGTAGCGGGTTCATCCGTCGCCGTCTCCTCGGTAGCCGTCTCCTCGGTGGCCGTCTCCTCGGTGGTCGCCTGATCCGCGCCCGTCGTGGCGGCGGGATCGGTTACGGCGGGCATTGCCGTCGTGCCGGCGGTGGCGTTCGGGTCCGCCGCCTCGTCGGTAATTGCGGCCGCGTCGGTCTCGCCCCCTTCGGCGGCGGCTTGTTCGAACGTCACGGTGGGCTCGCCCGACTGGATGAACTCGACCTGCGGCTCGCCTGCCGAAGTGAACTGGATCTGCGGCTCGGCTTGCTCGAAGCGCACGGTCGGCTGGGAACGCTCGATCCGCACCTGCGCTTCCTCCGTCGCTTCCGACATCACGACGCGCGGTTGGCTCTCGGTGACCGTAACCTCCGCGTCCTCGGTGGAGACCGCCTCAGGCGTGTCACCCGCACGGTAAGACTGGCCGCTCCGACTGTCGGAGACCTCGAATCCGCCTTCGCCGCCCTCTTCTACGGGTGCCAGTTCGAGTTGCACGCCCGGCGGGGCCTGCGTGACCGTGACGACCGGATCGGCCTGCACGACGCGGACTTCCGGTTGCGCAGCGCCTACGGCCACGCTCGGGTCGGGCATGGTGATGATGATCTCGGGGGCCGCCTGCTCTATGCGGATGGTGGGCACCGGCATTTCGATGGTGACGTTCGCCGCCGCCTGGCGGACGAGGATGTCGGCCTGCTGCTCCGTGACGGTGACGGTGGGCGCTCCCGGCTGGATTTCCACTTCGGTGTCACCTTGCCGGATATCGACAGCCGGAGGCGTCTGCTCGAGCAGCACGCGCCCGGCAACGGTCACTTCATCCTGAAGCCGCAGGGTCGTCTCCGCAGTGTCGGCAACCGTCACGTCGCTCTGCGGGTCGGCCCCGGTGTCCGCACCCGCCACTTCGGCAACCCGCGTGAGCTCCACGAGACAAGCGTCGCCGTCAGCGGCTTCCACGATGGCGGTCATTTCTTCCATGTTGCCCACGGTCTCGGGCAGGCCGGCGACGATCATCCCTTCGAGATCGGCGCAGGCGGTTTCGGCGGTCTGGGCGTGGCCGGCGGCGGGGACGATCAGGGCCGTCGTCACGAGGAGGGCGATGCGGGTCGATGTCATATCCGTTATCCTTTTGATTTGAGGTGGTGTCTTGATCTGAGATAGTTTCCCAACGTCACGGTCCGGTGATCGTTCCGAAAAAATTTTTCTATTCCGATGGTTGAGTTGTGTGCTCTCGCGGAGTCTCCACGCGAGCGCGAAAAGACCCCGACGGTTCGGGAGCGCGACGCACGCTCTGCGCGCGCCGGTAACAGGCCACTTCCGCCTTGAATCTCCGCGCGAAGATCGCCATCTAGGCGCATCCGCCAAAAGGCGACACATCAGGAGAGACCATGGCCAAGGAAGAAATGCTCGAATTCCCCGGCGTCGTGAAGGAACTCCTGCCGAACGCGACATTCCGGGTCGAACTCGAGAATGGCCATGAGATCATCGCGCATACGGCAGGGAAGATGCGGAAGAACCGCATCCGCGTCCTCGCGGGCGACAAGGTGCAGGTGGAGATGACCCCCTACGACCTGTCCAAGGGACGCATCAACTACCGCTTCAAGTAGGGTGGATGCCCTGCCGGCATCTGACCGCGCCACACCGCGCCTGATCCTCGGTTCCGGATCGCCGCGCAGGCTGGAACTGCTGGCGCAACTGGGACTGGCGCCCACCGACGTCCGCCCCCCCGACATCGACGAGACGCCCGCGAAGGGGGAACTCCCCCGGATCTATTGCGAGCGGATCGTGGCCGCCAAACTCGACGCCGTTACGGCGGAGGCCGATGACGTGGTGCTCTGCGCCGATACCACCGTCGCCGTGGGCCGACGCATTCTCGGCAAGCCCGCCGACGCGGGCGAGGCGGCCGCTTTCCTGCACCTGCTCTCCGGGCGCCGCCACAAGGTGGTGACGGCGATCGGCGTGAAGCGCGGCGAGAGGTCGTGGCACCGCACGTCGGTCACCTCCGTCCGCTTCAAGCGGCTGTCGGACCTCGAGGTGCAGGGCTACCTTGCCACCGACGACTGGCGGGGCAAGGCGGGCGGTTACGCCATCCAGGGGCCGGCAGGGGCCTTCATCCCGTGGATCGAGGGCAGCTTCACCGGCGTCGTCGGGCTTCCCCTGCACGAAACCGCGATGCTGCTCCGCGCGGCGGGACTGGCGGTCTCGCGATGAAGGGCACATCCGTCTTCCTCGGTCATCACGAGGGGCGGCCGGCGGCGGCGCGGATGGTCGACGGCCAGCTCGACGACCTGATCATCGACTCCGACGACGACGTGCCGCGCCCCGGCTCCGTGTTCCGCGCCGTCTGCGACCGGCCCGTCAAGGGGCAGGGCGGCATGTTCATGCGGCTCGGCGACGGGCTGACCGGCTGGCACCGCAATGCCAAGGGGCTTGCCCCCGGCCAGGTCCTGCTGGTGCAGGTCACCGGCCATGCCGAAGCCGGCAAGGCCGTGCCGGTGACGGACCGCGTGCTCTTCAAGTCGCGCTACTGCATCGTGACCCCGGGGGCGCCGGGTCTCAACGTGGCGCGGTCATTGACGGACGAGGAGGAGCGCGACCGGCTGCTGGAGATCGCGCATGAGACCGTGCCTGACCGCGGCGGCCACGGCATCATCCTGCGCACCGCCTGCGACGGCGTCCCGGCCGAGGATCTCGCCTCGGATCTGGGGGAGACCTGGGCGCTGGCGGTGCAGGTCCTCGCGGATGCGTCGCGGGAGGCGGAGCGGCTGCTCGACGGGCCGGACGCCCATGCGCTGGCCTGGCGGGACTGGGCGGGCGACGATGTGTCCGAGGCGTGGGACGAGGTGGCGGACGCCATCGAGATGCTGCGCGGTCCCCGCGTGGCCCTCGGGCAGGCCAACGCCTTCATCGAGCCCACGCGCGCCTTCGTCGCGGTCGACGTGAACACGCCCGAAGGCGGCGCGGGGGGGCTCAGGGCCAACCTCGCGCTCGCCGCCGAACTGCCGCGCCAACTGCGCCTGCGGGGCCTCGGCGGACAGATCGTGCTCGATCTCGCGCCCATGCCCAGGAAGGACCGGCGGACGTTCGAGAGCGCGCTGAGGCAGGCCCTGCGCGACGATCCGGTGGAGACCTCGCTCGTCGGCTGGACGCCGCTTGGGCATTTCGAACTGACGCGCCGGCGCGAGCGCCGTCCGCTGGAGGAGCTGCTGTGACCTGTCCGATCTGCGACAAGCCGACCAAGGAAGACTACCGCCCGTTCTGTTCGCGCCGCTGCGCCGACGTGGACCTCGGCAAGTGGCTGAGCGGCTCCTACGCCGTCCCCTCGGCCGACGAGGACGACGCGGAACCAGAGCTGGACGCGATGCTTTCCGGGCAGGCGGACAGGACGCGGCCGAACTAACGATTTTCGTCTGGACAGCGTTTTGACCCTGCCCTAGACGGTGCGGACCCTTGGCGGGGAGACCTCGCCAGACCCGGTGCCTGGGTAGCTCAGGGGTAGAGCAGTGGATTGAAAATCCTCGTGTCGGTGGTTCGATTCCGCCCCCGGGCACCAACTCTCCAAACCATATGGTCCACCTAGCCCGTCAGGATCATATTTTATTGGGATTTTCGATCTTAAACCGCAACCGTTATGTGCTGTTGATCCCGGTTGCGGAGCAGTCTGGTGGTAAAGCTGATGGTAAAATCCGGTGGACTCGAGCCCGCCCGGCTCGATACCCCTAATTTTACCAACAGAGAGGGAACGGCGATGGCCGGGCTGACAGACAGGGCGTTGAAGGCGATCAAGCCCAGAGAGACGATGTTCAAGGTCGCCGACGAAGGTGGCTTGCATGTCCGCGTGACGCCGAAGGGCCGCATCGCGTGGCAATGGTCCTACCGGCGGGACGGCAAGCAACAGACGCTTGGGCTGGGAGTCTATCCAGCCGTCACGCTGCGAGAAGCCCGGCAGATGCGGGACCGGCTTCGCGAGGAACTGGACGCGAGGCGCGACCCGCGCGCCTATCTCGAGTCTGCACGTGAGGCGGACGTTGCGGTGACGGAAGACCCGCCCCCGACGCCGGTTGGTCAGACGTGGCGAGAGATTTCCGAGGAGTATCTTAGGAAGCGTCAGCGTGAAGGGATGGCTCCGGGCACGATCAAGCGAAACACCATCTACGCTGAAAAGACCTATCCGACCCTCGGCGACCGGGATATTTCGGGGATCGAGGCGGTCGATGTGCTGGCCATCCTTCGGCAGGAGGAGACGGGCGGGCATTTCGAGACTGCCCAGCGGCTGAGGGCGTTCTGCTCGCAGGTTTTTCGCTACGGGGTCGCTGTGCAGCGCGTGAAGCGAGACCCGACGGTCGACCTGCGCGGGGCGCTTACGGTGGTAAGGGAAAAGCATCACCCTGCGATGACGAAGCCTGACGCGGTGGGGCAGCTGATGCGGGCGGTGCGGAGCTACCGAGGACATTTGGTTATGGGCTTCATGCTCCAGCTTCATGCCACGACGGCGGTGAGGCCGGGCGAGATTAGATTGGCGAGGTGGGAGGAGGTCGACCTTGATGCTGCGATCTGGACGATTCCGACGGAACGGATGAAGGGCAAGCGCGGCGTCCACGTCGTGCCGCTCGCCACACAGGCCGTCGAGATGTTCCTTGCTTTGCGGCCCTATAGCTTCGGTTCGGATTTCTGCTTCCCTGGCGGGCGCAATGATCTCCGGCCTTACTCCAACATGGCGGAGAACGCCGCCTTGCGCGCCTGTGGGTTCGGATCGGGGATTCACGTCGGGCATGGTTTCAGGACTACTTTTTCGACGATCTGTAACGAGGCGGGGAAGCGTTCGGACGTGATCGAAGCCCAATTGGCGCACATCGGTAGCGACAAGGTGCGAGGGGCCTACAACCGCGCCCTCTACATGCCGGAGCGGGTCGCACTGATGCAGTGGTATGCGGACGAACTCGACAGGTGGGCGGGCGAGGTCTAACGCCCGCCCGCCCTTCGGCTAGATCGACAGCCGCACGCGGGCCGTCGCCGCGCCGGCAGCCGCGCCCGCGACGGCGTGGCCAATGGCGGGGTTGCTGCCCGCGCCGTCGTCGGTCGTCACCAGCCCGGCCGCGTCGTTCCAGTAGAGAGCCGCGCCGACGGGCAGGGCGTCGCCGGCCTTGAGGAGGTCGTAGACGCCCGTGGTGGCGATTGTGACGGGCTGGCCCTGCAAGGCGCTGCCGGAAGCGACGCCGAAGAGCGCCCCGACCATTAGGCCCGCGCCGGACTGCACCGCCTTGGGGGCATCGAGGGTGATGGCCGATCCGGCCTGGACGAAGTTCTTCATCAGGTGAGTCCTTTCGAGGTGGCGGTGTTCAGCACGCGGCGGGCAGGACGCCCTGCGATCCGGGTGCGGAGATCCGCGATATACTGGGATAGTCGCGGCGCGGACGCCGGGGTGTAGGTCACGGCCTCGCCGCTTTGATCGACGTAGACGCGCGCGGCCTGCCCCGTGAGGAGGTCGTGCAGCGCGCGTTCCGCGTCGGCGAGGCGTTCGGGATCGGTCACGCGAGATCGACCCG
>JBBQDX010000282.1:0-5707 GCA_038320125.1 Rhodobacterales bacterium | reverse complement strand
GGCGCTGGCCAACGCCGCCTTCGGCGTCGCGAGCGAGGTCCCGCGCAACGCGCTCCGGGCCGTGGCGCTCGGCGGCATCCTGTTCTTCGTCGTCGTCATGCTCGCGCAGGGCGGCGATATCGGCGCGATGCTGCCGATCCTGGGGCTCTACGCCTTCGCCGGCCTGCGCCTTCTGCCGGCGCTGCAGCAGGTCTATTTCTCGCTGACCGCGATGCGTTTCGCGCGCCCCGTACTCGACAAGGTGCATGCGGACGTGATGGGCAGCCCGCCGACCGCCGAGGACGCGTCCCGACCCGCGCCGCCGGCGATCCGGCTGCGCGAGCGGTTGGAACTCGTCGACGTGCATTACGCCTATCCCAGCGCCGAACGCGGTGCCCTCACGGGCCTCGGCCTCGCGATCCCCGCCCGGACCACGGTCGGGATCGTCGGCGGAACGGGGGCGGGCAAGACCACCGCGGTCGACGTGATCCTGGGCTTCCTGCGGCCGCAGCAGGGCGCGTTGGTGGTCGACGGCGTCGCCGTGACCGACGACCGGGTCCGCGGCTGGCAGAAGTCGATCGGCTACGTGCCGCAGCACATCTTTCTTACCGACGATACGGTCATCGCCAACATCGCCTTCGGAATCGAACCCGAAGACATCGACATGGCGGCGATCGAGAAGGCGGCGCGCATCGCCGAACTGCATGATTTCATCATGAGCGATCTGCCCCAGGGCTACGCGACCATGCTCGGCGAGCGGGCGTGCGGCTTTCGGGCGGTCAGCGCCAGCGTATCGGCATCGCGCGCGCGCTCTATCATGCGCCGGACGTTCTCGTGCTCGACGAGGCGACGAGCGCGCTCGACAACCTGACCGAGCGGGCGGTGATGGACGCGGTGCACAATCTCGGCCACGAGAAGACGATCATCATGATCGCGCACCGCCTCAGCACGGTCCGCGACTGCGACTGCATCTTCCTGCTCGAACACGGCCGCGTCGTCGCCGAAGGGGCTTACGACGCGCTCGTCGAGAACAACGCGGCGTTCCGTCGACTGGTCAGCGGCGGGCGGAACTGACGGCTGAGCCGGTTTGAACTCTGCAAAATCCGTGACAGGAGTTTGCTCTTGGCCCCGCCTTCTTCGTGAATTAACTTCCCTACAATCAGTTACTGACATGGGTCTGGAGTGAAAATGAGTAAGTTCGAAGAAGTCACTGAAAAATATTCAGAAGTAAAGTGGATGGATGCCAAACGAGCTGGATATATAAGAGATTTCATAAAAAACAATAATATCGACAATATCCTTGAGATTGGTTTTTTGAACGGCAAGAGCAGCGCCTATTTCGGTGCAATTCAGGAGGATCGCGGTCAAGGAAGCGTGACTACGATCGACCTCGAAGGCGCAAGAGATTTGAAGCCGAATATCTTCGATCTGATTTCGGAACTGAAAATTGAACATCGCGTCAAACCGATCTTCACGCATCGATCGTTTACGTGGGAATTGGCTCGGATGATCGCATCGGAGCCTCGCCCGCAATTCGATTTCTGCTATTTGGATGCCGGCAAGACGTGGGACACGGAAGGTTTTGGTTTTTTTCTGGCGGATATGTTGCTGAAACCAGGCGGCTTCATCTTGTTTGACGATATATATTGGTCGCTCGAGGATTCGGATCAATACAAGAATTCCCCGGAGACCTATGCCCATTACGACAAGGACGAGATCCAGTCGCAGTCCATAAAGCTGATCTGGGAAAAAATGGTGCCGCATCTGGGTTACGCGCAGATCGGTCTCATCGAACAGTTTCAATGGGGCCTCGCGCAGAAGCCGATGCAGGCGGCTGGCGCCGGCGTCGCGCCGGCGCCAGTCATCGTCAGCGGGGGGAATTCGTCGATCGAGCAGTTGTTCTGGCGCACGGGCCGGTCCGCCAAGAAACGTCTCAAGCGCTTGCTGTAGACGCGTTTCCGCGACGGGCGGCTCTGATGGCTGGTCAACAGCGGGCGCTTTCGGAGATGGGGTTCGACGGAGCAGGCCGCGCCCCGCACGGCCGAGCTCTCGAACCGGTCCAGGCCTAGTTTCAGGAGTAACTGATGCTATGAACGATTATACGGTCAATCGCTTTCGAAAGGCCCGTGGAGTACTCCTCGCCGATCACATCGAAAAACTGTCGAAAAAACTCGGCAGAGATATCGTCATTCTGGATGTCGGAGGAAGAACGGACTACTGGAACAACGTCGGGTTCAAGTGCATATCGCGCATCGATATCCTGAATTATAGCGCGTCGGAGCTCGAACGCGATGCTCCGGCGGCTGTCTTCACGACCAAGGTTGGCGATGCGCGTAATCTATCCGATTATGAGGACCAGTCGGTCGACCTCGTCCATTCCAACTCCGTGATCGAGCATGTCGGTCATTGGGGGGACATGACCGCCATGGCCGACGAACTGCGGCGGGTGGGGCAGGCGGGTTGGGTTCAGACGCCGGCCTGGGAGTTTCCGATCGAACCGCATTTCAGGGCGCCGTTCCTGCATTGGTTCGCCCAGCCGCTGCGCAGGCGTCTTCTGTGGTTATCCAAGGGGTACCGCAAGCAGGACATCGCCCTTCGACGGATTAATATAGACAGGATCAACCTCCTGTCGAAGGAAGAAGTCGAGACGCTGTTCCCGGGCTGCGAGATTTACGTCGAGCGACTGATCCTGGCGAAGAGCTACACCGCTCACTGGATGCCCAAGACGTAACCGCGCCCGGTCGACCTTGGGCGGCGGGGCGCTTCAGGCCAGCTTGGCCAGCAGCGGATCGATCTGCAGCCGCCAGCGGGTTTCGCGGGAAGCGCGCAGCTCGCGGCTGCGCGCTTCGAGCGTCTCGCGCTCGGCGAAAGCCCGGCGCAGAGCCCCCGCCAGCGCGGCCGGCTCGTTGTCCGCGAATATTGCCGCGTGTCCGAACAGCTCCCGCAAGATGCGGGTGTCGGACAGGACCATCGCCTTGCCCGCGCCGACGGCTTCGTTGGCGGTGCTCAGTTGCACCCCCTCGACCGTCGTAAGGCCGAGCACGACGCTGCTCGCCAGGAACAGGTCGTTGTATTCCGCGGCGGTCAGATAGTCGGTGAAACGCAGGTTGGCCGGCGCGTCGCGCGTGTATCCCTTGGCCTCGGCCTTGCGCAATCGACCCGTGACCAAGAAATCGGCCTCGGGAACTGCGCGCGCGGCGGCGATGAGCGCGTCGATCGGTTCGTCGTAGTTGAAGGAGCAGGGAACCAGAACGCTCGGCCGAGGGCCTTGCGGATCCTGCGCGCGGTCGTCGAACTGGGCGGGCCGGGTCTCCACGACGCTGAGCACGCGCTCCGAGACGCCCATCTCGCGGGCGAGATCCCCCACCTCGGCGTTATGCGCCATCACCGCGTCACAGCGATTGAGCAGCCAGAAGGTCAGCGGCACCCGCGCCCAGGCGGTCTGAAAGGCCCCGTTGTGGCAATCCGCGACGACCTTGAACCGCCTGCGACCAAGCGCGCGTCGCAGGAAAACCACATGCAGGACGAAAGTTGGCGGCGACTGGACCCAGACGACGTCGGGCGCAAGCCGCGAAATCAGGCGAAAAGTTTCGATCGCCTGCAGCACGTAGCCGAAGGGCTTCGCGAAGCGATGCTCGAACGGCGGCGGCACGTGGCGCAGGTCGTACCCGACATAGGATCGCATCGACTCGGGCCGGCGCTGGTACTTGACCCATGCGATATAGAGATGCCGTTCGGACGCTTCGGTCATTCGCTCGCCGCTCCAGGAAGGTCTCGAAGGCCGGACCGGCTCAGTAATAACCGTTCCACCAGATCGTCCGGCGCGTCCAGATTTCGCTCCAGACGTCGCGGGCCGCGCGGAACCGGGCGTTCCGGGTCACCGACGACAGCACGGTCAGCGCCGTCAGCCGCGTATACGGCCAGGCGCGCAGGATGCCCAGGGCGAGGGGCCGCTGCCACGCCGCGAAGTGGTGCTTGACCACCGTGACCTTGCCGCTCATCAGCTTGATGACCTTCTCCGCTCGGACCGTGTCGGACGATCCGCCGTGGTGGATGATGGTGGCCTCCGGCGTTATATGCGGATCGGCCCCCAGCTTGCGCGCCCGGATGCACAGGTCGGTGTCTTCGCTGTACATGAACAGCCGCTCGTCGAAACCGCCGAGTTCGTCCCAGAGCGTCCGGGTCGTCATCAGGAAGCATCCGACGATCATGCCCACCGAGCGCACGGAGTCGCGCGGCCATCCGGCATAGGCTTCCGAATGGAACAGCGCGGATCCCGGGAAGATCGCGTTCAGCCCGGCAGTACGGCAAAAGATGCTCCAGAGCGACGGCAGCCGCCAGCAGGACTGGGGGTTGAGCGTGCCGTCGGCGAAGACCGTGCGGCCGCCCCACATCTTGGCGTCCGGCATCGCCTCGGCGAAGGCGACCAGCTTGTCCACGGCGTTGTCGAGGACCACGGTGTCGGAATTCAAGAGCAGGATGTAGGCGCCGCGCGACTCGCGCGCCGCGAGGTTGTTTGCCCGGCCGAAGCCGAGGTTCTCCGGGCTCCGGATCAACCGGACCGCGGGAAAGGCCGCCGCGACGGCGTCGGCCGAGCCGTCGTGCGAATTGTTGTCCACCACGACGACTTCATGCGGCAGGCGGGTCTGCTCGGCTATGCTGCGCAGGCAGTCGAGGGTCATCGCGCGCGTATTGAAGCTGACCACCAGGATCGACACGATAGGCGGGACAGCGGGCGAGGCGGCGGGGTCGGACATGGGGGAGGGGCCTTCCGGTCACTGCGGACTACTCGGGAATGAAACGGGGCAGGCGGTCGACGAAGGCGCCGAGGAACCGCCGCGCGCGTGCGTCGGCATCGGCGTCGGTCTCCTCGGGCAGGATCGGGGTGATCACGCGCACCAGTCCGCCGTCGGTGCGGTTCATCGTCATGCTGTCGGCGACGGTATGAAAGCGGGTCAGGAAATCGTCGCTCATCTGCCGGCCGCGGCCCTCGAACCAATAATAGACCAGCTGCCTGTCGAGGCCCTTCTGGATTACCGCCCGATTGAGCGTGACCTGGCCGAGCCGCGTCCCGGGCAGATCCACCGTGACCGGACCGAGGGAGAACATCTCCCAGCCGCCGCCGGGCAGGCAGATCTCGGGGGCGTGGATCGAGCGTCCGTCGATCTGGCTGTAATAGTAGGACAGGAAGAAATCGACCCCCGCCGCCTCGCCCGGACTGCGGAAGTAGCCCGACAGATAATCGTCGGCCCCGAGGTTCGCCTCCACGGCCGGGTCGAGGACGCTTCTGGCCCCGGCCCAGCCGTTGAGGGTCATCGGAAACAGCGAATAGGCGTCGCGCTCCATGCGCACCGTCTCGCGCGCGGGCGTAAGGCTCCAGGCGGCCGAGAGCGCGAGCGTCACGAGCGCCGCGACCTTCAGGCTCGGCGCGGGCGTGATCGTCGTCACCCGGCGCAACTGCGCGCCGAGTCCGGTGAAATCCATGTCGATCGCGTCGCCGAGCGGCTGTCGGTCCCCCGACAGGAGGCGCATCGTCACCGCCATTCCGAAGAGGATGCCGATGCAGCTCAGAAAGATGATCCAGCCTTCGAAGAAATGCAGGAACCCCTCGGCCTGGCCGATGCCGTAGCGATCGACCATCACCCCGATCACCCCGATGCGGAACGAGTTCATCAGCACCGCGATCGGCACGGCGGCGAGCAGCAGCACGATCTTGTGCCAGACCGGG
>JBBQDX010000281.1:0-5749 GCA_038320125.1 Rhodobacterales bacterium | reverse complement strand
CGCACTCATCGCATGGCCTGCTGACCCCGGCAGAGGCCTATGATACGCAAGAACCGAACGTGAAAGTTGCCGCCTGACATGAAACCAATTCTATAGCTTATCACGGCAAAATGCTGGTCGAATAACCAGGACCACCTCTGTTGTCGTCGCCGACGCCCCCCTCGTGGACCGCCCTGAGCCATGGTTCTGCCATCATCGCCGCGGTGGCGGGAACGTTGCCGGTGATGGCGGACTCCGCTCCGCTGAGCGCAGCGGCCTGATCCTCGGGCGACCGCGTGGCGGCGATAAAATGTCCCATCCCCGGGCAGGTAGGGGCGCATGCGGTCCAGTCGTTCCGGACCGCCGGGGTCCAGCATCACCAGTCGGGTCATTGCAGTCCTCGGAGTTGAAAGCGCACGCCCGGGCGGGCGAGACCGCCGCCGTAGGCAATCACGGCCCTGTCCGCGCGCCAGCAGGCGGCACCCGTCATCGTGCCGTCCTCCGCGAAGGACACGGCATTCATGCCGCGTCCGATTGTCTTGACGGGACGCACCTCATGGCCCTGAGCTTCGCGCGCCGACGTCATTTACGCGTAGGCCGGCTCGAGCTCCGCATGCTGTCCCTCCCGCCAGAGGCGTGGCGCCTCGAGTGTCTCCTGCAGCGTCATGCGGTGGTCGATAAGATTGACGATCGCCTGCATCGCGGTGGGGATGATCCGCACGCCGCCCGGCAATCCGAGCGCAAAGGCCGGGCGCCCCTCGCGCTGCACGATCACCGGTGCCATCGAGGGCGGCACCCGCTTGCCAGGCACTGCCAGCGCCGAAGGCCCGACGAGCTTCCGTCGCTCCCGCGCATCCGTTCAGTTCGGAGGTTGGGCGGTAACCGGCTCGAAGATTCGTGGATGCATGTCCCGCCCCGTGCAGGACAGCGCATCGACGACGGCATGGCGCCCACCGGGCAACTGGTTGTGTGAAGTGCCGCCTCCGGCGATCCCGACCACTATCGGCTCGGCCACCGTTAACCTCAGCCGCAACGCAACCGCGGCTTCCCCGGCATTGTCGCCGGCTGCCATGATTTCACTGCCCGCCGCAGAACCGAGCGGCGCGTTCGTCACCGCCACTCCGGCGGACGCGCAGCCGGGCTGTTTCTCTCGAGAGAAAGGCAGGCGCGCGCACAACTTGTCATCGGTCGCCTTCTCGGGTCTGCCTCGGGGTTCTGTCGGTCGGCGCGTCGGGATCTCAGGGACGTTGCACCGGAAGGGAACGCGCCGAGCCCGACAGTCAACAAGCGTATCGACTGGCGACAGTATCTGTCAGGGGGCCAAAGCCGCCCAGTTCCGACGGCTCCTGTGGCCTGCCATCTTCCTGATCCCTCGGTTGGAATGAGAGCCCGTCGGCCTCGAGGAGACGGACATGGAGACGAACAGGTTCGCCGAGGCGCAGCTCATTGGCGTGCTGCGTGAGCGGGAGGTTGGCGGGGCGACAGCGGAGGCGTTCGCCCCCGGCGCGGGATCGGCGAGCAGACCTTTTATCGCTGGAAGGCCGGATACAGGGGAATGAGCGTTTCGGACGCCCGGAGGCCGAAGGCGCTCGGGAACGAGAACCGGCGGCCGGAGAAACCGCGGGCGGTGTCGATGCTGGACGGGGTGGCGTTGAGGGATCTCCAGGGAAATGACTGACCGGGCCCGTTGTTCAACGGAAAGTCGCGCGCCGTCTGATGGTGCAGCGGCGGGCCTCCGGGCTGGCCTACGACATGGCCACCATGCTGCGCTGCATCGATCAGCCTGAGCAAATGAGCGACTGACCGCTGTCCAGCTCGAACTGATCAAGATCGGCGTCGTGAACCATGCCCGCTCCATCAACGTCCAGTCGGCAGCGGTCGCGGTCGCGGGTCCGATGGATTGCATCATCGTCGCTCCGATCCACCAACGACAAGCGCCGCTCTCATGGGCATGATGTTTAAGCCGTCATGAACCCAATCAGTGCGGCTCGACAAATTTGCCCGCCGCGCTGAATATTGGCGCTGCCGGGCCTGACTGCGGCACGTAGAACGGTTGATAAATCCGCCCGATCAGGCCATCTTCCCGTCAAGCCAAGGCCACTTGGGGAGTGTCCGGGAAACGGTGTGCGTGTGCTATCGACATGACGGCGCCAGCTTTTGGGCTGCCGCATGTATGGCTGCTTCGTGGATCGGGTATGCTGACGAAGCTGGCAGTCCCACTGTTGAATATTGGCCGAAAAAGCTGACGGATCGGCAGATCCGGTGCAGCCTCAACTGCCCGGAACCGGCGGCGGGTCGCCTTCATGTCGTGGCGAGGCCGGGCCGATCGTGGTCTCATTGGGGCAGCGTCGCTGAAGATTGTCCGCTCAAATGTACTAACTCCGCCAAACGCATAAAGAGTGTAAGCTGTCGCGGCACCAAATTCATACGGGATCTTTTTCTTTATCTCGGAAAAACGAGTGTCGTCACTCCTAGAGCTCGAAAACTATCGGTATAAACATTCAATCTAAGTGTAACTCGGAAACCGTTTGGCCCTTCGCAAGCAGAGCCTATCGAAACAGCCTAATTCTTAGATCTGTCAGGAATATCGAACTGTCACTTCAATCCTCAGGATAAAGCAAGCTGCTCGAACTACTTCACCTAACGAAGCCATAGCTTTGGGACCACATCGACCAGATAATGGAACCAAAACCGATTGAAAGCTCGAAGGCGATGATTCGATGTTTGTGTTCGAGATGCCTTCGCAGAATATTCAAGTGTTTGTCTGCTATGGATAATTTATCGAAATCAACTGTCGTTGCCTATTGCGAATCCGAAAGTACCACCGCAAAAATTATGTTCTTAATAGGAGCAGATAGCCTTTGTTGATTTGAACGGGCATCCTTTAAATCGTCTTTAAATTGGATACCTTTGATACTTACTCACACTCGTTGACAGCGACACGGAGCCGCACAAGTGTTTGGGGAGAAACGCCTGCGTTTCGCCAAAGGCTACGATAAAGTTCCGGTCAGCACCGTCGATATGCAGTCGATGACGATGTCGTTCTGTCAGCTGCGAAGGGCCTGGGCGATGCGAGGCATTCGGATCGTCGACAGCCGCAATCGTCTTATGGGGCTGATGGTCGAAACGCTGGTGCGCGGTTCTTCAGTGGCTTTAGCCCACCACCTAGCTCGATATCGGTATCGAGAGCGCGCCGTGCGTCGTCGCGCCTCGGATCGCCGATACCGGCGACGCTGTAACCGAGGCGGATATCGACTTGGCGGGCACCGGGAAACCGATCAGACAGGTTCGGCCATCCACGAGGACGGTGAGGCTCATCTTATGACAGACGATCTCATGCAACTGCTTCGTCGCCTGGATACCCCGACCGTATGCAACTTGATCGAGGTGGCGCAGGGTCGAAGAGGATTCGCGCGCTTCACCCGCGGCACTATCCTCGCGAGCAATCCGACAGCGCCAGCAATAGTCGGGCGGGCGCGGACGGCCATCATTGCCGGTGCCGAGCCGGCATCCGAGCCTGTCGGGATCGTCCGGACCCGGCGCATGGACTACTACCGCCACATGGCTGGGGCCGACGGGCGGGCGCGGCCGGGGCCGGCCGTCGCAGTCGTGCAGGATCTGGATGCGTCGGAAGGCGGGCCGGGTGTCGTCGGCGCCTTCTGGGGTGAGGTCAACGTCGCGATCCGCCGGCGGTTCGGCCTCGGCGGAGTGCTGACGGATGGGGTCATGCGCGACCTGAACGATCTCGACGACGGCTTCCCGATCCTCGCCGGGGCGGTGGGCCCGAGCCACGGTTTCGTCCATGTCCGCGAGTTTGCGGTTCCCGTCACCGTCTTCGGGCTGACCGTCTTGCCCGGCGAGATGATCCATGCGGACCGGCATGGCGCGGTCGTCATTCCGGAGGAGGTTCTTCCGGTCCTGGCGGAGGCAGTTGCGACGTTGCAAGCGGCCGAAAAACTGGTGCTCGATCCGGCCCGCGCGCCGGAGTTCGACTTCGAGTCCTTCGAGGCGGCCTGGGCGGCTTTCGAGATGGCCCGGACCTGATCTCAGTGCCGATCGGTCGAGTTACGCAGCTTCAGTTCGGCGGAGAGCAGGCGGGTCTCGCCGTCCGCGTCGGGGCTGTCGATCATCTCGCCGAGGAGCCGCACGGCCGAGGCTGCCATTCGCCGGACCGGCTGACGCAGACTCGTGAGGCCATAGCTTGGCCATGCCGCTTGCGGGATGTCATCGAAACCGGTCACCATGAGGTCTTCCGGCACCGTGAGCCCGAAATCGAAACGGCAGGTATCCAGGATACCGAGCGCCATCGCGTCATTGACGCAGACGACGAGGTCGAGTGCGCTTCCACCGGCCAGAAGGTCGTTCGCTGCCCGCCGCCCGCCGTCGAACGAGCAATCCTCGTGCACCACCCGGTCGATCGTGAGCCCGAGGCGCTCGACGCTGCTGTAGATGCCGCGCAGCCGCGCTTCGCTGACCGGGGCGCCCTCTGGCCCGGCAAGGACGGCGAGGCGCCCGTGCACCAGCGGCGCGACCCTCTCGAGAAGGACCTCGACCCCGCCCTCGTGATCGCATGCGACGGCCGAAGCCTTCGGAGACTGTGCCTGGCGGTTGAACATGACCACGGGCACCCTGGCGTCGCGGTAGGCATCGAGCACCCGCTAGTCGAAGGCCGCGCTCGAAAGGATCCCGTCGACGTGGTAGGACAGGAGGTTCTGGATCAGCCCGCGGCCGTCCTCGTCCGCAGGGAGCGTGAAGACAAGCATCCGGTAACCTGCCGCCTCGATCTCCGCGCCAAGGTAGAACAGGATCTCGGGATAGGCCCGGCTCGACGGCTGAGTGATCACCACCGCGATCATCCCCGAGCGTTGCGACGTCAACGACCGCGCGACCCGGTTCGGGACATAGTTCAACTCGGCCGCCGCCGCCTCCACGCGGAGGCGCGTTGCCTTCGAGACGGACGTCTGGACCTGATAGACCCGCGAAACGGTCGACTGCGACACCCCGGCCAGGCGCGCCACACCGTGCGAGGTTGCCCGTGTCGACAGGAAGCTTCGCCCATCCTTGATCGTGACCATTCATCCGTCCTTTCTGGAGGAGTCGCAGAAAGGCACGCGGTGACAGGCAACCATGTCCGACGCCTGACACCAGTCAAAAAATCACGAAGGATCCAAAAAATCGCGACTGACTACCGAGGCATTTCTGGCGAACATGATTTCATCGCTGATTTGGGAGGGTCAAGCATGTCGGTCACGAGACGTCATTGGTTAGCAAGCGCCACCATGGTGATGCTTTTCGGAACCTTCGGCCTGCAGCCCGCGATGGCTGATCTGACGTCCGGCCGGCCCTTCGAGGGACAAAAGGTCAACGTCCTCGCGGTGCAGTCCACCCAGTTCGCCGCACAGGAAAAGCGCAAGGCGGAGTTCGAGGAGGCGACCGGTATCAAGGTCAACTTCATCTATGTCCCGTTCGTCGCCCTCCGCGAGCGCCTGACGGCCGAGATGGTGGGGCAATCCGACGACTTCGATATCGTGACGGTCATGGACGTCTGGATCCCGTCGATGGTCGGAAACTACCGCGCGCCGCTCGACGACTTCATCGCGGAGCGCGGGATCGATATGGCGCGCTATCCCGGGTCTGACTCACATTTCGTGCAGGCCGTCGATCACGCTGCTGCCATGAGGCGTGCTCTGAGAAGGTCGAGGTCAGCGCGACCATACATCTGTCGCTTGATGAGCTTGAGGCGGTTCACCTTCCCCTCGACCTGACCGCT
>JBBQDX010000280.1:0-5776 GCA_038320125.1 Rhodobacterales bacterium | reverse complement strand
CCCGGGGACGCACCCGCGCCGACCTGCGCGCGATGTGCCCGTCGCGCTACGGCGACATCGGGCTGACGCGCGCCGAGGTGTCGCGCGAGGTGGCCAAGCCGTTCTGGCGCGCCTGACCGCAGCGCCGATCTCTCTCCCCCTGGGCCGGGTCGCACCTGTCGCACCCGGCCCTTTTTTTGGCCGTCCTCAGGCCGTGGGGGGGATGGAATAGGTGAGGGCCGCGCGGGCGACGGGGCGGGCGTCACCCTCGGAATAAAGCAGGCAGTCGCCGACGGCGAGGGCGCGGCCCAGCTTCAGGAGGCGGACCTCGCAGAGGATGTCGGCTCCGGCGATGGGCTTTCGCATGAAGTCGATCGAGCAGTTCGTCGTCACCGCCAGCGCCACGGGGCCGAGGCGCGACAGGATGGCAAAGTAGACCGCCACATCCGCCAGCGCGAACATCGAGGGGCCGGAGACGGTCCCGCCGGGGCGCAGGTGCTTGTCGGCGGTGCGCAGCCGGATGGTCAGCCCCTCGTCCGTGAGGGCCTCGATCGCGAAATCCCCCGCGACCTGCGGGAACTCCCGGTCGATGAAGGCGCCCAGCGCCGGGATGTCCATCTTGTGCATTGCCATTCCCCGATGTGATCCGCAGGCTGAATACCGTCATCGGAGGGAAGCGCAAATGTCCGGGATACTGCTGTGCGAGGAGGCGGACGGAATCGTCATGCTGACGCTGAACGACCCCGACACGCTCAACTCCCTGTCCGATGCGATGCTGTCGGCGCTGGCCTCCCGGCTGGGCGAGATCCGGGACGGCGAGACGCGCGCCGTCATCCTGCGCGGTGCCGGGCGGGCGTTCTGCGCGGGGCACAACCTGCGCGAGATGCAGGCGATGCGGCAGGCCGAGGATGGCGGTGCCGCCGGCTTTTCGGACCTGTTCGACCGCTGCGCCGCGGTGATGGCGCGGATCCGCACCCTGCCGCAGCCGGTGATCGCGCAGGTGCACGGGCTGGCGACTGCCGCAGGCTGCCAGCTGGTGGCGACCTGCGACCTCGCCGTCGCGGAGGCGGAGACCCGGTTCGGGGTGAATGGCGTGAACATCGGACTCTTCTGCACGACGCCCATGGTGGCGCTGACCCGCAACGTCGGCGCCAAGCGGGCGTTCGAGATGCTGGCGACAGGCGAGTTCGTCGATGCGGCGCAGGCCCTCGGGATCGGCCTCGTCAACCGGATCGTGCCAGGTGCGCGGCTCGAGGCGGAGACGCGGGCGCTGGCCGCGACGATCGCAGGCAAGCTGCCGGCGGCGGTGCGCATCGGCAAGGGGGCCTTCTACGCGCAGGCCGAGCGCCCCGTCGAAGAGGCCTATGCACTGGCCCGCGACGCGATGGTTGCAAACCTCGCGGAGGCGGGGACGGCGGAGGGGATACAGGCCTTCCTTGAAAAGCGGCCGCCCCGCTGGACATGAGTCGCCCCGCGACCCTAGGGAGGGAGAAAAGGGGACGACATGCGTATTCTGATCACCAACGACGACGGCATCGACGCGCCGGGCCTGATGGCTCTGGCCGACATCGCCGCCGAAGTCGCGGGACGGGACGGCGAGGTCTGGACCGTGGCCCCGGCGTTCGAGCAGTCCGGCGTCGGGCATTGCATCAACTACGTGAAGCCCTCGATGATCACCCAGCTCGGGCCGCGGCGTTTCGCGCTGGAGGGAAGCCCTGCGGACTGCGTGCTGGCGGGCCTGCGCGAACTGGTCGACGGGCCGGTGGACCTGGTGCTCTCGGGCGTCAACCGGGGCAACAACGCGGGCGAGAACACGGTCTATTCCGGCACCGTCGGCGGCGCGATGGAAGCCGCCCTGCAGGGCGTGCGCGGCATCGCGCTGAGCCAGTTCTGGGGGCCGGGGAACGTCGATCTGGAGGATCCTTTCGAGGCTTCGGCCCGCCACGGCGCCGCGCTGATCCAGCGCCTGCTCAAGGATGCGCCCTGGGGCGGCGACACCTACAAGCTGTTCTACAACGTCAACTTTCCGCCCGTCGCCTCCGGTCACGTCCGGGGCGCGGCCGCCGTCGCGCAGGGCTACCGGGGCGACGCGCGGATGGGCGTGCACCCGCAGACGGCGCCGTCGGGGCGCAAATACCTCTGGATCCAGGGCAGCGCGCAGGCCGAGCCGACCGGGCCGGGAACGGACGTCACGGCCAATCTGGAGGGCTGGATCTCGGTCACGCCGATGCGCTGCGACCTGACCGACCGGGCGGCGCTCGACGGGTTGCGCGGCGTGCTCGACCGCTTCGACGGATAGGGCGCGATGACGCCCGAGGACAAGCTGCGACTGCTCGTCAGCCTCCGCTCGAAGGGGGTGACGGACCTGCGCGTCCTGACGGCGATGGAGCAGCTGGACCGCAGCCTCTTCGTGTCGCCCATTTTCGCGGCGCGGGCGTTCGAGGACGTGCCGCTCCCCATCGCCTGCGGCCAGACCATCAGCCAGCCGTCGGTCGTGGGCCAGATGACGCAGGCGCTGGGCGTGCGGCCCCGCGACAAGGTGCTGGAGGTGGGCACGGGCACCGGCTACCAGGCCGCAATCCTGTCGAAGCTGGCGCGGCGGGTCTATACTTTGGAGCGGCACCGGGCGCTCACCCGGATCGCGCGGGCCAATCACGAGAAGCTGGGCCTGTCGAACATCCTGCAGATCACCGGCGACGGCAGCCACGGCCTCGCCGAACAGGCCCCCTTCGACCGCATAATCGTGACGGCGGCTGCCGAGGATCCGCCCGGTCCGCTGTTGGCACAATTGCGCGTGGGCGGTAGCATGGTCGTGCCGGTGGGCGTGTCGGACCATGTGCAGACGCTGATCAAGGTCACGCGGACCGAGGCCGGCTACGATTACGACGAACTCTCGCCGGTGCGCTTCGTTCCGCTGGTGGAAGGGGTGGAACACGACTGACGGACGTGGCATTCCGCTCGGTGAACAGCGAAGGGGCAGTGATGGCCGGGATTGGCAGGCAGGCGCGGATCGCGGGGCTATTGGCAGGTGGTGCCGTGCTGGCGGCCTGCGGCGGCCCGGAGCCGCGCGGGCTCGACCTCGATCTGCGGGGCGGCGCGGGGCAGGTCAACACGGGTGCGGCCCTCGCGCAGGCGCCGGCAAGCCGCCCGCAGCCCGACGCAAGCGGCCTCATCACCTATCCGAACTACCAGGTGGCCGTGGCGCGGCGGGGCGACACCGTGGCGTCGATCGCGCAGCGGATCGGGCTCTCGGCGGACGAGCTGGGGCGGTTCAACGGCATCGACCCGACCGAGTCGCTGCGCGAGGGTGGCGTGATCGCACTGCCGCGCCGGGTGTCGCCCGGGGGCGGCACGGCGGGCGGGCGTCCCGACATCGGCTCCATCGCCGGGGCGGCCATCGACCGCGCGTCGGGCGGGCAGGCGGCACCGGTCGCCGTGCAGGGCGGGCAGGAGCCGGTGCGCCATCAGGTCGCGCGGGGCGAGACGGCCTTCTCGATTGCGCGGCTCTATGGCATCAGCCCGAGCAGCCTTGCGGAATGGAACGGGCTCGGCACCGACCTCGCCGTTCGAGAGGGCCAGTTCCTGCTCATTCCGCTGGTCATCGGCGCCGATGGAGCCGCCGCCATCGCCACCCCGGTCTCGGACGTGGACGCGCCGGTGCCGCCCTCGGCCAGCTCCGCGCTGCCGCAGACCATCGAGGCCGCGCCGCTGCCCGAGAGCCCGAACCTCGACCAGTTCCGGACCGAGGCAAGTTCCGCGCCCGTGCCTGCCGCGACCCCCGAACCTGCGGCGACTCCCGCCCCCGTTGCAACTCCCGCACTTGAGGCGGAGGCGCCCGGAGCGCTGCGGCGCCCCGTCGCGGGCGAGATCCTGCGGCCCTACTCCACAAGCAACGAAGGCATCGACATCCGGGCGGCGGAGGGGACCGCGGTTCAGGCCGCCGCCGCCGGTGTGGTCGCCGCGATCACCCGCGACACCGAGCAGGTGCCGATTCTCGTGCTGCGCCACGACGGCGGGCTGCTGACGGTCTATGCCAACATCAAGGATATCCGCGTGCAGAAGGGGGCCGCCGTCTCGTCGGGCGAACGCCTGGCCAGCGTGGGGGGCGGCGACCCGTCGTTCCTGCATTTCGAGGTGCGGCGCGGCTTCGACGCGGTCGACCCCGAGCAACTGCTGCGCTGACCGCCGCCGGACGCGCAAAATTGCGTGCGGGCGCTTTCAAGTGGGTCGCGCAATGCGTAAGTAGGGCGTGAAGCGAAGGCGTGCCCGCGGGGCCGCGTCAGAGGGAGATCGTCATGCTCAACAATATCGGCCTTCCGGGCCTTCTTCTCATCGCCGTCGTCGTCCTCGTCCTGTTCGGGCGCGGCAAGATCTCGTCGCTCATGGGCGAGGTCGGCAAGGGGATCACGTCCTTCAAGCGGGGCGTGGCCGACGGCTCCAAGGACGACGCGCCGGAGGAGGACACCGCGGTGCTGGCGGACGGGACCGTGGCGCGCGACGTGACGCCCGAGGCCGGCAAGCGCGCCGCGGTCAAGGAAAAGGTCTGATCGCGGCCCCGGGATAATCCCATGTTCGACATCGGCTGGAGCGAATTGCTCGTCATCGGGGTCGTGGCGCTGATCGTGGTCGGCCCCAAGGATCTGCCGCGTATGTTCCGCACCCTGGGCGAGGCCACGGGCAAGGCCCGCAAGATGGCGCGCGAGTTCCAGAGTGCGATGAACGACGCTGCCAAGGACAGCGGCATGGACGATGTGACCGACGACCTGCGCAAGCTCGCGAACCCGAAGAAATACGGCATCGACAAGCTGCGCGACGCCACCGGAGAGCTCAGCGCCTGGTCGCCCGATGCCGCTGACGGCAAGGCCAGACCGGGCCTGCCGCCCGAGCGGACGGACTCCAGTGCCAAGATCGCGGCGGCGACGGCCGCGCGCGCGCAGGCCCGGCTGGACAGCGAGGCTGCAGAACTGTCGGACGAGCCCGAGTTGCTGCCCGACCCGGCCGCACCAAAGCCCGCCGCCCCGAAGGCTGCAGCCCCGAAGACTGCTGCGCCAAACGCTGCCGCCCCTGAGGCTGCCAAGCCAAAGCGTGCCGCTGCGAAGAGTGCCACGCCAAAGCGTGCCGCCCCGGAGGCTGCCAAGGCGAAGGGTGCCGCCCCCGAGGCTGTCAAGCCGAAAGCCGCCCGGTCCAAGTCCCCCGCGCGCAAGCCTGCCGCGAAGGGCTCAGCCGATCCCGTTGCCCTCGAGCCGGTGCCGAAGAGTTCCGGGGGCGCCTCGTGAACGATGACATCGACGACAGTTCCGCGCCGCTGATCGAGCATCTGGCGGAACTTCGGACGCGACTGATTTGGTCGGTGGCGGCCTTTCTTGCCGCGATGGTGCTCTGCTTCGTGGTGGCGGAACCGCTCCTTAAGTTTCTTCTGTTGCCGATCGAGACAACGATGCGGGATCTCGGCAATCCGAACCCGACGATGATCTACACGGCGCCGCAGGAATATTTCTTCACCCTTATCCGCGTGTCGGTCGTCGGCGCGCTGATCCTGGCCTTTCCCGTCATCGCCCATCAGCTCTGGCGGTTTGTGGCGCCCGGCCTCTATCGCAACGAGAAGAACGCCTTCCTGCCGTTCCTCGTGGCGTCGCCGCTGCTGTTCCTGCTCGGTGCGGCCTTCGCGCATTACGTCGTCGTGCCGCTGGCGATGCAGTTCTTCCTCGGGTTCTCCGACGCCGCGTCGCTGCTCGCAGCCCTGGTCGCGGGCGTGGCGGACGATGTCGACGGCACCGGCATCGGCATCGTGTTCCAG
>JBBQDX010000279.1:0-5889 GCA_038320125.1 Rhodobacterales bacterium | reverse complement strand
ACGCGGTCTCCGACATCACGCCGCTGATGGCGCGGGTCTATCCCAACGGTCTCGCGGACGTGAACCATTTCCACGCGGCCGGCGGCCTTCCCTACATGATCGGCCGGCTGCTCGACGCGGGCCTCCTCCACGAGGACGTGCGGACCGTGGCGGGCGGCGGCCTCGGGGCCTATGCCAGCGAGCCGAAGCTCGCGGGCGACGCCATCGAGTGGGTCGCGGGGCCGACAGAGACGCTCAACGACAGGATCCTGAAGCCGCCGCACGAGGCCTTCGACCATCACGGGGGCCTCAAGCAGGTGCGCGGCAATCTCGGCCTCGGCGTCATGAAGATCAGCTCGGTGGCCCCCGAGTTGCATGTGGTCGAGGCCCCGGCCCGAGTTTTCCACACGCAGGAGGCGGTGAAGGAAGCGTTCCGCGCCGGCGAGCTCGACCGCGACTGCATCGTCGTCGTGCGCTACCAGGGTCCGCGTGCCAACGGCATGCCGGAGCTGCATGCGCTGACGCCGCTCCTGTCGGTGCTGCTCGGCCGCGGTCACAAGGTCGCGCTGGTGACCGACGGGCGCATGTCGGGGGCCTCCGGCAAGGTGCCCGCCGCCATCCACGTCGCCCCCGAGGCGCTCGACGGCGGCCTGATCGCCAGGTTGCAGGATGGCGACCTGCTCCGCGTCGACGCGAAGGCGGGCACGCTCGACGTCCTGACCCGAGGCGTCGAGGACCGCCAGATCGCCCACCCGGACCTCTCGGCCAACGAGACCGGTCTCGGCCGCGAGCTCTTCGCGCTGTTCCGCGCCGCCGCCGGCCCGTCGGACCGCGGCGCGGGGGTCGTGATCTGAGCGAGAGTTTCGTACAATTTGTGGAACGGGCGTTCCAGAGTTGCCCCAAAACGTGAAGAATCCCGAAAGGTGCCGACCATGACCCCGCAGGACCAGTCCCGCGCCGCCCGCGATATCGCCGCCCGGGCGCCCGTCATCCCCGTCCTCGTCCTCGACGATGTGGCCCACGCGGCACCGCTTGCCGAGGCGCTGGTGGCGGGCGGATTGCCCGCGCTCGAGGTCACGCTGCGGACGCCCTCAGCCCTTGACTGTATCCGCGCGATGGCTTCAGTCCCGGGCGGCATGGTCGGTGCCGGAACGCTGCTGACCCCCGCCGACGTCAGGGCCGCCAAGGCCGCGGGAGCCACCTTCGGCGTCTCCCCGGGGGCCACCGACGCGCTGATCCAGGCCTGCATCGACGAGGATCTGCCGCTTCTGGCCGGTGCGGCCACGGCGACGGAGGCGATGGCGCTCCTTGAGAAGGGCTTCGACATGCTCAAGTTCTTTCCCGCCGAGGCCTCCGGCGGCGCACCCGCGCTCAAGGCCATCGGCGGCCCGATGCCGCAGATCGCCTGGTGCCCGACGGGGGGGGTGAGCCTGAAGAACAAGGCCGATTACCTCGCGCTGCCGAACGTCGTCTGCGTCGGCGGAAGCTGGGTCGCCCCGAAGGATCTGATGGTCGCGGGCGACTGGGCCGGGATCGAGCGGCTCGCCCGCGAAGCCCGCGACTGACGCCGCCGACCTTGCCTTACGGCGGCGTCGCTGCGCCGTCCTTCAGGTAGCCGTCCACCTCGTCGCCACCGATGCCGCCGAGGCTGCTGAAGTCACCATCGGCGAACATCGCGAGTCCCGCGTCCCGGATAATCCGGTGCGTGGCGCGCGCGAGCGACGAGCCGAGCGAGATCCGTGCCACCCCGGCCTCCGCAAAGGCGTCCCGCGTCACCTTCGTCCAGGACCCAGCCACCAGCGCATTCACCGGCGCGGAGACGGCGGCGGTGAGGCGCTTCAGATCGTCCATGTCCGCCGGCATCGGGCAATAGAGCACGTCCGCGCCGACCGCCTCGAAGGCCTGCAGGCGTCGGATCGCCTCGTCGATGTCGTATCGGCCGTGCAGCACGCCGTCGGCGCGGGCGCAGAACACGAAGTCATGCGGCGCACGGCGGGCGGCCTTCACCGCCGCGTCCATCCGCGCGACGGAGACATCGAACCCGTAGGCGCTGCCGTCGGGCGCGATGTCCTCGATGCAGCATCCCGCGAGGCCCGCCAGTCCGGCCAGCTCGACCGTCGCCGCGCAATCCGCCGGGTCCGGCCCGTAGCCGTCCTCAAGATCGGCGGAGACCGGAACGGAGACATGGACGGCAAGGTCCTTGGCATGCGCGATGGCCTCCGCGCGCCCGACCCGGCCGCCGTCGGGCAACCCGCGGGTGAAGGCGTAGCCCGCCGATGACGTGGCGATGGCCCGCGCGCCCAGGGCCACGAGCATCCGCGCCGATCCCACGTCCCAGGCATTGGCCAGGATGAAGGGATCGCCGTGGCGGTGAAGATCGCGAAATCCGGTCATTGGGTCTGCTCCTTGGTGAAGGCGATGCTCGGTGAAGGCGACGATCATGTCGCGCGCGGCGGCGGCGTTCGCATCGGGGCGAGGACGCCGGCAACGCGCTGCCCCTTGGGTTTCGCAATGCAGGCTTCGAGGGATCGCCCAGTCGAGAGGCGCGCGCGGGTTGTCATGGTGAGCCCGCCAGATCGGTGGGCTGTCGTGCGTGGCGGCGGGTTGCGCGCGTGCGGCGACCGGACTGGGGCGGGCGGTGGTGGAACGCGCGGCGCCCGGCCTCCCTGGCCACGACAATGCTTGGCGGGGCAGGGGTGACGGACAGCGCGACGTGGGCGCTGCGGGGGTCGCGGGGGGCGATGCGGATACCGCATCGCAATGTCGAAGCGATGGCGCGCGCGCTGGCCCGGGTACGCACCGGCCCTGACGCACGCGCCTCGTCCTCCATCCCCCCGGCGGTCGGGCCGCCCATCCCGTTCGAGATCTTCGCCATCGCGGGCAGGGGGCACCGGCGCGCGGCCTTTGTCAAATGGCGCGGCTCTTGGCACGCGCGGGGCTGCGTGCTAGCCACCGCGCCATGGGCCAATCCGTCTGCATTCTCTGCATTCCGTCCGCCCGCTGAGCATTTCGGCGGGCCTCGGGTGCCCGCGTGTCCGTCCCGGCCCGATCCCGCATCATTTTGAGGAGAGGTCCGGATGACACGGCCCGCCATGCGCCTGCGCAATTCGATGACCCGGACGGTCGAGGCCTTCGCGCCGATCGACCCCGGGAACGTCCGGCTCTACCTCTGCGGGCCGACCGTCTACGATCGCGCGCATCTGGGCAACGCGCGCAACGTCATCCTCTTCGACGTGCTCTTCCGTCTGCTGCGCCACGACTACGGCGCGGCGCATGTGACCTATGTCCGCAATTTTACCGATATCGACGACAAGATTATCGCGCGGGCGGCCGAGACGGGGCGCGACATCGGGGCCATCACCGCCGAGACGACGCGGTGGTATCTCGACGACATGGCGGCGCTCGGCACGCTGGAGCCGACGCAGATGCCCCGCGCGACCGACTACATCGCGCAGATGGTGACCATGATCGAGGGGCTGATCGCCTCGGGTCATGCCTATCACGCTGATGGCCACGCGCTGTTCTCGGTCGCCTCCTTCGAGGGCTACGGCAAGCTCTCGGGCCGCACGGTGGACGACATGATCGCCGGGGCCCGCGTCGAGGTCGCGCCCTACAAGCGCGATCCGATGGATTTCGTCCTCTGGAAGCCGTCGGGCGAGGAGGAGCCGGGGTGGGAGACGTCGTTGGGCTACGGCCGGCCCGGCTGGCACATCGAATGCTCGGCAATGGCGAAGGCGCTGCTGGGCACGTCGTTCGACATCCACGGCGGCGGCAACGACCTGATGTTCCCGCATCACGAGAACGAGCGCGCGCAATCCTGCTGCGCCAACCCCGAGGCGGATTTCGCGCGCTATTGGCTGCACAACGAGATGCTGCTGGTCGAGGGGCGCAAGATGTCGAAGTCGCTGGGCAACTTCTTCACGGTGCGCGACCTTCTGGACCAGGGGGTGCCGGGCGAGGTGATCCGCTTCGTGTTCCTCTCGACGCATTACTCGAAGCCGATGGACTGGAGCGAGGAGAAGGCGCGGGAGGCGACCGAAAAGTTGCGCAAGTGGGCGATTGCAGCAATAGATGTAACACCCGGAATACCTGATGATAAGTTCCTTGACGCTCTTCGAAGCGATTTGAGCACGCCGCGCGCGATTCAGCGACTGGATCAACTATTCGAGTGGGACGACAGGGAGGCGTTTGTAGCGTCAGCACGGCTCATCGGGATTGATCTGATTTCGATTGCTCAGCAGGATTGGGCAAAATTATTTGAACATGAGGGAATGAGCGAGGGTCGAGACTATCAAGTGGCGGTGGGCATGTCTCATTGGGGAACTCGCACCGAAGCGGTTCAATTTATAGCCCGTCGCATTGGTCTTGGTTGGATGGACCATCGACACAATCAGCGTTGGGCCGAAGCCGACAAATTGAAAAAAGCAGCTAGTGACCATGGTATTTCGCTTCGGGCAGACCGAGCATCGAACGGCATCAATATAGTCAAGATTAGAATTGACGCGATAGCCTCGGAAGACGATCTCCGCCGCGTCATCGAAAGTTAGCCGCATGACTGACCGCCTCTACCTCTACGACACCACCCTGCGCGACGGGCAGCAGACGCAGGGGGTGCAGTTCTCCGCCTCCGAGAAGCGCGAGATCGCGGCGATGCTGGACGCGCTCGGGGTGGATTACGTCGAAGGCGGCTGGCCCGGGGCCAACCCGACCGACAGCGAGTTCTTCGAGGACGCGCCGAAGCTGCGCGCCACGCTGACGGCCTTCGGCATGACCAAGCGGGTCGGGCGGTCGGCGGCGAACGACGACGTCCTGGCGGCCGTGCTCAACGCAGGGACGGGGGCCGTCTGCCTGGTGGGCAAGACGCATCCGTTCCATGTCGAGACGGCGCTCGGCGTGACGCTGGAAGAGAACCTGGCCGCGATCCGCGACTCGGTGGCGCATGTGGTGGCGGAGGGGCGCGAGGCGCTGTTCGATGCCGAACATTTCTTCGACGGCCACGAGAGCGACCCGGTCTATGCCATCGCCTGCGCGCGCGCGGCACTGGACGCGGGCGCCCGCTGGGTGGTGCTTTGCGACACCAACGGTGGCACGATGCCGGGGCGGATCGGCGCGGTCGTGGCCGAGGTCATCGCGGCGGCGGTGCCGGGCCACCGGCTCGGCATCCATACCCACAACGACACCGAGCAGGCCGTCGCCGGGTCGCTCGCGGCCATCGAGGCGGGGGCGCGGCAGGTTCAGGGAACGCTCAACGGGCTGGGCGAGCGCTGCGGCAACGCGAACCTCGTCGCGCTCATCCCGACGCTGTTGCTGAAAGAGCCCTATGCCTCGCGGTTCGAGACCGGAGTGGCGCGCGCCGCGCTGCCGTCGCTGATGAAGGTGTCGCGGCGTCTCGACGACATCCTGAACCGGATCCCCCGGCGCGAGGCCGCCTATGTCGGCGCCTCTGCCTTCGCGCACAAGGCCGGCCTGCACGCGAGCGCCATCGCCAAGGATCCGTCGACCTACGAGCACATCCCGCCCGAGACGGTGGGCAACGCCCGCATCGTGCCGATGTCCAACCAGGCGGGGCTGTCGAACTTGCGCGCGCGCCTCGCCGGGGCGGGGCTGGACGGCAACGAGGACCAGCTCCGCGCCATCCTGACGAAGGTGAAGGCGCGCGAGGACGCGGGCTATGCCTACGACACGGCGGCGGCGAGCTTCGAGATCGTCGCGCGCCGGGAGCTCGGGGCGATGCCCGCCTTCTTCGAGGTGCAACGCTACCGCGTCACGGTGGAGCGGCGACGCGACGCGCGCGGGGAGATGGTCACGCTGTCCGAAGCGGTTGTCGTCGTTGAGGTCGACGGCGAGACGCGCCTTTCGGTCAGCGAGAGCCGCGATGCGGCGGGCAGCGACCGGGGGCCCGTGAACGCG
>JBBQDX010000278.1:0-5913 GCA_038320125.1 Rhodobacterales bacterium | reverse complement strand
CTGCACGACGATGGTGCGGATGCCGGCCAGTTCCTGCGTCGTGAAGACCGCGCCGCCCAGAACCTCGCGCGAGGGCTGGGTGCCCGCAGGCCGCGGCGTGAGCGGCGGCAGGATGGCGAAGTCGAGAAGCAGGACGGCCGGGTCGGCGGTCGGCACGCGGACGAGCTCCGCCTCCCAGTATCCCTGCGTCGGCGGCAGCCCCACAGTGGAGACGATCGCGCCGGAGGGCGTCGGCGCGACCTCCAGCGAGACGACCTGATCGACGACCGGGCGGGCGGGCGCCGCGCGGGCCGCCTCGATCCGCTCGACACGCTGCGATCCGAACAGGTTGAACGGGTTAAGCCGCGTCTGCCCCAGTCCGCACCCCGCCAGGGCCGTCAGTGCCAGGGCCGCCCCGATCCGTGCCGTGATCGCCATCTTGTTTCCCGTCTTTATTCCTGCGCGGAAAGGGCCCCGTCTTTTATTCCCGCGCGGAAAGGGCCCCGTCTTTTCCTGCCCGAAAGGGGCTAGCCGATCGCCGGACCTTTGGGAAGCGTCTGGACCTTCGCGCCCAAGGCCCCTAGCTCTCGCGGCGAGGCACCAACGAGGACGGCATGGCGCAGGAACGCTTCGAGGAACTGGTCGAGACCTTCGCGTTTCTCGACGACTGGGAGGACCGGTACCGGCACGTCATCGACATGGGCAAGGCGTTTGCGCCGCTCGACGACGCGCTGAAGGTGCCCGCGACCAAGGTGGACGGCTGCGCCAGTCAGGTCTGGATTCACCCGAGCCTCGACGGCGAGGGCGCGGCCGCCATATTCGACTTCGCGGGGGAGAGCGACGCGATGATCGTGCGCGGGCTCATCGCTATCCTGCACGAGCTCTATGCCGGGCTGACGGTGGCGCAGATCGCCGAGGTGGACGCGGCGAAGGAACTCGGCCGGCTCGGCCTCAACGACCATCTGTCGTCGCAGCGCTCCAACGGGTTGCGCGCGATGGTGCAGCGCATCCGCCAGGTCGCGGCGGCCGCGGCGGCATGAACCCCGGTTAGGAGACCGACCATGATGGACAAGGACGAATTCAGGACGCGCCTGGTGAAATACATCAAGCCGGAAACCGTGTCGGACGAGGATACGCTGTTCGGCGACGGGCTGAACATGACGTCCCTCAATCTGACCGAGTTCGTGATGGAGCTCGAGGACGAGATGGGCATCACGATCGACATCGAAGCGGTCGAGACGGATGTGCGGACGGTCGGACAGCTTTACGATTTCGTGTCGAAGGCGGCCTGAGCCGCACCGGGGTCCATCTCGCGCGCGCGCGATAAGTCCTGCGTCCGGGCGAAAATCTCGCATCCGGGCGAAAAAAAGGGCCGAGCATCGAGCTCGGCCTTAGTCCAACAGGGAGGTGAAGAACGACATGCGCCGTCCTTCAATAGATGAAATATTGCTCGGACCGGCGCGGGACAAGGCAGCCAGAGGTGCCATCGGCGCAATGCCGCCATGCGCCTGCCGCATGGCTCACGCGGAGGCCCTGTCCTGCCGCGCCTTGCGGTAGGCCACCACCTCCTCCACCACGAAATCGCGGAAGGCGTTGATCCGCTTGGAGCCGCGCAATTCCTCCGGGAAGGCGAGGAACACCGGCACCTCGTTCGACTCGACGGCGGGCAGCACCCGGGTGAGTTGCGGGAAGTCCTGGCTGAGATAATCCGGCAGCACGCCGATGCCCAGGCCGCTGAGCACGCCCTGAAGCACGCCGAAGTAGTTGTTCACCGTCAGCGTCCGGCCGATCTCGTAGGTCAGCAACTCGCGCACAAGGGTGGCGTTGGCGCTCACCTGCGTGGCCGAGAGCGACTGGCAGAGCAGGCGGTGCGACGCGAGGTCGTGCAGCGAGGCCGGCGTGCCGTTTCCGGCCAGATACTCCGCCGTGGCGAAAAGCTGCATCCGGATGTCCATGAGGCGCTTGCGGACCAGATCGGCCTGGCTCGGCTCCTTCATCCGGATCGCCACGTCGGCTTCGCGCATCGGCAGGTCGAGCACCCGCTCTTCGAGCATCAGGTCGAGGCTCAGGTCGGGGTAGCGGGCATAGAGCTTGGGCAGCCGCGGGGCGAGCCAGATCGAGCCGAACCCGATGGTGGTGGTGACGCGCAGCGAGCCGAAGACCTCCTCCTCGCTGTCGCGGATGCGGGCGGCGGCGGTGTCGAGGCGTTTCGACATCGACAGGGTCGCGTCGAACAGCAGCTCTCCCTGCTCCGTCAGGATCAGGCCACGGGCGTGGCGATGAAAGAGCGTCGTGCCGAGACTGTCCTCCAGCGACCGGATCTGCCGGCTGACCGCCGATTGCGACAGGTGCAGCACCTCGCCGGCATGGGTCAGCGACCCCGCGTCGGCGACCGCGTGGAAGATCCTCAGCTTGTCCCAATCCATGTCCGCCACTCCTTCGGCCTCGCCCCGAGCACCGATAACGGCAAATGCTGCAGAGCGGCAGGCCCGATTCCAAGTAATTGGTCAGCACGGGTGACCTATCTTGCCGGAACGACCCAAAATGCGCTATGTTCTCTGTCAGGAGGAGATTGCCATGCGCCACGATGTGTCCCTGAACGACCGCTACGACCTCGACCGCACCGACGTCCTGCTCAGCGGGACGCAGGCGCTGGTCCGGCTGATGCTGATGCAGAAGGAGCGTGACCGGCGCGCCGGCCTCAACACCGCCGGCTATTGCACCGGCTATCGCGGATCTCCCCTCGGCGGCGTCGATCTCAACATGGCCAGGTCGCGCAAGGTGCTCGAGGCCAACGACATCACCTTCCAGCCCGGCCTGAACGAGGACCTCGCGGCGACCGCCGTCTGGGGCAGCCAGCAGGCGGAACTGCGCGGCGAGGGGCGATTCGATGGCGTCTTCGGGCTCTGGTACGGCAAGGGGCCGGGGGTGGACCGGTCGGGCGACGCGATGCGGCATGCCAACATGGCGGGCACATCGAGGAACGGCGGCGTCCTGATGGCGATGGGCGACGACCACACGGGAGACTCGTCGACCACCTGCCACCAGTCGGACTGGGCGCTCGTCGACGTCCACATGCCCGTCCTGTCGCCCGCCGGCGTGCAGGAGATCCTCGACTTCGGCATCTACGGCTGGGCGCTCTCGCGCTATGCCGGGGTCTGGGTCGGCCTCAAGACCATGAAGGACACCATCGAGGTCACCTCCGTCGTGGACGGCGATCCGGGCCGGATGTCCTTCGTGACGCCCGATTTCGCCCTGCCCGAGGGTGGGCTGAACATCCGCCTCAACGATCACTGGATTCCGCAGGAGGACCGCCTGCTGGGCTACAAGCGCTGGGCCGCCGAGGCGTTCAGCCACGCCAACAGGATGGACAAGCGGATGCACGGGCGCGCCGGGGCGAAGATCGGCTTCGTCGCGGCGGGCAAGAACTGGCTCGACCTCGTTCATGCCATGGGCATCCTCGGGCTGGACGAGGCGGAATGCCGCAGGCTCGGCGTGACCACCTACAAGGTGGGCCAGACCTGGCCGCTCGACATGAAGGGGTTCCACGACTGGGCCGAGGGTCTCGACCTGATCGTCTGCGTCGAGGAGAAGCGCAAGCTGATCGAGGTTCAGGTCAAGGAGGCGATCTTCGACGACCGCCACGGGCGGCGCGTCTACGGCTACCGCAAGCAGTCCGACGGGCCGATCCTGTTCAAGCAGGCCTATGCGCTGGAGCCTTCCGACATCGCCGAGAAGCTGGGCGGCATCCTGAAGGAAGAGGGCCGCGGCACCGACCGGATCGACGCCGGGATGGCCCGCGTGGCCGAGGCCAAGCGAGCCGACAATGCGCCGAGCCTCGCGAAGCGGACGCCGTGGTTCTGCTCGGGCTGCCCGCACAACACCTCGACCAGGGTGCCCGACGGGTCGCGCGCGGGGGCGGGCATCGGCTGCCACGTCATGGCGCTCTGGATGGACCGCAAGACCGAGGGCTACACCCACATGGGAGCCGAGGGCGCCAACTGGATCGGCGAGTCGCTCTTTTCCACCCGCGACCACGTGTTCCAGAACCTCGGCGAGGGCACCTACAACCACTCCGGCAACCTCGCCATCCGGGCGGCCCTGGCGGCCGGAACCAACATCACCTACAAAATCCTCTACAACGACGCCGTCGCCATGACCGGCGGGCAGGAGAACGAGGGCGACCTGAGCCCCGAGCGCATTGCCCGCGAGTTGCAGGCGATGGGAGTGCAGCGCATCGACGTCGTCTACGACGAAAAGGAGGGGGTGGACCGCAGCCGCTTCCCCGCCGGTCTCGACTGGTACGAGCGCGAGGAACTGCCCGCGGTCCAGGAGCGCATCAGGGAGGTGAAGGGGGTCTCCGTCATCCTCTACATCCAGACCTGCGCGGCCGAGAAGCGCCGCCGGCGCAAGCGCGGCACCTTCCCCGATCCGGACCGCCGCATCCTGATCAACACCGACGTCTGCGAGGGCTGCGGCGATTGTGGTGTGCAGTCGAACTGCGTGAGCCTCGTGCCGGTGGAGACCGACTTCGGCACCAAACGGGCGGTGGACCAGTCGACCTGCAACAAGGACTATAGTTGCGTCAAGGGGTTCTGCCCGTCGTTCGTCTCCGTCGCGGGCGGCACCTTGCGGAAGGCCGCGACGGCGGAGGTGGAGATCGGCGCGTTGCCGGAGGCGTCGCTGCCGGCCATCGACGGCACCTGGAACACGGTCATCACCGGCGTCGGCGGCACCGGCGTCGTGACCATCGGGGCGGTGATGGCGATGGCCGCGCATCTCGACGGCAAGGGCGCGGGCGTCATGGAGATGGCGGGGCTGGCGCAGAAGGGCGGCGCGGTCGCGATCCACTGCCGCCTGTCGGAGCACCCCGCCGACATATCCGTCATCCGCGTCGCCGTGGGCGAGGCCGACGCGCTGATCGGCGGCGACCTCGTGGTCTCGGCGGATACCAAGACGCTGGCGCTGACCTCCACCGGGCGGACGGGCGCGGTGGTGAACTCCCATGAGATCGTGACCGGGGACTTCACGCTGAACGCCGATTTCAAGCTTCCTGCCGACCGGCTGGCGCTGGCGCTGCAGGCCCGCCTGCGGGATCGTCTCGCGATGTTCGATGCCTCGAAGCTCGCCGAAAAGCTTCTGGGGGACACGATCTTCTCCAACATGATGATGCTGGGGGCGGCGTGGCAGAATGGCCTCGTGCCGCTGACTCGCGAGGCGATCGCCCGCGCCATCGAGCTGAACGGGGCGGCGGTGGAGAAGAACCAGCGCGCGTTCGAGCTCGGCCGCTGGGCGGTGCTGAACGCGGAGGCCGTGGAGACGATACTGGCCGATACGGTCGTGCGCCTGCCGCGGACGGCGGCGGCGAAGGTGGCGAGCCGGGTGGCCCATCTGACCGCGTATCAATCGAGGCGCCATGCGGCGCGCTACACCGCGATGCTCGACCGGATCGAGGATTCCGCAGTGCGGGCCGCGGTGATCGACGGCTATCACAAGCTTTTGTCCTACAAGGACGAGTACGAGGTGGCGCGGCTGCTGATGTCGTCGCGCAGGAAGGCGGAGGAGACCTTCGACGGGGATCTGAAGCTCGCCTATCACCTCGCGCCGCCCGTCCTGTCGAAGACCGGCTCGGACGGGCGGCCGCAAAAGCGCACCTTCGGCCCCTGGATCGAGCGGTTCTACCCGTGGCTCGCCCGCGGCAAGGTCTTGCGCGGAACCTGGGCGGACCCCTTCGGCCGTTCGGGCGAGCGGCGCATGGAGCGCGCGCTCATCGCGCAGTACGAGGCCGACATGGACGAGGTCCTGCCGCTCCTGTCGGATGCGACGCGCGACGTCGTGGCGGCGCTGGCGACCCTGCCGATGCAGATCCGCGGCTTCGGCCCGGTGAAGGCGGCCAACGCGGAGCGGGCGGCGAAGCGGCGCGAGGAGTTGCTG
>JBBQDX010000277.1:0-5934 GCA_038320125.1 Rhodobacterales bacterium | reverse complement strand
AAATGGCGCTTGCCTACTACCAGGAGCTGCAAGCCGGTGGGTTCAAGACGGGTGGCACCAATTTCGACGCCAAGCTGCGGCGCCAGACGCTCGATCCGCAGGATCTGCTGATCGCGCATATCGGCGGCATGGATTGCTGCGCGCGCGGGCTGAAGGCGGCGGCGAGAACTACGTCCTCTGGGGCGGGCGCGAGGGCTACGAGACGCTGCTCAACACCGACCTCAAACGCGAGCGCGAGCAAGCCGGGCGGTTCCTCTGCATGGCCGTGGACTACGCGCGCAAGATCGGCTTCGACGGCGCCATCTTGATCGAGCCGAAGCCGCAGGAGCCGACCAAGCACCAGTACGATTTCGACGTGGCAACGGTCTACGGGTTCCTCAAGGATTTCGGGCTGGAGAACGAGGTCAAGGTCAACATCGAGCAGGGCCACGCCATCCTGGCCGGTCACAGCTTCGAGCACGAGCTGGCGCTGGCCGGGGCCCTCGGCATCTTCGGCAGCATCGACATGAATCGAAACGACCAGCAGTCGGGCTGGGACACCGACCAGTTCCCCAACGACGTCCCCGAGATCGCGCGCGCCTACTACGAGGTGCTGCGCGCCGGCGGCTTCACCACCGGCGGCACCAACTTCGACGCCAAGCTGCGGCGCCAGTCGCTCGACCCTGTGGACCTGATCGCGGCGCATGTCGGCGCGATGGATGTCTGCGCGCGCGGTCTGAAGGCCGCGGCGGCGGCGCTGGAGGAGGGGCTGCTGGAGGAGGCGCGGACGGCGCGCTATGCTGGTTGGAAAACCTCTGATCTGCTGACCTCCGACCTCGCCATCATCGCCGCCGGCGTGGAGCGTAACGGCACCAACCCTGCCCCCGTCTCGGGACGCCAGGAGCGCTTGGAGAACATCTGGAATCGCTACGTCTGAGGGCCCCGCCCGGCGGTCAGATGATCGCGAGCTCGGGAAACGGCGCCTTCGCGGCGATGCGCTTGGGTCCGAAGGGCGTGAGGTCGAGGCTGAGGTAGCGCCCGTGGATCAGCCGCTCCGCAAGGCCGCGCCCCATCGCGGCGGATTGCTGTAGGCCATGCCCGGAGAAGCCGCTCATGCAGACGAAGCCGGGCAGGTCGGGGTGCGGCCCGAGGATGGCGTTGGCGTCAAGCGTGTTGAGGTCGTAATGACCGACCCAGGAGCGCAGCACCCGGATATCCTCGAAGGCCGGGATGCGGGTGGCGAGGGCGGGCCAGACCTTATCCTCCCAGATCGACCAGTCGCCGCCGAAGTCGTCGGGCTCGACACCCGGGTCGTCGTCGGGCGTGGCCCCGGCCATGTAGTTGGCGCCGTCGGTGCGAACGTGGACGCCGGAAGGGTCGATGGTCAGCGGCAGATCGCGGTCCAGTGGGTGCTTGGCCTCAAAGACCCAAGTGTAGCGCTTGCGCGGCTCGACCGGCAGGTCCAGGCCCGCCATCCGCGCCACGCGGGCGCTGCGCGTGCCGGCGGCGTTCACCACGATGTCGGCGGGCAGGCGGGTGCCGTCGGCCAGCGTCACGCCGTGCACAATGCCGCCGGTCGCATTGACGGCCGCCACCTCGTTCGCCACGTAGGCCACGCCCCGCTCCCGGGCGATTCGGCGCCACCACTCGAACATGGTGGTGCCGTCGAAATAGCCCTCGTCCACCGAGTTGTGCGAGCCGAGCGTCAGGCCCTCCACATCGTAGAACGGCCATTCCGCCGCGATCTGCCCGGGCGTCATCAGGCGGGTCGCCGCCCCCATGGACGCCTGCACGGCATGGGCGCGGCGCAGCCTCTCCTCGGCCTCCGCGTCGTCGGCGAGGTAGAGGTAGCCGAAGGAATGCAGGTGGATCGGCGGGACGCGGTCGTCCTTCATGTGCCGGCCGAAATCCTTGAGGAACTCGACCCCGAAGCGGCTGATGGCGACGTTGAGCGGGTTGCCGAACTGCTGGCGGATGCAGGAGTTGGTGAAGGCCGTGGCGCAGGCGGCATAGGTCGGATCGCGTTCGACCACCGTGATGTCGCCGGGCGGATGACCGAGTTCGGTCAGCCACCACGCCAGCGAGGAGCCCATGATGGCCCCACCCACGATCACGATCCTGTCCGCCATCCGCGCACCCTCCTGCTGCGCGGACGCTACAGCTTGCGTCCGGCCGCGCAAGGCGGCACTTCGGCGGAGGATGCGCGGCTCGGCCATGTCGCCCGGCTTCGGCGCGGCCCGCGCCCTGGACGTGCCCGAAAGATGGGACTGGGCGCGCTCGGGTCGGCTGAAGGGGCCGCCGGGTCGTTTCGGACCCTCGGCGGGCTAACAGGAGCCGCATCACCCAGAGGACTGCAATGCCCGATGTTCCCCCGCTTCTCCAGCGCGTGCGACCCTTCGTCGACGGCTTGCTCCCGCGCTCTAGGAACGGCGCTACGACACCACGTGAAAGGCAGACGACAGTCCGGTGACGGCGGCGGACATTTTCCTCGAAGGCGCCATCCGGGAGTGGCTGGACCGCGACATTCCTAGCATCTGCTTTATCGGCGAGGAACGCTGGATCGCCGGCGCGGCGGTCGGTGACGGTTGGATGGCGGTCCTCGACCCCATCGACGGGACCGGGAACTTCTGCTCCGGCCTCGAGGAAAGGGGCATGTCCCTGCCGATCCGGCGGGGCGGACGGAACGAGGGCAGCATGCTCATGATGCCCCAGCTCGGCGAGGCCATGACGACCGGGGCAGTTCCGTTTATGCCGCGGTCCCGCATCGTCGCCTTCTCGTCGTCCTGCACCGAAGCGATCGGCTGGGGGGTTAGCCGGGACCGTAGAAGGCCGGATGCGATGTCAAAGTCGACGATGAGGATTGCGATGGACGATTTCTCGAGCCAGGTCGGCGCAATCGCGTCGACATACGCTACCGATACGATCTTCATACTGGGTAAGGGCCCGCCGATCGACGCCATTCCCACATAGATCTTCGCCGGCTCCCTTGTCATTGTCGTCAACGACGTCGAGCGCGTCTATCCCTGCAACACCTCGATCTTCCAGGCCGGTTAGGTCGCCGCATCCCTCGCCGAGAGCGGGCCGCGGGCATGCCTCTGCCTCACCTCCGCCAATTTCCGCGCGCCGCACGCGCAGGTCCTGCGGGTGCCGCATGTGCCGCCGATGCAGGAAGGGTCCGACGTCATGGACAGCGGCTCCTTGCCAGGGACATCGGGGTCGAGGACGTGCTCTTCATCTCGGCCCTGCGGGTCGCGCGGGAGGTGGCGGAACCGCGGCGCAGGCTGCGGAACGTCGACATGGTCGCCTTCGATTTCCGCCCCGAGCCGGGCTATGCCCATGTCGCGGGCCGGCAGTTCGGCGGCGGCGGCGACGCGGAGCGCGCGCTCGTCATCGACTTGCAAAAGAACTACTTTCTGACCGCGCTCTACATACTGCGGGATAGCGGCCTGCAAATCTTCCAAGTCGGGACGCGGGCCTGTTCGTGGTCGGCGGCGGAGAAGCTCATCGACCTCTTCCGCCGCGACCGGCGCCAGAGGCCCGACGAACGGTACTGGACCGTCGCCGTAATAGCGGAGCTTCCGACCAACCACTTCGGCGACAGAGGGTGGCTGGAGCTTATGGTGCGGGCTGCCCGCGCCGCCGGGGCGGACTTCGTGAAGGTGCAGAAGCGCAACGTCGAGACGTTCGCCATGCCCGAGCAGCTCGCGGCATTCTAACGCTCGCCGTTCGGCACCACGTTCAGAGACTACCGCGGTCAGCTCGAACTTTCGCGCGATGATTTCGCCTTCCTCGACGACCTCTGCAAACGGCTGGAGATCCGCTGGTTCGCCTCGGTTCTCGACGAGCCCTCCTGCAGGTTCATCCTCGAGTTCGAAACCCCGCTGGTGTAACTGCCCTCGCCGATCTCGGAACACATCGACGACCTGACGCGGGTTGCCGCCGGCAGCGACCGGGGCATCATCCTCTCCACCGGCATGACCGACCGCGCCGAAGAAGCCTGGGCGATCGAGACGTTCCGGCCGGTGCCGGAACTCTACCTGATGCAGGCCAACTCGACCTATCCGACCCCGGCGCGCGATTGCAACGTGGGGGTCGCACGGCACTGTCACCGTCTGTCGAAGTCCGACCCGCGGATCGTGCCGGCTTGTTCGAGCCACGACGAAGACTGGCTCGGCGATGGCCGTCGCCGCGGGCGCGCGCATGGTCGAGAAACTCGGGAAGCTCGCCGACACGGACCGGGCGCATTTCGACGCCGTGGCCCTGGATCTGACGACGAGCCAGTTCCGCGACGACGTCCCCAAGGTCCGCGAAGTCGAGACCCCGTTGGGCTCGGAGGGGAAGGCGGTGGCCCCAGCGAGCACCCCAAATACAAGAGATACGGCTCGTGAGGAGGCGACGATTGAAGACCTATCCGATCATCGCGGCAAGATCGCGATCGAAGGGACTGCCGAACAAGACTATCCGACCTTTGGCGGGGCATCGCCTGATCGCTCATTCGATCGACTTTGCGAAGGCTCCGGGATGCGATCGCGTCATCTGCTCGACGGGCTCCGCCGAACATGCCGAGATTTCAGAGGGTTATGGTGCCGAGACGCCGGTCCCGAGATCCCCGGAAGCGGCGTCCCACAGCGCGATGGAGGAGGACAGCCTCCGCGATCTGTCGGCCGTCAGGACAAGCGTCGATATCCTCGGGGCGGATGACAGGTTCTCGGCGGCGCGCACCGTTTGCGAAAGCGAGGGCCGCCTCTGCCGCATCGACGGCGGCGATGTTCTCCTGCCCGACCTCGACGACCGGCGAAGGTCGATGATCCGGCGCCAGGATATCGGAACGCGCTACAAGGTTTTCGGCACCGACGTGATCCGTTTCGATTCCGAGAGGGCATCGAGCGACTTTCCTGGTCGCAATGTCTTCGGCATCCCGGTCCACAAGATCTGCGAACTGGACATCGACGACCTCGACGATTTCAGGCTCTTGGAAGAGGTGATCAAGGGAGATCCCGCGCTGTTGCGCGACGACTTGCATCTGTGACGCTCCGTGGGCTTGTCCCTCGACCGGTCGGAGGCGTGTCAGCCGACCATCTTCCGGCGTTGATCGGCGAGAGGATCGTTCTCGAGAATGCCCGCGATCTCTTTGAGCTAAAGAAAAAAATCCGTGCGCATCGCTTCGCGACCGGCCAGTTTCCACTGCATCGCATCCGCCGTGAAGCTCCTCGGTCCCGCATGCTCGACCACCACATAAGTGGCGCAGCAACAGAAATATCCGGCGGCCCGAATCCGCATGCTGAGCTCGTTGTCCTCGCCATGGCCCTTGTCGAGCTTCATCTCGCTGTAAAGTCCGAGCCGGTCGAAAGCCGATTGTCGCACGTAGGTGCAGAAGCCACGGCTGATCGGCATCTCGACGGCCCTTGCCGGCTGCAGGAGCGCCCGCTGGTCCAGCGCTTGCGTCCAGGGCACGGCACCCGTTTCGGGCAATTCCGATCCATCAGGAAAGGGTAGGCTGTAGATCGTTGCGTTGTTCGAGAAGGGCACCACCGTGGCGACCTTCGGATGGGCATAAGCCACATCCTGCAACCGTCGGGCCCAGTCGCCGCAGGGCGCCGTGTCGCTGTTGAGCAGGATGATGTCATCGCGCCCGGCGTGCAGGATCCCGGAGTTGACCGTGCCGCTGGACCCGACGTTCTCGCGGTTCTCGAGAAAGGTGAACCCGGCCTTCTGCGCATATTCCAGGCCGAGGTCGCGAAGCCGCAGGCCGGGCCCTTGTCCCAGACCGTGATCACGCAATAGCTGTTGCCGCTCCTGTGGAGGTCTAGTCGATCGAAGCAGACACGGCGGCTTCAACCAATCGTCGCAACGCTTTTATCCTGGAGGCTGTGATGGCGGAGCGGAAGCGTGTTTCGAGCAGGTTTTCGAGGGCGCCGATGCGGTGGCCGGGACGGCCGGGTGTGGCGAAGCGAA
>JBBQDX010000276.1:0-5962 GCA_038320125.1 Rhodobacterales bacterium | reverse complement strand
CTCGAAAGGCTCGGCCTGCCGTATCGGACCATCCTGCTCTGCACCGGCGACATGGGGTTCGGCGCGCGCCGGACCCATGACATCGAGGTTTGGCTGCCCGGGCAGGACACCTACCGCGAGATCTCGTCGTGCTCCACCACCGGCGATTTCCAGGCCCGCCGCATGAACGCCCGGTTCAGGCCCGCCGGCGGTGGGAGGCCCGAGTTCGTCCACACCCTTAACGGCTCCGGCCTCGCCGTGGGCCGCTGCCTCATCGCGGTGCTTGAGAACGGCCAGCAGGCGGACGGGTCGGTGGCCCTGCCGGAGGTGCTCGGGCCGTGGCTCGGCGGCAGGCTGACGCTGACCGCGGAGGGGGCGCTGGTCTGAGGGGACGGAGGGGGCGCTGCCCCCGCGCCGGGGCGGCGCCCCCCGGGATATTTCGGGAGCAAAGACGCCGGCCCGGACGGGGGCGGCGTTCTGCGTCCCGGGTATCGCCGACTGGAGGCTCCGAGGAGGCCACGCGGCTCAGAGGCTCGCGATCAGTGTAGGCAGCTCCTCCATCGTCGCGATCCGCCGATATCGCGGCGCGCCTTCCGGGGCCTCCGCCGCCTCCAGCGCCCATTCGTCCTGCGACGGGCAGAAGACGCCCCAGGCCCCCGCCTCCAGCGCGGGCAGCACGTCCGAACGCATCGAGTTCCCCACCATCAGCGCCCGCTCCACGCCGTCGCCGTGGGTCGTGAAGGCGCGCGCATAGGTCGCGGTCACCTTGTCCGACACGATCTCGACGGCGTCGAAGAGGTCGCGCAGCCCGGATTCGGCCAGCTTGCGCTCCTGGTCCAGAAGGTCGCCCTTGGTGATCAGCACCAGCGCATGCGTCGGGGCCAGCGCGCGGACCGCCTCCTCCGCGCCCGGCATGAGGTGGACCGGGTGGCGCAGCATCTCGCGCCCCTCCTCGAGAAGCCGGGCGATGACCTCGCCGGGCACGCGGCCCCCGGTCACCTCGATGGCCGTCTCGATCATCGACAGCACGAACCCCTTGATGCCGTAGCCGTAGTGCCCGAGGTTGCGCCGCTCCGCCGCCAGAAGCCGCTCCGCCAGATGATCGGCCTCGGCGTGATCGGCCAGCAGCTCCGCGAAGCGGGCCTGGCCGAGGCGGAAGAAGGTCTCGTTCTGCCAGAGCGTGTCGTCGGCGTCGAAACCGATCGTCGTCACCTTCATCCGCACCTCCCTCCCGCGAACGCCGGAGCATTTGCCCGCGAACGCCGGAGCATTTGATCGTCGCCGCACCTTTTCTCGGCGGCCCGTTTGACTATATGATGCAGCCGACCCCGACACGCCAGCAGCCGAGCCCGCATGATCCGCCTTCCTTCCACCGCAACGGCCTGCCCCATCGTCATGTCGGAACGGCCGGACGACGGCGACGACGACGTCGGCCTCGGCGTCGCCACGAAGACCCGGACGCGGACCGCCAAGCCGCCGCTCTACAAGGTGATGCTGCTGAACGACGACTATACGCCAATGGAATTCGTCGTGATGGTGCTCGAGAAGTTCTTCGGCATCACCCACGGTCACGCCGTCGAGATCATGTTGACGGTTCACAAGAAGGGTCTCGCCGTCGTCGGCGTATTCAGCCACGAGATCGCCGAGACCAAGGTGGCGCAGGTTATGGATTTCGCCCGCCGGCACCAGCACCCGCTGCAGTGCACCATGGAGAAGGAGGACTAGTCCTTCGTTCATGCACGCCCGGCTGTCCCTTGCACTTGCCTCCGGTGCGGTGTCGCTTCCCGACCTGCCCGCAGGGGGCCGCGTCCTGCTCCTTCGGCCGCCCTCCGACCTCGATCTGTCCGGCCTGCCCGACACCATCGTCGCGGTCCACGGCTTCCGACCGGAGGTCGAGGCGCTTGAGGCGCGAGGCCTTTCGGTCGCCGCGGAGATCGAGGGACGCTTCGAGGCCGCCGTGGTCTTCGCGGCCCGCGCCCGCGCCCTGACGCTCGATCTGATCGCCCGGGCCTGCGCGGCGGTGCCGCCGGGGGCCCCGGTGCTGGTCGACGGGGCGAAGGCCGATGGCATCGACGGCACCTTCCGCGCCTGCCGCGCGGCCTTCGAGACGACGGAAGCCTTCTCCAAGGCCCACGGCAAGGTCTTTGCCTTCGCCGCCGCCCCCGCCCCGGCGGGCTGGCTGGCGGAGCCCGGCGAGGCGGACGGTTTCGTCACCCGCGCGGGTGTCTTCTCCGCCGATGGCGTCGACCCCGGCTCGGCGCTCCTCGCCTCGCATCTGCACGACCTCAAGGGCCGCGTCTGCGACCTCGGCGCGGGCTGGGGGTTTCTTGCCAGCGCCGTCCTTGCCTCCCCCGGCGTCACCCGCTGCGACCTGGTGGAGGCGGAGGCCGACGCGCTGGAGTGCGCCCGGCTGAACGTCACCGATCCGCGCGCCGCCTTTTACTGGGCGGACGCGACGCGGTGGCCCATCGCGGGTCTGACCGGGGGCCATGACCTCGTCGTCTCGAACCCGCCGTTCCACACCGGCCGCCGCGCCGACCCGGATCTCGGCCGCGCCTTCGTGCAGGCCGCCGCGCGGCTCGCGGCGCCTCGGGGGCGTTTGCGGATGGTCGCCAACCGGCACCTGCCCTACGAGGCGACGCTCGGCGCGGCCTTTGCCGAGGTCGTGGTCCTCGAGGACCGGGGCGGCTACAAGGTGATCGAGGCACGCCGGCCGAAGCGGACCAGGGGGAGTGCGCCATGAGCTACAACATCGAAGGCCGCACCGCCATCGTCACCGGCGCGGCCAATGGCATCGGCCTCGCCATCGCGCGGCATTTCGTCGAACAGGGGGCGAACGTCATGTTCGCCGACCGCGACGAGCATCGCCTGCACGCCGAGGTGGGCGACGCACAGGTCGAGGACGGCGCGCGCCTGCGCTATTTCGCGGGCGACCTGCGCGAGCGGCTGACGATCGCCAATCTGCTGTCGGCCACGATCGACGCCTACGACCGGGTCGACATCCTGGTGAACGCCTCGCGGCAGATCACCGTGACGGACCCGCTCGACCCCGACGACACCTCGGTGATGAACCTGCTGGAACAGAACCTGATGACCGCGCTGCGCCTGACGCAGGCCGTCGCCAAGCGAATGATCCTGCAGGGCGAGGAGGACGACGTGGAGGAGGGCACGATCGGCACCATCGTCAACATCAGCTCCATCGCCGCGCGGCTCGCCCAGCCGGAACTGCTCGGCTATTCGATCAGCGCCGCAGCTCTTGACCAGGCGACCCGCAGCCTCGCCGTCAACTTCGCGCCGCACCGCATCCGGGTGAATGGCGTCGCCGTGGGCTCGATCATGTCCAACAACCTGCAGTCGCGCATCCGCGAGGTCGAGGGATTGCGGCGTGCCATCGTTGCGGCCACGCCCATGGGCCGCATCGCCAGCCCCGCGGAGCTGGCGGAAACCGTGCATTACCTCGCCTCCGGGGCCTCGAGTTTCATGACCGGCCAGATCCTGACGGTCGACGGCGGCCGCACGCTCATCGACCCGGTGGTCGAGCACGCCTACTAGGCCCGACTACCAGATCCGTCGCCGGGTGACTTCGGGACCGAAATGTGCCCATCGCACCGGCCGCAACGGGTCTCCCGCAGCCTGCGCGCCCCGATGCCGGCATGGTGCCAGCGCCGCCCGCAATTGCGGCCCCCCGCCGCCCCGCCTATATCGCCCGTCATGCCCGATGCCCCAGAGACCAACCGCCCCCCGCTTGCGCCCGAGATCGGCCGCCGCCGCACCTTCGCGATCATCTCGCACCCGGATGCCGGCAAGACGACGCTGACCGAGAAGTTCCTGCTCTTCGGCGGCGCGATCCAGATGGCCGGGCAAGTCCGGGCCAAGGGCGAGGCGCGGCGCACCCGGTCGGATTTCATGAAGATGGAGCAGGACCGCGGCATCTCGGTCTCGGCCTCCGCCATGTCGTTCGACTTCCACACCCCGTCGCGGGAGTACCGCTTCAACCTCGTCGACACGCCGGGGCACAGCGACTTCAGCGAGGACACCTACCGCACCCTGACCGCCGTGGACGCCGCCGTCATGGTCATCGACGGGGCCAAGGGCATCGAGAGCCAGACGCGGAAGCTCTTCGAGGTCTGCCGGATGCGCGACCTGCCGATCCTGACGTTCTGTAACAAGATGGACCGCGAGAGCCGCGATACCTTCGAGATCATCGACGAGATCCAGGAGAATCTGGCGATCGACGTCACCCCCGCGAGCTGGCCCATCGGCGTCGGGCGCGACTTCATCGGCTGCTACGACCTGCTGCACGACCGCCTCGAGCTGATGGACCGGGCCGACCGCAACAAGGTGGCCGAGACCGTGCGGATCGACGGCCTCGACGACCCGAGGCTCGCGACGCATGTCCCCGCCGACCTGCTGGCGAAGCTGCGCGAGGAGGTGGAGATGGTGCGCGAGCTGATGCCCGCCTTCGACCGCGCCGCCTTCCTCGAAGGCTCGCTCACGCCGATCTGGTTCGGCTCAGCCATCAACTCCTTCGGCGTGCGCGAACTGATGGCCGGGATCGCGGACTACGGACCGGAGCCGCAGCCGCAGCGCGCCGAACCGCGCCAGGTCTCGCCCGAGGAGACGGCCGTGACCGGCTTCGTCTTTAAGGTGCAGGCCAACATGGACCCCCGGCACCGCGACCGGGTGGCCTTCGTGCGCCTCGCCTCCGGGCATTTCGAGCGGGGGATGAAGCTCACCCATGTCCGCTCGAAGAAGTCCATGACCGTCTCCAACCCGGTGCTCTTTCTGGCCGCCGACCGCGAGCTGGCGGAGGAGGCCTGGGCGGGCGACATCATCGGCATCCCCAACCACGGCCAGTTGCGCATCGGCGACGCGCTGACCGAGGGCGAGGCGCTCCGGTTCACCGGCATCCCCAGCTTCGCGCCCGAGCTTCTGCAGGGGGTGCGCGCGGGCGATCCGCTGAAGGCCAAGCACCTCGAGAAGGCGCTGATGCAGTTCGCCGAGGAAGGTGCCGCCAAGGTCTTCAAGCCCGCCATCGGATCGGGCTTCGTCGTCGGCGTCGTGGGGCAGTTGCAGTTCGAGGTCCTCGCCTCGCGGATCGAGCTGGAATACGGGCTGCCGGTCCGCTTCTCCCCCTCGCAGTTCACCTCCGCCCGGTGGCTTTCGGGGCCGAAGGAGGCGGTGGAGGGCGTGGTGACGAAGAACACCCAGCACATCGCCCACGACAACGACGGCGACCCGGTGTTCCTCACCCGCCTGCAGTGGGACATCGACCGCATCGAACGCGACCATCCGGCGGTGAAGCTGAGCGCCACCAAGGAGATGATGGTGTGATCCCCCGCGCCACCGTTGCCGAAGCCCTTGGCCTCGACCCCGACACCGACGCGCTGCCGCCCGGCGACCTGCCGCTCGACCGCTTCATGGCGCGCTATCTTGGCTATCTCGCCGCGATCGAGCCGGCGCAGGACACGCCCGACGCCTGGACCGGCGCGGTGATGGACCATCTGATCGCGCGCGAGCCCGCGCTGGCCTTCGATGCTCTGCGCGCCGGGGTCGATGCCGATACCGGAGGCCTGCTGGCCGACCCGATCGCCGATCTCGCCGAGGCCCACCCCGACATGCGGGCGCGGATCGAGGCTGCGGCGGAGACCGACGCGGCGCTCGCCGCCCGCCTGACCACCAGGGCCTGAGCTTTCGGCTCGCGACCCCCTGTCGGGGGCGCGCCACATCGTTCCTCGGGGAAGCCTGCGCGCCGCCCCCACGCAGCGCGTCGGCGGACCGACGCCGACCCGTCCGTTGCCCGCAAATCGGCCCTGCCACGGGTCGCCCCGGCGCCCTAGGGTGCCGGCAGACCCCGTAGCAAGGACCTCCGATGCAACGCGCCGCCCTCTCCATGCTTCCGTTCGCCGTCCTCGCGGGCGGTGCCCATGCCGACGAATCTTCCTGGGCGCTCCTGCGCGGCATCGACATCCAGGAAGTCGTC
>JBBQDX010000275.1:0-6035 GCA_038320125.1 Rhodobacterales bacterium | reverse complement strand
CGCGACGGCAAGATGGCCTTCGTGCGCTCGCCCGACAACGTTTCCATCGAGCTGTTGCAGGAGGGCGACGCGAAGGCGCCGGCCGAGCCCTGGGCCAGCATGGAGAACACCGGGCACTGGTAGGGCGGCTCCGTTTCGCGGTCGCGCGGCGGCCCCGGTTCGGCCGCGCGGGCGGGATGATCCGGCCGAATTCGGCTGCGAGGGTGGGGGATGCCTGGTCCCGGAGTGCGCGCCATGTCCCGATCCGTCCGTTCGCCCGTCGCCGCGTTCGCCGCCAGCGAGGGGGGAGCCGTCACCGTCGATTACGTCGTCCTGGTCAGCGGGGCGGCGATGCTCGCGGCGGGGCTGGCGGCGGCCTATACCAACCAGGTGCTGCAGTTGAACTACAACGTCGCGGCCAACATGCAGCAGCGGGAGACGCGGCCGTCCTTCGCCTACCGCCCTTACGACCCGGAGGTTCACGGGATCTTCGCGACGCTGCTCTCGACGCTGACGGAGGGGGAGTTGCAGCAGATGTCGGGCTGGGGCAACGCGGTCCGCGGGGATCCGCCGCAGACCGATGCCGAGGCGGAGCGGTTCCGCGACCTCGACAACGCGATCACCGCCGTCTACGCCAGCCGCTATGCCTCGCGCGGGGAGGGCGCGGACTACCACCCGGCGGCCGTCGAGGGGATCGCGGCGAAGCTGGGGCTCGCGGGCGGCGCGTCGCAGGACTGAGGGCGTGTCAGCCGATCGGCAGGACCGCCGCGGCGACCCGCCGGCCCTCGCCCAGGAGCACGTTGAAGGTGCGGCAGGCGGCGGGCGTGTTCATCACCTCGAGCCCCAGGCCCGCCTCCTCGACGGCGGCACGCAGATCGGCGGGGACATGGGCGATCTCGGCGCCGGTGCCGACGAGCACGACGTCGATGCGGCCCGCGAGCGCCGTGAGGGCGGCGGCGTCGGTTATACCGCCCCAGGGGGCCAGCCCGCCGGGGTGCAGCAGCAGCGCGCCGTGCACCACCTCGCCGCCGACGCGGAAGAAGCCCGGCCCGTAGCCGTCGAAGGGGCGGGCGTCGTCGAAGGTCATCTCGGTCAGGTTCATTGCCAGCTCCAGATCGGCAGGGCCATCAGCGCCGCCCCCGCGATCACCGTGTAGGCGACGGCGCGGTAGGTCCGGTCCCGCGCGGGGCGGAACAGGCGCGCCCCGACCACGTTTGCTGCCATGTAGGGCAGGATCAGGCCCGCGCCAATGAGCAGCGGCGCCGCTTCCATCCGACCCGTCGCCGCCAGCAGGCCGCCGAACACCAGATCCCACGCGATGAGGTAGAGGAGCACGTTCGCCCGGATCACCGCCGCCGGCAGCGGCGAGGACATGTAGACGAGGATCACCGGCGGGCCGGAGAGGCCGGAGACGCCGCCGAGAAACCCCGACATCGCGCCGGATCCCAGGACGACGCCGGGCCCCATGCGCCCCGACCAGCGCCACCCCGATGCCATGAGCGCCACCGTCACGAGGCAGAGAGCCGCGACCAGCCAGCGGAAGCCCTCCGCCGGGAGACGGTCCAACGCCCAGAGGCCGGGGAGGAGGGCGGCGCCCGCGGCGAGGGCCATCGTCGCCACCTCGCGGCGGTTCGCCTCGCGCCAAGCACGCGGCACGTTCGGCAGGGGGCCCACGAGGTCCATGACCGTCATCGTGACGAGAACCCAGAGCGGCGGCAGCGCCAGTGCGGCCAGCGGGACGTAGACCAGTGCCGTGCCGAAGCCGGAGAAGCCGCGCACCAGCCCGGCCAGCACGGCGGCGCAGGCAAGCCAGAGGAGCGCGGCCCCACCGGGCCCCGCGCCCGCCATTTCAGGCATCGGGGCTGGCGAACTGCGTGCCGGCGTCCGGCGGCGTCTTCGGCTCGCGGTCGAGGCCGAGCATCAGGACCACGTTCTTGGCGACATAGACCGACGAATAGGTGCCGACGACGATGCCCCAGAAGATCGCGAAGACGAACCCCCGGATCACGTCGCCGCCGAGGATCAGCAGGGCCGCGAGCGCGACGAGCGTCGTGCCGCTCGTCATCAGCGTCCGGCTCAGCGTCTCGTTGACGGAGCGGTTCATCACCTCGATGAGCGGCGTCTTGCGGAACTTGATCAGGTTCTCCCGCAGCCGGTCGAAGATGACGACGGTGTCGTTGATCGAGTAGCCGATGATCGTCAGGATAGCGGCGATGGTGGCCAGGTCGAACCGGATCTGCAGCAGCGAGAAGATCCCGATCGTCAGGATCACGTCGTGGAACAGCGCCGCCACCGCGCCGACCGAGAACTGCCACTCGAACCGCAGCCAGATGTAGAACAGGATGGCGACCATCGAGGCGCCCACGGCAAGGAAGGCCGTCGTGACGAGCTCCCCCGAGACCTTCGGGCCGACCGATTCGACCGACGCGAAGTCGATCGACGGCTCGATCTGCTGCAGCGCCGTCCGGACCGAGGCAATCGTCTCGGGCGTCACCGACTCGGCGCCGTCCTGCGCCTGGATGCGGATCTGCGAGACGTGCTGATCGTCGCGGAACGACGGGTCGAAGACCTCGGTGATGGAGACGTCGCCGAGATCCAGCGGCGCGATCGCATCGCGGTAGGCGCCCACCTCCACCGCCTGCGTCGATTCCGTGCGGATCGTCGTGCCGCCGAGGAAGTCGATGCCGAAGTTCAGGCCCATGAAGAACCAGATCGCCAGCGATGCGACCATGGCCACGACCGAGGCGCCGAACGTCCAGTGCCGCCAGCGCATGAAATCCCAGTTGGTCTCGTCGGGAACCAGTTTCAGGCGCATGTCAGACCTCGATCGTCTTGGGGCGGCGGCGCTCGAACCAGATCACGATGAAGAGCCGGGTGACGAAGATGGCGGTGAAGACCGAGGTGGCGATGCCGATGCCGAGCGTCACCGCGAAGCCGCGCACGGGGCCCGACCCCAGCATGAAGAGGATTGCCGCGATGATGAACGTCGTGATGTTGGCGTCCACGATGGCCGACAGCGCCCGCTCGTAGCCCAGCGCGATGGCGCGCGACGGCCCCTTCGCGGTCTTCAGTTCCTCGCGGATGCGCTCGAACACCAGCACGTTCGCATCGACCGCCATGCCGATGGTCAGCACGATGCCGGCGATGCCCGGAAGCGTCAGCGTGCCGCCGATCAGCGACAGGATGCCGAAGATCAGCGCCACGTTGACGCCCAGCGCCAGCGTCGCGAAGACCCCGAAGAGGCCGTAGGACGCGATCATGAAGAAGACGACCGCCGCCATCGCCACCAGCGAGGCGGTCTTGCCCGCGTCGATGCTGTCCTGCCCGAGTTCGGGCCCGATCGTGCGTTCCTCGAGGAACGTCATCTCGGCGGGCAGCGCGCCGGCGCGCAGCAGGATCGACAGGCGATTCGCCTCCTCGACGCTGAAGCTGCCGGTGATCTGGCCGGAGCCGCCGGTGATGGCGGACTGTATCGTCGGGGCGGTGACGACCTGCTCGTCGAGGACGATGGCGAAGGGGGCGCCGATGTTGGCTGAGGTGAATGTCCCGAAAGCCCGCGCGCCCGAGGGGTTGAAGCGGAACGTAACCGCCGGGCGGCTGTTCTGGTCGAAGCCGGGCTGGCTGTCGACGAGGTCGTCGCCGCTCACCACCGGCGTCCGCTCGACGACGTAGGACACGCCGTCCTCGTCGAGCGACGGCAGCAGGAGCTGGTCGCCGGTCACGCGGTCGCCTTCCTGCGCGCCGCGGCTGACGACCGCGTGGAAGGTGAGCTTCGCCGTCGTCCCGATCAGCAGCTTGAGGTCCTGCGCCGAGCCGATGCCGGGAACCTGGATCAGGATCCGGTCGGCGCCCTGGCGCTGGATCGTCGGCTCCCGGGTTCCGGCCGCATCGACGCGGCGGCGGATGACCTCGAGCGACTGCTGCATGGTGCGGTCGTCGGTCGCGGCGCGCTCGGCCTCCGACAGGCCGATGGTCAGAAGGTCGCCCGCGCCCGTCACCTCGAGGTCGCTCTGGCCCGCGCCGGTCAGCGAGACGATGGGCTGGGCGAGGTCGCGCGCCGCGTCGACCGCCGCCTGCAGGCCGGCGGGCTCGCCGATGCGGACGACCAGCGTGCCCGGCGGCCCATCCTGACGCCGGATCGTTCCCACCTCGTCGCGCAGGTCGCGCAGCGCGTCCCGGACCTCGGGCCAGTAGCCGTCGAGCCGGGCGTCGTAGACCTCGTCGAGTTGCACCTCGGCCAGAAGATGCGCGCCGCCCCGCAGGTCGAGCCCGAGGTTCACCACGTCGGACGGCAGAAACCCCGGCCAGGCGGCGGTGTCCGCCTCGATCTGAGGTGTGCTCACCGAGCCGCGCTCCACCGCCGTCACCGCGTCGTTGTGGCGCTCGGCCCGCGAGTAGAAAACGTTGGGCAGCGCAAACGCGAGGCCCGCAAGGCAGACGGCCAGGATCACCAGCCGCTTCCAGAGCTCCATCTGCAGCATGTCAGGCGGCCGGGTCGGTCTTCGACAGGACCTGCGTGATGGTGGCACGCACGACGCGGACCTTCACGCCCTCGGCGATCTCGACCTCGACCTCGGTGTCGTCCTTGATCCTGGAGACCTTGCCGATGACCCCGCCCTGGGTGACGACCTGGTCGCCCCGGCGCAGCGCCGCGACCATGCCCTTGTGCTCCTTGAGCTTCTTCTGCTGCGGTCGGATCAGCAGGAAGTACATGATCGCGAAGATCAGGATGAGCGGGACGAAGCTGCCGAATCCGGCGAGGGCGTCGCCCATGCCCTGGGCGTTGGCGGGGGTTGCGAACATGTCTGGTCCCTTGATGCTTGGCTTTGTGCTGGGGCGTCGGTGAACTGAGGCGTCGGGGCCCGGTCCCGGAAGGTCGCGGCAACCTATGCGGGCCACTTGGGGGGCGCAAGCGGGCGGCGCAACCTCTGGCCTGCCTGCGCCCCCTGTGGCATGTGGCGCGCGAGACACGGGCCGAGGAAGCTCCCATGCACGACATCCGCACCATCCGCGACGATCCGGCCGCATTCGACGCGGGGCTGGCCCGCCGCGGCCTGCCGCCGATCTCCGCCGACCTGCTCGCGCTCGACACCGCCCGCCGCGCCGCCATCACCGGGGCGGAAGCCGCGCTGGCCGACCGTAATCTGGCGTCGAAGGATGTGGGTGCGGCGAAGGCCCGGGGCGACGACGCCGGATTCGAGCGCCTCCGCGCCCTGGTCGCCGCCAAGAAGGACGAGGTCGCCCGGCTGGAGGAAGAAGCGCGCGAAACCGACGCGAAGCTGCGCGCCGCCCTCCTCGAGATCCCCAACCTGCCGGACCCGGACGTGCCCGACGGACCCGACGAGGCGGCCAATGTCGAGCTGCGGCGGAGCGGGGCGCCGCGCAGGTTCGACTTCGCGCCGGTCGAGCATTACGACATCGCGGGCGTGAAGCCAGGCATGGACTTCGAGACCGCGGCCAAGCTCTCCGGCGCGCGCTTCGTGGTGCTGCGCGGCGGGGTTGCGCGGCTGCACCGGGCGCTGGCGCAGTTCATGCTCGACACCCATACCGAAGAGAACGGTCTCGTCGAGCACATGACGCCGGTGCTGGTCCGCGACGCGGCGATGCTCGGCACCGACAAGCTGCCGAAGTTCGGCGACGACAGCTTTCTGACGCGCGAGGGCTACTGGCTCATCCCCACCTCGGAGGTGACGCTGACCTATTCGGTCGCGGGCGACGTGCTGGAGGAGGCGAGCCTGCCGCGGCGGATGGTGGCGCATACCCTCTGCTTCCGTTCCGAGGCCGGCAGTGCGGGGCGCGACACCTCCGGCATGTTGCGCCAGCATCAGTTCGAGAAGGTCGAGATGGTCAGCGTGACGCATCCCGACCGGTCCCGCGCGGAGCTGGACCGGATGACGGGTTGCGCCGAGGGCATTCTCGAAAGGCTCGGCCTGCCGTATCGGACCATCCTGCTCTGCACCGGCGACATGGGGTTCGGCGCGCGCCGGACCCATGACATCGAGGTTTGGCTGCCCGGGCAGGACACCTACCGCGAGATCTCGTCGTGCTCCACCACC
>JBBQDX010000274.1:0-6042 GCA_038320125.1 Rhodobacterales bacterium | reverse complement strand
TGCTGATGGAAGCCGACCTGCCACCCGATCAGGTGACGTGGGTTCCCAGCGAGGGCGCCGCGCCCGGCATCACCGACATGGTGGCAGGCGGAGTCGACATCGTGCCATCCTCGCTCGCCGAAGGCCGGTCGATGATCGAGGCGGATCGCGTGCGCCCGCTCGCCACCATGGCCGAGGAGCGACAGGAACTGTTCCCCGACGTGCCCACACTCGAGGAGGCGACGGGGCTCGACTACACCCATTCCGTCTGGCGCGCGCTGGCCGCCCCCGAGGGCCTGCCCGAGGACGTGCACCAACGGCTCGAGACGGCGATCAAGGCGGCCTACGACAGCGAGGAATACCAGTCGTTCATGCAGGAGCGCGGCTTCGGTCTTCGCTGGGCCGGGTCCGGGGAGGCCACCGAGATCGTCGCCGCGGATGACGAATCCCTCGGCGCGGTCATGAAGGAGGCGGGTCTGGCCGCCGAGTGATCGGCACGGGTTGCGCAAGCGATCGCGGGATGTCCGGGCCGTCTCCGGACCCGGCAAGGGATGGGGGAGGCCGGGGCGCATGAAGTTCAACGACGTATCGCTCGGCATCCTCCTCATGTTGGCCGGAGGGGCGATCTGGCTCTCGGCGCAGCAATTCTCGCGCTTGCCCAACCAGGCCTACGGGTCCGAGACGATGCCGCTGGCCCTGTCCGCGGTCGCGGTGATACTCGGGGTGTTCATGGTCGGGCGCAGCCTTGTCGCGGGCGGGCGCTGGCCATCGGTTTCCCGCGCCGAATGGACGCTGGCGCGCGGCGCCGTGGCCGGGTTCGTGGCGGTGATCGGCCTGATCCTGGCCTATATCGTCCTTGCCGACCGCCTCGGTTTCCTGCCCGTGGCTGTTGCCGTCATCTGGTCCTTGATGGTGGTCATGCGCGTGCGCTGGTGGCTTGCCGGTATCCTGTCCTTCGTGGCGGCGCTGGCAATCCAGCAGGCGTTCGGCCGGCTCCTGCTCGTGCCGCTGCCGCGGACCGAGTACTTACAATTCATCTGGTAGGGCGATGTCGCCAATTATCGAAGCCTTCGGGCTGGTTTTCCAGCCCTACGTGCTGCTAGTCATCCTCGGATCGGCTGCCTTCGGCATGTTCGTGGGGGCGATTCCCGGTCTGACCGCGACCATGGCGACCGCGCTTCTGGTGCCGATCACCTTTTTCATGGACCCGGTGCCCGCGATCGCCGCTATCGTGACGGCCACGGCGATGGCGATCTTCGCCGGCGACATCCCCGGCGCCCTCTTGCGGATGCCCGGCACGCCCGCGAGCGCGGCTTATGTCGACGACTCCTACAAGATGACGCGCGCGGGACGATCCGGGGAAGCGCTCGGCGCGGCGCTGGTCTTTTCGTCCATCGGCGGCATCTTCGGGACGATCGTGCTTATGACGTCGTCGCCCGTCCTCGCGGATATCGCGCTCCGGTTCTCGTCCTTCGAGTATTTCTGGCTGGTCGTCCTTGGCCTGTCCTGCGCGATCTTCGTATCGCCCGGCGCCGCCTCGCGCGGGCTCATCGCGCTCCTGATCGGCTTGTTCGCCTCCACGGTAGGCATTGACAATCCTGCCGGCCAGCCGCGCTACACCTTCGGGAGTGTCGAGCTTCTGGCCGGGGTGCAGTTCATCCCCGCCATGATTGGCCTCTTCGCGGTCAGCGAGGTGCTGCGGGCCGCCGTCGACCGCACCCGAACGCCTCAGACCGTGATGCCGGCGCGCGGCGGCATCTTCGGTCCGCAGTGGACCAACCTGCGCCGCTACCCGGTGCAGGTCCTGCGCGGAAGTGCCTTCGGGACGGCTATCGGCGCGCTGCCGGGGGCCGGTGCGGACATCGCGGCCTGGATCTCCTATGCCATCTCCAAGCGCTTCTCGAAGCAGCCCGAACAGTTTGGCCACGGCCATGTAGAGGGGCTGGTCGAGGCGGGTGCCGCCAACAACGGCGCGGTCAGCGGCGCCTGGATCCCGGCACTCGTCTTCGGCATACCCGGCGACAGCATCACCGCGATCGTGATCGGGGTGCTCTACATCAAAGGCATCAACCCCGGGCCGACGGTCTTCATCAACGATCCGCAACTGATCTATGCGGTTTTCATCGTGTTCCTGCTGGCCAATCTCATCATGCTGCCGCTGGGCTGGGTGGCGATCAAGGCTGCCGGAACCCTGCTGTCGGTCCCGCGCAGCGTGCTGATGCCGATCATTCTGATGTTCTGCATCGTCGGTTCCTTCGCCATCAACAACTCAGTCTTCGGGGTCGGCATCATGCTCGTCTTCGGGCTCCTTGGCTTCGTGATGGAAGAGAATGACATCCCGATCGCGCCGGCGATCCTGGGCCTGGTCCTTGGCCCCATGCTGGAACGGAACTTCATCACCTCGATGATCAAGGCCGACGGCGATCCGATGGCTTTTTTCGAACGCCCCATTGCCGCCGGGCTCGGGGCGTTCACGCTCGCGGTATGGTGCATTCCGGTCCTTGCTTGGCTGATCCGACGCAGGAGCGACGCCGCGGCGTGAGAGATGCGCTACACTGTAGCGTGATCGCACCCACAACAAGGCGCTGCGGCTGCTCGACGGGCTCGTCCAGCTCTCGATTCTCGACCGGAACCTGACCAGCCCGCCCGGCAGCCCCGCAGATGGAGACCGCTACATTGTCGCCTCGGCCGCGACGGGCGACTGGGCGGGCTGGGACCTGAACGTCGTGCTTTGGACCGATGGCGTCTGGCTGCGCCTGCAACCGCGGACCGGCTGGCAGGCATGGGTCGAGGATGAGGACCTGCTGCTGGTTTACGCCGGCGCGGGCTGGGTCGACACCACCCCGGCGGCACTGTAGGAACTCGCGCTGCTGGGGCTCGGGACAACGGTCGATGGCGCGAACCCGTTCTCGGCCAAGCTGAACGCTGCACTCTGGACGGCAAAGACCGTGGCCGAGGGCGGCACGGGCGACCTGTTCTACACCATGAACAAGGAGGCCGCGGGCGACGATCTCGGCCTGACGCTGCAGACCGGCTTCGTGACCAAGGCGCTGGTGGGCCTCTTCGGCTCCGACCGCTTCCGGCTCGCAGTCTCGGCCGACGGCAGCACCTTCTTCGACGGGCTCAACGTCGACAACGCCACCGGCATCGTCGACCAGCCCCGGCTGCCCCGGTTCAAGGCCTATACGAACTACTACAACTATGTCGGCGTCGGGACCTGGACCAAGATCGGCCTGAACAACACCGACTACAACGAGCAGGGTGCCTTCGACGCCGCAAACAACCACTTCGTGGCGCCGGTGGACGGCACCTACCTTTTCGGCGCAACGCTGCTCTAAAAGATCAACGCCAGCGCCACAGCGCGCATGCGCGGGCGGCTCGTGCTGAACGGCACGACGGAAATCCGCGGCCCCTCGGCGAAATCTCCGCGACCCACGTCTCGCTCGCCACCGCGATCTGGCTTCAGACCATGGTGCCGCTGACGGCCGGCGATACCGTCGAGCTGCAGGGGTATTTCCGGGTCGCGGACGGCTACTTCGCCGCCGATCAAACCTCGTTCTGGGGCTGCAAGGTCGGCTGAGCGGCGGAATGAGGAACCTACGAACCCACCCCGATCCGAAGGCTACGTCCGCATGCCGGACGTCGAGTTCGAGGCGATCCTGACGCGGGCGGCCGAGGAAGGCACGAAGCGTGCGCTCGCCGATGTCGGCCTCGACGGCGACGAGGTCGCCCTCGACATTCGCGATCGGCGCTCCCCGGTGGATAGCATCCGGCTGGTGCGCCGCACCGCCATGCAGACCGCCGTCCGCATGATCACCACCTGCGTCATGCTGGCGCTGCTCGCGGGCATCGCCATCAAGCTGAAGATCTTCGGCGGCAGCCCGTAGCCGCGCCGCATCTTCCATCATCAGCCCAAAAGCACCCGCCCTCGAGGCGGGTTTTTTCGTTTCTGGAGGACCCCCATGATCACGACCTTCCACCGCCATTGGCGCGACGTGTCAAAAGCCACCTGGCGCTGGCCCAACTTTTCGCCCGCCGAGATTGCCTGCCGGGGCACCGGCAAGCTGCTCGTCAACGAACCCGCGCTCGGCAAGCTTCAGGCGCTCCGCGACCGGCTGGGCAAGCCGCTGATCGTGCGTTCCGGCTATCGCAGCTTCGAGCACAACCGCGCCGTAGGCGGCGCGACCCGCTCCAAGCACCTCGACGGCGCTGCCTTCGACATCGCCATGGCGAACCATGACCCAGTGGCGTTCGAGGCAGCGGCGCGCGAGGTCGGGTTCCTCGGTTTCGGCTTCTATTTACGCTCGGGGTTCATCCATATCGACCTCGGCCCCGCGCGCCAGTGGGGCGAGCGGTTCCCGGTCCGGGCAACGGCATTTGCAGCCGAGACGCCGCCTGCGCGCGAAGTGCTGGCCGACAGCCGAACCATGGAGGGCGGCGGGGCGGCCGATGTGGCGACGCTGGGTGCTGCGGGTGTCGAAGTGGCGCAGAGCATCCTTGCCGAGACCCCGACCGCCATCCTTCCGCTGGTCCTGTATCTCGACATGCTGCGCTAAATGTTCATAGCCGTCGCGCTCGGCGGCATCGCGGTCACGATCTACGCCCGGCTCGATGACTGGAAGCGGGGGCGGCGGTCGTCGCCGGGCTGCTCACCGGGATCGCCGCGAGCCCGTGGATGCGGGCGGCTTTGCGATACGGCGCCATCGTCCTCGCCGTATTCCTGTTTCTGCTTGCGTTCCGGCACTCCGGCGAGCGAGCGGGACGCCTCGCCGAACGTCTAGAGACCACGGAGAAAACCAATGACGTCCAACGCCAGATGCTTGACGCGGCAACTCGCCGTCCTCGCGATCGCGACGAACTGGTTGACCGGCTGCCACGCCCGCAAGGGCCGAGACTTCGGCCGCGTTGGCCGCGCCCAGCTCTTTCATCTCCGACAGGAGTGTTGCTGCCGTCGTCGGGCCGATGCCGGGGATCGACGTCAGGATGTCGTAACGCCGGGCGATCTCCTGCTCATCCCGGACGAGGACCAGCAGTTCGGCATCGAGAACCTTGGATTGACGCCTGCAAAGCTCGATCCGCTCGTCGATCTGATCCCTGACCAGATCGAGCGACGCCTGCGACCTTCGGCTTTCCAGGGCGAGGCGCTCCTGGACCATCTGCCGTCGTGCAACGGTCATTTCCGTGATCCGTGCCATCGCATTGGACGACGGTTCAGTCGGAGCCGGCTCCATAACGGCCGCGAACCGGCAAGAACCTCCGCGTCGATCTCGTCGGTCTTGGCAAGACGGCCAAGAACATCCGCAAAACGCCGGGATCGGTATGGATTGATGATCGCGACCCGGATACCTGCCTCGTGCAGGCAGGCATGAGCCGCACGGTGGTATCGCCCCGTCGCCTCCATCACCACCAGCTTGGCCGATACCGCCAGGCACCGCGCTCGGAGTCTGTGAAGTCCGGCCGCATCGTTCTCGAACCGGAGCCGCTTCCCGCCGAGGTGCAGGAACACGTCGAGCCAATCCTTGCTGACATCAATGCCGACTACGACGGAAGCCTGGCTGCTGCTGTGAGGCCTTTCCTCTCATACGGGACATCGACGACCCCCTTCATCTGTTCAGCACCAAAACCGGTAACGGGGACCGACCCAGCTTTCCCACGGCCCAAAAAGGCCCAGGGGAACTACGGCCCGATCCCCTCCCAGACATCCCACATCGCAGGCGCTCTGGGGAGACGCCCCGCGAACGGGAACGTCCCGCAGGAAAGATAAGAGGCACTCCGGGGAGACGCTCCGCGAACCGACGTCCCGCAGGAAAGATAAGAGGGGACGGCCAGCCTTCAGCATTTTTGCACAACAAGGTCATATCGCCCCGTCAATTCGGAAGCATGAATATGCGGACCCGTCAGCCTCAAGCCAATCAACGGGTCCTTAGGCTCAGGACCCATTGATTGCCGACGGCGGTCGTGATTCAGGCTCCGCGAGGAGTCCACATGCATGAGTAACCTGTTCTGGCTGACCGAAGCGCAAATGGCGCGCCTTCGCCCGTATTTTCCGAAGAGCCATGGCCG
>JBBQDX010000273.1:0-6064 GCA_038320125.1 Rhodobacterales bacterium | reverse complement strand
CGAGGACACCTTCTACGGCGCCCATGTCGAACGCGACCTCGACACCTTCTTCGCCCGCTCCGACGTGATCGTGGCGAACCGCCTGACGGAGGATTTGGCCGCGGTGCGCGACAAGGTGTTCACCCGCGACCTGTTCGGGTCGGACTGAGGCGGGGCGGCGGCCCCTGCGTTCCGGCCGCCACAGCTGTTCGCCATCTGCGGATCCGCTCCGGTCACGTCCCGGAGATCGGGTCTGCAACGGTTCTCCGATGACGGCACCACTTCGGCGGGTGGCACCGCTTCATGGTCGGCGCGGACAAATCCTCCAGCCATGGTCCCTGCCCCATCGTCAGCGGCACAAAGACTGCGAATAGGGTCTTCGCTGGCGACGATCCGTTCCTGCCGTGACCTCGCTTTTGTCGCCGTGCAGTCTCAGCCATGCAAGTCTTCCAAGAGGTCGTCATGGTCTCGGCGGCGTCGGCGGCGCGATCTTCCTGATCATTGAAAAGTCAGGGACCCTGGGGTTCATACGTGCAGAATCAGGACATTCCGCACAGTGCACAAGCGATGGTACAGAAACCGGCATTTGTCTTCCAGCGAGTCCGCATGACCCCTCCTACTTCCGCCTCGGCAGGGTAAAACATGGAGCATCCGCACGAACGATACAGCAGGACCTGGTTTACTTTCATTTTCAAACGGTCGTTTGTTGATGGCACATGAAATTGCGTGAAACTGTTTTCCATGCCGCAGCTTGCCCAGATCGGCCCCCCGTTCAACAGATATGTTTACATCAACGGTTTTGGTTGATTTATACACCAGAGCCGTTAAGTTGAGGAAAATATCAGTTTCGGAGACAGGTAATGAGCGGGATACGGGCTTCCCAGAGGTTCGACGTCATGTCAAAGCGGCTTGGAAGCCGTCTTCGCGAACACGCGGAAGAGACCTTCCCTCCGGATGCGGAAAAGAAGTTGCGGCGTTTTGCGATGCGGGAGGTGGCGGAACTGCTCCGTATCAACCAAAACACCTTCCGGCATCATGTCGCGAACCTTGAGGGGTTCCCGGATGGGGCTCTGGAGGGTGGTAATCGCCGTACATTCTCTGCCGAAGAGATGGTCGATGCCCAAAGGGTCCTTCTGGAAACAGGTCGCATCAAACCTGAGGAGCATCCGCATCGCAGGCCCGGCGAAGCCTGTCAGGTTCTGACGATCTTCAACCTCAAGGGTGGCTCGGCAAAGACCTCGACGGTCGCGCATGTCGGACAGCTTATGGGGTTGCGGGGTTACCGGGTCCTGCTGGTCGATCTGGATAGTCAGGCAAGCCTGACGAACCTGTTCGGGGTTACGCCTGAACTGGATCCGGACATGCCGACGTCCTACGATCTTATCCGGTCCGAGGGCCCCCTTCCCGCATCCGATATCATCCGGAGGACAAACTTTCCGACCGTGGACCTGATCCCGGCCTCTATGGATATCATGGAGTACGAGTTCGAGGTCGCGCTCAGCTTCAGACACGGTGCCACGACTTTCCACAGCCGCCTCCGCGAGGCTCTGGAGCCTGTCCTCGATCGCTATGACGTGGTCATTTTCGACACTCCGCCCCAGCTGAACTTCTCGGTGATTTCGGCTCTCTTCGCCTCTACCGGCGTTCTGATCCCGTTGAACGCCTCGATGCTGGACGTCATGTCCCTGGCGAGCTTTCTGGGCATGGCCAGCAACCTGATGGGGGTCGTCGAATCTCATGCCCCCGAGCACGGCCTGAACTTCGTTCGGGTTCTCATCACCCGGTATGAGAATACCGACAGCCCACAGGTCCAGATATCCTCCTTTCTGCGGACCGTCCTCGGGGATGCGGTTCTTCCGGCAGAGTTCCTGAAATCCACCGCCATAGGGGATGCTGCAAACACGCAGCAGAGCATCTTCGAGGTGGAGCCGCGGGACGTGAACCGCAGGACCTATGAGCGGGCCATGGAATCCGTTTCCCGCGTAAGCGATGAGGTCGAGCGGGAAATTCTGAAAGCATGGGGGCGGACCGATGGCTCGTAAGATTTTCGGAGAATCCCTGAAGAACGCGATGGATCATGGCTCTGCACTCGATCATGTCTCTGCGCTGGACGACAGCGCAGAGCCGAAGCGGACAAGTCCCACCATTGCCCGGGCCCAGGCCTCTGTTCTCGAAGAAGACAAGCACGCCACCCGCCTGATCGATCCGGGCCTGATCCGGATGTCTACGGTCATGGATCGGATCGACCCGGCAGACGGACTCGAGGACCTGGTGGCGTCGCTTCGCGAGCACGGCCAGAAAGTTCCCATTCTGGTTCGCAAACTCCAGGGTGGAACATACGAGATCGTCTACGGCCGTCGCCGGCTTCTGGCGTGCCGTGAACTCGGACAGAAAGTCCGGGCCACCGTCATGGAGATGAGCGACGAGGAGGCGATCATCGCTCAGGGCGTAGAGAACAACGCCCGACAGGACCCCTCCTTTATCGAGAGAGCCTTGTTTGTGGCGGGGATCATCCGGGAGCTTGGAAAGACGGACGAGACCCGGAAGAACGCTCAGACGGTCGCCTATCGTGCCTTGCAGATCGACGAGTCTCTGGTGTCCCGGATGAACCGCATCGCCACCGGGATCCCCCTTGAACTGGTCCGGTCCATCGGCGCCGCTCATGGGGTCGGGCGAAGAGTCTGGGAAAGACTTTACAAGCTTTGCGAGACTGATCCGGCCCGGGCGACCGCTATAATCCCGGATATCCCCAGAAACATTCCGGGGCCCGAGCGTCTTGAGGCAGCCATTGGCCTCATGACGCAGCAAAAGCCACTAAGATCCGGACCCGCGCCGGACGAGCGCATCAGGATGACCCGCAAAGGAAACCGGATCACGCTTGAAGTGGCTCCGGACCTCCTGCCCTCTGTCGAGGAGGCGGTGCGTGGTGTAGTCGGAAGGCTTCTTGACCGCGGTCAAGAAGCTGCCCCGGAGGATCAGGGATGACGGTCCCCGGACTTGACCGTGGTCAAGACCGGGAAAGCCGCCCCGCGCTTTCACCTTTTTTGATCGACTGGCAGTCTGCAGGTCCTGCCTATCGCTGCGCTTGCCCGCCGTCCGATTATCCGGCCCCCCTTTCTTCGGCATCGTGGCGCATTCTTTGCCATCGGGGCGAGGGGCGGGTACATCCTCTTGCCCTGAGCAAAGGTTTACTGGCACAAGCAGGCAGATGATCCTGACCGATTTTCATAAACGCGCCGGTACAAACCGCGCATGCAGAACGGGTGTCACATCACCACCCGATACAGGGAACGAATGAGACCACCTCTCTTCCGTCCATGGCTCTTTGCCCTGATTGCCTTGTCCATGGGGGCCTGCACCACCCTGCCCCGTGGCGCAGGCCTGCAATCCGAAATCCTCGAAGCCTCTGCCACCACGACAGACGGAACAGAAATCCGCGATTTCATGGTCGCGCCCGTCACGCGGGCCCTGCTGCCGCTTTATGCCAGCTGGCCAGAGGTCGACCGACAGCACTATCCCTGGATCGAACGGGTAAATCAGCCCGCCAATCGCATCATAGCCTCGGGCGACACCGTCACCGTCTCGATATTCAGTACGGAAGAAAGCGGTTTGCTGACCGCTGCGGGTGAACGCTCGACCGTGCTCAGTGACCTTCGCGTTTCGTCTGGGGGATCGATTTTCCTGCCCTACGTCGGCTCGTTGCGCATTGCCGGCATGAGTCCCGAGACGGCCCGCGAACGAATCGAGGAACGCTACCTCGAGGTGATGCCTTCGGTACAGGTGCTTTTGGGGTTCGAGGAAGGCCAGATGAATACCGTCAGCCTCATCGCCGGCGTAGGCGCGCCGGGGATCTCTCCCCTGCCCGACACCAACTTTACCGTCCTGAATCTCATCGCCCTCGGCGGTGGCGTGTCGACAGGACTGGAGAACCCCCAGATCCGGCTGCAGCGTGGCTCGGACATCTACGGAACCTCCATGGGTCGATTGCTCGACCAGCCCCGGCTCGATACCACGCTGGTGGGCGGTGACAGGGTCTACGTCGAAGAGGACGACCGCTTCTTCCTGTCGCTCGGCGCCGCAGGTCGAGAGGCCGAGTTCAGTTTCCCTCGTGACCAGATCACCGCCCTTGAGGCGATATCGCTCATTGGCGGTCTGGCAGAGACACGGGCAGACCCGCAGGGCATCCTGATCCTGCGCGAATATCCCGCAACCGCAGTTGGCCCCGATGGGACCTTGGGGCCTACGCATCAGCGCGTCGTCTTCACCATCGATCTGACATCGGCAGACGGCCTGTTCAGCGCGCGGCAGTTCCAGATCCGCTCTGGGGATCTGGTCTACGCAACGGAAAGCCCGGTAGTCTCGGCGCAAACGATCTTTGGTCTGATCGGCGCAGGATTCGGGCTCGCAACACAGGTGGCGGGCGTCGGAGGATGACGGTGCCGCACGCGGCAGTACATTCCGCCATTTTTAGCATAGGCCGGATCAAGGCGCAGTAGCGGCCCGGGCGGCCAGACTCTGCTGCTTCCAAATCTGCTCCAGCAGCCGCTCTACTGCCGCCCAGACAGCATCCGGAGCGGTGCGGGCGGCGGCGACGCGCTCGCGATCCAGTCGGCGGTAGTCGACGTCATAGACGGTGCCTTCACCGGGCCCCAGGCGCGACAGGAGCGGTATCTCGGGCAGGCCGGCAGGCAGGAGCGACGACCCCAGCCGTTCAGCCCGGGCCGCGAGCATGTCTGCGTCGGCGACGGGATCGTGACGGCAGGACACGACGCGGGTTGACTGCCATCCAAGGCGGAATTCCGGAGTGCCGAGGGCCCGGGCGGTGAGGTTGTCCTCCCGCTCCATCCGGGTGAGCAAGGTAGCCGCCAGGGCCAGATCACGCCCCGCCGCCTCTGCGTCACGATGCGACGGACCGACGGGAAGAAGAATGACATCGGCGGCTGCCAAGGCTGCCAAAGCGGCCTGACCGAGGCCTCGGGGCAGGTCGAGAATGACAATGTCTGGAGCCGGTCTGTCGCCGTCCGACTTGTGAACGTCTGGCTCGCGAAAGTTCAGACTTTCTGCCAGAACGCGCCAAGGACGCCACATTCGTAGCCGGCTGCGCCATTCGGCCAGAAGCGCCTCGGTGGCGACGGCCCGCGGACCACCGGGACCGATCACGGAGAGGCCTGGCCAGCGTGTGGCCATCGCACCGGCGATCTCGGGCAGGGGTCTGGCAGAGATCGTGTCGGGTGACGCGGCAAGGGCTGCGTCAAGGTCGGCATCGGCGGGCAGGGGGGACTCACCCTGCAGGATGCGCGCCCTGTTCGCCGTTCGCAGGGCCAGCGCGGCGCTATGGGCAAAGAGACCCAGAACTCCGCCGCCGAACCCGTCAGCGCCATTTGTCTCCCGGTCGGTTGCGGCCTCCGCGCCGATCCGGGTACAAAGCGCTCCGGCGAGATCGAGATCGACAGCGAGCACGCGCCATCCTGCCATGGCTGCGGCAATCGCCAGATGGGCCGCCAGCGTACTGCGCCCGATATCCGGACCTGCTCCGGCCACGGCGATCCGCAACGGCGCCGTGTTCGGGGGGCGTCTCGGTCGGTAGGCCTTGCCCTTGGCGCCATGACGATCGAGGTGACTGCGCAGGACGTCGATCTCGGCGAAGGTGAACCAGCGCATGGCGGCGGCGCCCGGAGGGGGCGGGGCGGTCGTTACGGGTTTCGGGGCATCCTTTTCCACAGAGTTCGCGTCGCGACCCTGGGGGAGTTCGGGATGGGTGGCCAGAAGCCTGCGAAGGTGACCCGGGGCGACGGGCAGCAGGTAACGCGTCGCCTCCCAGATCGAGACTGGTCGACCATCAGGGCAATTCGAATGGAGGGTGGACCAGACTTCGGAACTGGCGCCCGGAGGGGCAAGAAGGCCCCGTACAAGGCGATCAATGTCGTCTGACGGGTACGATTCGGCTTCTTTGGCAGACAGGATCATGGGTTCTCCGGAAAGAGCGAACGCTTATATGAATGTATGTCAATATTATCCGCACGTCCATTTATATTGACATGTCATGGTGTTTTCTTAGCAGTTTTTGGTACTTGAAGGAGCGCTG
>JBBQDX010000272.1:0-6068 GCA_038320125.1 Rhodobacterales bacterium | reverse complement strand
CCTTGCGCTGCGTCGCTGCCATCGCAGTCCAGAAACTGCACGCGGCCCTGAGCCACCGGATCGTGCGCCGCCATCCCGCCACCCGCCGGCGCGCGAGCACGCGCGGCATCGATCGCGATGTCGTGCCCCGCCTTCATGCGGTTGGACGAAACCGCGATGACGGCGTTGGCGGCGTCGATGATGTGGCGGGTGGAGCGGTAGTTCTCGATCAGGAAGCCGGGCTTGGCGCGGTAATCCTCTTCGAACTTCCGAATAAAGGAGATCGAGGCTCCCTTGAAGGCGTAGACGTTCTGATCGTCGTCGCCGACGGCGAAGAGGCTGAGACGAAGCTCCGGGTCCTCCACCGAACGCCCGGCCACGGCGGCGATCAGCGCGTATTCCTCGGGGCCGATATCCTGATACTCGTCCACGAGGATCCAGCGGTATCCCTGGATCAGCGCATCCCTTTGAGCCTCGGCTTCGGACTTCGTCAGGCCATGGCCCTCGAGCTGGCGCACCGCCTCCATCACGATGCCGTCGAAGTCGCGGGTCTCCGCCGTGTCTCCGGTGAAGCTCGCGCCGACGAGCCGCATCGCAAGCGCGTGGCAGGTCGAGACGGTGACGCGACCCGCCGCCTCGCCCACGAGATGGCGCAGGCGGACCCTGATCTCGCTTGCGGCGTGCCTGTTATAGACGAGGACGAGGATCTCGCGGGGATCCTCGCGCCGCATCCGCAACAGATACGCGATGCGGTGGACCAGCACACGGGTCTTGCCGGAGCCGGGGCCGGCAAGGACGAGGACGTTGGTCTGCTCTCGATCGTCGGTGACAATGTCCTGCTGCATGCGGTTGCCAAGCCCCTCGACGATCTCCTGCCAGGACTTCCCCGTCGTCTGCCGGCGGACCTCGCTACTGCGGCCCGGTAGCCAGCGCCGCAGGAAGTTGTCGCCATCGAGGGCGAAGTAATCCTTCGACATGCGCTGCGCGTCGTCGATCGCGTCGAGGCCGGCCTCGGCATAGGCGGCCATGACATGGGTCTGGACCGTCTTCTCGCGGTAATGCTCCTCGAGCGGCAGAAAGTGGTCTTGGGTGAAGCGCCCGCCGGCCTTCTTGAGATGGACCGTCATTGCTGACCGGAACACTGTCAGCCCCTTGCCCAGTACCACGACGCCCTGCTCGTGCAGCCAGAGAAGGCAGCGCTCCATGAGCTTCGTCATGTCCCTGACGCCCCCGGCCCGCAGGATCGCGTCGTTCGTCAGCGCCGCGAGCAGATCGCCGACCGTGGTCTCGACCTGGATGTCCTTGCCCCGCTCGCCCTTTTGTACGCGGCCCATGAGATGGTGGAGCAGGAGCCGGGCCGCCTGCCATCGCACCTCCGCGGTCCGGTCGATCGCAGTCCAACTGCGCTGCAGTGTGATCAACAGCGTCTCCCGGGACGCCTTCCGGACCCGAATGTTGCCCAGACCGCCGTCGCGGTCCCGGCCGTCGCGGGCTATGCCGCGCAGCAGCTTCTCGACGATGTCGGGGCGGGCATCGGCGTGACCGGCATCGCGTAGGGCCTGGCAGGCCTGCGCAAGATGGAGCGGATGGTCCTGGGTGTCGTCCGCGTCGGGCGCGGCAAGCCGCAGGAGTGCGATGAGTTCCCGCTCGAGCCGGACGGCGGCCGTCAGGCGTGCCGGAGAGGCGTTCGCGACGCCGACCTGGAGGAACACAGTCAGGGCCATGTCGTTACGGGCGATGCCGAGGGTCTCGAGATCCGCCATCGCCCGGGTCAGGGCGGCGGGGGACAGCCCGCCCACGCCGCAAAGCTCGTCGGTCGAGATGCCCTGATCCGGGGGGGCGTTCATGAGGCGGGTGACGATGGCGAGCAACGCCGTGCGGCGGGCGCCGGTGATGTCGGCCTTCGCGAGCAGCGCGGTCGCCTCCGCCAGCGTGCGCACAAGGAGCGAGGACGGAAACACTTGCACGCGGTTCTCCTCGCGCGACACGAGCGCCGCCTCTTCCAGCCAGGAGACGGCCGTCTTCACCCTTGTGTCGTCCGTCGCCTCGTCGCGCACGAACTCCCGATCCTTCTCGTCGCGCACGATCTCGCCGGAGGTGGCGACGACGATGCCGGTGCCCTTCGTGCGCTCGTCGATATGCCGCAGCGCCTTCAGGATCGCGCCGATCTCGTGGCGAGCCAGACGCGACCGGGCCGACATCGAGAACTGCCGCTCCACGTCGTCTTCGGCAAAGAGCAGCACGCAATGGGCCGCTTCGCGATCCCGGCCCGCGCGGCCGGCCTCCTGCAGGTAGTTCTCCAGCGATCCGGGGATGTCGCCATGGACGACGAGACGGATGTCCGGCTTGTCGATCCCCATCCCGAACGCGTTCGTCGCGGCGATGATCCGGAACGCGCCGGTCCTGAAGCGTTCCTGGATGTCGCGCTTCTCTTCGGGCCCGAGGCCTGCATGGTAGTGTTCGGCCGCGAGACCCTGCTGGCGCAGGAAGTCGGCGACGCGCTCGGTCTCCTTGCGGGTGGCGCAGTATACCACGGCTCCCGAGGCGCCGTCCTCGGGGAGCTTGCGGGCGATCACGTCGAGGATATCCGAGAGCTTACTCTCCTTGCCCGTCGGCAGGACCTCGAAGGCGAGGTTCGTGCGCGAGGAGCCGCCATCCAGAAGCAGAAGATCGACTCCGAGCCGATCGAGGAAATGCGCGCGGATGTCCTGTACGACTTCCGGCTTGGCCGTGGCGGTCAGGCAGAGCACGGGCGCAGGGGGTGCATCTCCAGTGAACTCCCGGATAAACCGTCCGATGTAGCGGTAGTCGGGGCGGAAATCGTGGCCCCATTTCGAAACGCAATGCGCCTCGTCGAGCACCCAGAGCCCCACCTCGCGCTGCGCCAGGGTGGAGCGGACCGAGACGCTTCGCAACTGCTCGGGCGCGATGATCAGGATCGAGGCCTCCCCCAGCCGGACCTTGTCCAAGGCGTCCTGACGTTCGGGCATCGACAGCATGCCGTTGATCGTCACCGACGACGAAATACCGGCGCGTTCCAGGCCCTGCACCTGATCTGCCATCAGCGCGACCAGCGGCGAGATCACCACGGTAAGGGCGCCGGTGAGGTCGAACCGCGAAAGAGCTGGCACCTGGTAGCAGACGGACTTGCCCGTCCCGGTGGGCAGGATGCCGAGGACGCTGTGCCCTGACATGGCCTCGTCGACGATGCGTTCCTGCAGCGACCGGCCGTGGACGTCGACCGGCTCCGGGCGATAGGTGGGAAAGCCGAACCAGCGCGTGAGGGCGCGGACCGGGTCGTTTTTCTCGACGCACCACGCGCAATCCGGATCCTTGCAGGAGGTGTCGCGCAGATGACGGACGATGATCGCCGCTTCTGGAAACGCCGCCCGGACCCAGGGCGGCATCACGGAATCTCCGCCGGACACGAGGATCCAGGAGACGGCATAGGCCAGCGCCCAGCCGAGGCGGGGGTCGGTCAGTCGGCTGAGGGTCTGGTCGAGGCGCCTGCCGCAGGTATGGCCCGCGAGAAGCCGCCGCATGGCCGTGGAAGCCATGGTGGCGTCCGGCATGTCGGCGCCCCGAACGTGGCGGAACACCGCGTCGAAGCCCGCCCCCCGCTCTAAGCGCGTGGTCAGGTAGTGATACGCCGTCAGCGCGTCCGGCCGTTCGTCCTGCATCGGCGCAAAGGCATCGAGCTGGTTCGACAGCACCTCGAAGACCAGGCGCGCATCGAGGACGGAATCGTTGACGTGGCCGGCTTGGAGGCGACCATCCCGATAGTGCTTGACCAGATGGTGGTAGGGGTTCCTCGGAAAGGCCAGCGGGTTCAGCCAGAGCGTGTCGATGGGTGCGGCCATGACCCCCGACAGCCGGGGCCGGGAGGCGATCAGGTGCTCGAGGTCGTGGCGCAGGAAGTTGTGGCCGATCGGGAAATCGACGCCGCCGATCGCCTGCTCCAGCCGATCGAGCGTCTGCTCGAGCTGTCCCTTCACGGCGATTAGCGGAGAGCCCGCGCCGGGACGGACTGCGGCAAAGGCGAAGATCCGAGCCGTCCGCGGATCGACCTCCAGGTCGATCGACACGCAGCGGTCGAGAAACCGGAGGGTACTTTCACTGACCGCCGGTGCCATTCTGGATGCAGTCATCCGAGGGTCATGGTCGTTCATCGACGGGACCTGCGCAGATCGAGAGATGCCTTGCCCGGAGCCCCGTCACGATCACCGTGGTATCTCCTATGCAGATCGCCTGGATTGCTAGCGCAGAGCCACTAATATTACTTTAATCTATGAAACCGAACATCAGTTAGTAATTTAGCCCAGATCAGAGCCGATTGCCGACCGCCGCAGGCTGGCCGAAATGCCGCATCTTCGACGAGGCAACCGATCGGCGATGATGGCGATCAAGAAACGCATCACGAGGCTGGCCGCCATCATCCCGAATGAGAAGCGCTTCGATGAATGACCCGGTACCAGGATGAGAGGCCAAGTGCCCTGGGTAGGGCCGTGCGGCTTTGATCGGCGCAGTATCTGACGTCTCTTTTCAAAACCCAACTGATGGGTTATAAGCCCCCTATGGTCGTCATCCACCGCGCCCACGGCTTTCGGTTCGTGATCTACACCGACGACCACGAACCGGCGCATGTTCATATCATCGGGGCGGGGCTGGCGAAGATACATCTGCTGGGACCGGACGGCCGACCGGAGGTCGTGGATGTCATCGGCATCAAGCGGTCCGACATGCGACGCCTTTTCGCCGAGGTGACGGAGCGCCGCGACGAGTTCATACGAGAATGGGAGCGTATCCATGGCCGATCTGAGTGACGCCGAGTTCGAGGCCGCCGAAGCGCGGGGTCGCGAGAAGATGAAGGCTGAGCCCCGCGCGACATCCGCGCGGTACGACCGCGAGACGGGACGCGTGGTGGTCGAGCTGGTGAACGACTGCACCTACATGTTTCCTGTCGAGCTGGTTCAGGAACTGGCTGGTGCGGACGACGAGGCATTGTCTGACGTCGTCGTAGACGGGGTGGGCTTCAATTTGCACTGGTCTGCGATCGATGCCGATCTCTACGTCCCCGCCCTGGTCGCGGGCGTATTCGGCACACGCGACTGGATGGCAAAGAAATGGGCGCGCACGGCCGGAAGCGCGACCTCACCCGCCAAGGCTGCCGCTTCGCGCGCAAACGGTGTGAGGGGCGGACGTCCGCGCAAGCATGCGGGATAATGGAAAGCCACCTATAGAGATTCTGCACAAGGATATGCGGCGTGCCAACGCGCCGCTGGAGGTTATGCGGGTATGACGTGACCCCAATCTCTCCTTTGGTTCGTCGACGAATTCGCTGATTGGATAAGACAGGGTCTGACGCCAGAAGGTACTACCGGATCCACGCCGACCAATTGACCGTCAGCCGTAAAAGCAGCCCCTACCGGGACCGCGCCGGCCGTCATCCGGCCGCCTGCGCCGCGGCCTCATCGCAGAACCACCTCTCCCCGGCGTCGGCGTTCATCTTCACCCGGCTGTAATAGGCCGACCACGGAGTATGGTAGATCCGCTCGTCCCCGTTGACGTTGCCCTTGATCGGACATCCACCCGGCGCTGCCGCCACCGCCCTCGCCCACCTGTCGGCGCGATACGCCTGCGCGGTCTGAGTCGGTGCCTGCCAGATACCTGTGCCTGTCTCCCGCGTCGTCGCTTCCAACTCGGCGTAGTCGTCGCTGTACTCGATGAAGGCCCAAGCCAGCCCTTCGGTGACCATCGTCGTTCCGATATCGACGCCATCCGCCGAACAAAGCGCGACGATGCGACCATAGGCGTCTCGGTCAAGCGCCTCGCAGGACAGCGCGGCATCGGCGAGGAGTTCCACCAGCCGATCGCTCGCCACCCTACCGCAGGGCCAGGCGCCACCATCCGGGCGCGCACAAGCTTGGGCCAGCTCCGGCGCGTCAATTCCTTATCTCGTGTTTTCTGGTATCGTCCGCCGTGACCATGCGAGACCGTGCGGAACATTCCTGCAATCGGGGCAGCGTGGGTCGGCGTGGAGGTGGGAGGTGGCGCGGATGCCGAAGTTCTCCGTCGTCCGGAAGTCCGGG
>JBBQDX010000271.1:0-6073 GCA_038320125.1 Rhodobacterales bacterium | reverse complement strand
CCATGGCGGCCAGCCGCTGATGGCCTGGGTGGTCGGCAACGCCAAGACCGAGCCGAAGGGCAACGGGGTGGCGATCACCAAGGCGGCGGCGGGCAGCGCCAAGATCGACCCGCTCGTGGCTGCATTCAACGCCGTCGCGCTCATGGCGATGAACCCGGAAAGCCTGGGCCCGTCCGTCTACGAGACGCGCGGCCTGCTGATGATGTGAGGGGCGATGGGCTTTTTCGATCTGTTCAGCCGCCCCCCGCAGGCGGATGCCTCGGGCTCGCGCCCGCTCGCCGATGGCGAGGGATTCTGGGGCATCGCGCTCGACGACCCGAAGCTGGCCGAATACCTCCGCAGCGGCGCGACGGCGTCCGGCACCCATGTCGGCCCGACCGAGGCGCTGCGGAACATGGCGACCTTCCGTTGCGTCGATCTGCTATCCTCGACCATCGGCATGCTGCCGCTCTACCTCCGGCAGACGGTCAGCGGTCGCCTGGTCGATGCCAAGACCCACTCGCTCTACGACGTCCTGCTCTACGAGCCGAACAACTGGCAGAGCCCGTTCGACTTCAAATCCTACATGCAGGCCAACGCGCTGATCGACGGCGACGCCTATGCGCTCATCATCCGGTCCGGCGTCCGGGTGATCCGGCTGGTCCCGCTTGAGAGCCACCGCGTCACCTGGAAGCAGAACGACGACTGGTCGATCACCTACACCTACCAGCGACCGAAGGGTGGCCGGGCCGACTACACCCAGGCCGAGATCCTGCATGTCCGCGGCCTCTCGCGGAACGGGGTCGGCGGGATCAGCCGGGCGCATATCGCACGCGAGGCGATCGGCGTCGCCCTGGCGGCGGAACGGGCGGCGGCTCGGCTGTTCAAGAACGGTGTCCTGGCCGGCGGCGTGCTCTCGCACCCGAAGACCCTCAGCGAGATCGCGGTGCAGCGGCTGAAGGAGAGCCTCCGCGCCAAGTCCGGCAGCGACATGGCGCACGAATGGATCGTCGCGGAGGAGGGCCTGCAGATGAACGCGATGCCCAACACCGCGCAGAACAGCCAGCACGTCGAGATGCGGAAGCTGCAGATCGAGGAGGTCGCCCGGGCCTTCGGCGTGCCCCGGCCCCTGCTGATGATGGACGACACGTCCTGGGGCTCGGGCATCGAGCAGCTGGGCATCCTGTTCGTGCGTTACGTCCTCTCCAGCCGGGCGACCGCCGGTCTGGAGGCGATCGGCCGAACCTGCCTCACGCGCGAGGAGCGCCGGGCCGGCTTCAGGGCTGATTTCGACGAGCGCGAGTTGCTCCGCGGCTCGATGAAGGACCAGGCCGAATTCTACGCCAAGGCGCTCGGCGCCGGCGGCCAGCGGCCATGGATGACGGCGAACGAGGTTCGCGACGTGACCGGGCTGTCCCGCAGCGACGACCCGGAAGCAGACAAGCTCACCAACCCCATGACGCAGCCAACCGGCGGCACAGGAGGCACCGATGGCGCACCGTAACCCCCCGCGCGTCTGGGCGAAGGACCGCCCGCAGCGCATCGAGGCCCGGCACCCGGGCGATGTGGCCGCGCCCGCTCGCCCCTCGGCCTACCAGCGATGGAATGCCGGGCTGCGCGCCGCCGATGGCGTCGGCGAGAACGTCATCACGATGTACGACACCATCGGCGACGACTTCTGGACCGGCGGCGGCGTGACCGCCAAGCGGGTCGCCGCGGCGCTGCGGTCGATCGGCGCGAAGGACGTAGAGATCCACATCAACAGCCCCGGCGGCGATATGTTCGAGGGCATCGCGATCTACAACCAGCTGCGCGAGCACCCCGGCAAGGTTCGGGTCAAGGTGTTCGGCCTGGCCGCCTCCGCCGCCTCGATCATCGCCATGGCCGGCGACGAGGTCGAGATCGGCGCCGCCTCCTTCCTGATGATCCACAACGCCTGGGTGCTCGCGGTCGGCAACCGCCACGACATGCTCGAGACCGCTGCATGGCTCGAGCCGTTCGACGGCGCCATGGCCGACGTCTACGCCGCCCGCAGCGGCCAGCCGCGCGACGATGTGGTCAAGTGGATGGAGGCGGCCCGCGGCGACGGCACCTACTTCAGCGGCACCCAGGCGGTCGAGCTCGGCCTGGCCGATCGGCTGCTCGCCGCCGACGCGGTGGTCGAGGACCCATCCGCACGCGAGCAGGGCAAAGCCCGCTCGGCACTCAATGTCGCGGAGCTCGCGCTCTGCAAGGAGCACCCGCGCAGCGAAGCGCGGGCGATCCTCTCCCAGATCAAGGGCAAGCCGGACGCTGCCCGCGATGCCAAGCCGGACGCTGGCGCACATAGCTGGATCGGCGCTGCCGCCGATCTCTCTGCAATCCTGAAATCGTAGGCACACATCACCATGCATATCCCCCGTGCCGCCGGTCTGGCGGCGTCCACCGCGCTTGTCTCGACGCTTGGCAGCCGCCGCCCCCGCGCCGTCTTCGCCAACCCGCGCGCCGATGCCGGCGCCGGTATGGACCCGGCGAAGATCCTCGCCGAGCTCAAGTCTTCCTTCGAGGCGTTCAAGACCGAGAACGACGCCAAGCTGAAGGCGAAGGCCGACGTCGTCCTCGACGAGAAGGTCGATCGGATCAACGCCGATATCTCCCGCCTGCAGGGCGCCCTCGACGATGCGAACGCCAAGCTGGCCGGCATCTCGGCCGGAGCCGGCGGCGAAGGCGGCCAGCGGCCCATGTCGGCCGAGGACCGCGTCTATGCGGAGACCTTCCGCGAATGGTTCGTCTCCGGCGAGCGGTCCTCCGAGGTCCGCGCCGGGCAGAAGACCGGCATCCGCGCCGCGCTCTCGGTCGGCGCCCCGGCTGACGGCGGCTATGCGGCCCCGCTCGAATGGGATCGCGGCATCACTGCCAAGCTGAAGATCGTCTCGCCCTTCCGGCAGTACGCGACGGTCAAGTCGATCACCACCGCCGGCTATACGCACCTGTTCTCCGACCGGATGGTCGGCAGCGGGTGGGTCGGCGAGACGGCCGCTCGGCCGGCGACCAGCACGCCGCAGCTGGCGCCGCTCAACTTCACCCCCGGCCAGATCTACGCTTTCCCCTTCGCCACCCAGGACATCCTCGACGATGCCCTGTTCGACGTCGAGGCATGGCTGGCTGACGAGGTCGAGACGGAGTTCATGCGCCAGGAGGGCGTCGCCTTCGCTTCCGGCGACGGCGTAAACAAGCCCTTCGGCCTGCTCACCTATGTCACCGGCGCGGCGAATGCGGCGAAGCACCCGTGGGGCGCCATCCCGGTGGTGTCCTCCGGCGCCGCGGCGGCGCTGACCGCGGACGCCTTCATCTCGCTGATCTACGACCTTCCGGCGGCCTTCCAGGCCAATGCGAAGCTCTACATCAACCGGGCGGCCACCGCGGCTGCGCGGAAGCTGAAGGACGGCCAGGGCAACTATCTCTGGCAGCCGAGCTACACCGAAGGCCAGCCTGCGACCATCGCGGGCGCTCCGGTGGTCGACCTGCCGGACATGCCGAACGTCGCGGCGGGCAACATCGCAGCGATCTATGGCGACCTTGCCGCGACCTACGTCGTCATCGACCGGGTCGGCATCCGGGTGAAGCGCGACGACCTCACGAATAAACCTTACGTGGGGTTTTACACGACTAAGAGAGTAGGGGGTGGTGTCAAAAACCCGGAGCCGATGCGCGCCCTGAAGGTCCAGGCGTAACCGAAGGAGGCATGACCATGGCTGTAAGCAAAACCGATCAGGAGAAGGTGACCGAGCGGGCGAAGGACCGCGAGGCCGCGGCCGAGGCTGCGCAGAAGATGGAGGAGGCCGGCACGAACAAGAGCCAGCCCGATCCGTCCGACAGCCAAGCCGAGGCGACCACGACCACCGCGACCAGCGGCGCGACGGTCGAGCCGGAAGTCGTCGAGGCGTTGCCGATGGATCACCCGGCGGTCGATGCGAACCCGCGGCGCGGCCTGCCGCCCGAGAGCTCGCAGATCGACTTCAACGACCCGACCAGCTGAGGCAGCGCGGGGTCTGCCCCGCAACTGATGGAGTGATGCGATGGCAGACCCCTTTGCGGCCTCGGCCGATGCCGTCTCGGCGCAGGCCGGGCGGCTGGTGGCGGTGACGCCGAACGACGGCACCGACCTGGCCGACATCCCCAAGGCCCTATGGGTGTCGGTCGCCGGCACCTTGAACATCGTCGCCGTGAACGATCCGACCAATGCCGGGACGGCGCTCGGCTCGCTGCCGGTCGGCAGCATCGTCCCGATCCGCGCTCGCCGCGTCCGCGCGACGGGCACGACGGCGACCGTGGTGGCGCTCTACTGATGTTCGGCCTCGGCTTCGCGCTGAGCCGCCGCGGCCTCGGCTCCGGCAACGGCGGCGGCGTCAACGAGGGCCTGACGCTCGACGCGCGAGCGACTGAGCGCAGCACGACGCTGGACGCTGCGCCGACGCTGCCGCGGCTTCGCAGATGGATAAATGATCCGGCCTATGCCGATCGGGTCGGCGCCTACGCCGCAGGAGGGCCTTCCATGGCATTGCAGGACGCAGCGTTTTCGGCGGCGGCCGGGCAAATGTCGGGCTGACGCTCTCGGCTGAGGCCGCCCGCCGCGGCGCGCTGCTCGATGCGAACCCGATCAACGGCGGCATGCAGAGCTGGACGAATGACCCGGCCTACGCTGACCGGGTCGGCTACTACGCAGCCGGAGGACCGAATTCCATGCTCCTGCAGAAGTCCTTCGCCAATATCTTCACCTTCACCCGCGCCTCGAAAGCCCGGGATTTCGACGCCTACGGGCTGTTGTCCGAGCATGCGGTTGATGCGATCCGCCAGGGTTATGACCCTGCGACGGGGGCGCCTGCGGGCTGGCGGTTGGAGGGGGCGGCGACGAATCTGCTACAGCAGTCATCCGCCTTTAATTTCGCCCCATGGAATTCCATTCTGGGCGGCATGGCGTCCAATGCGGTGGCCGCACCGGACGGCACCACCACGGCAGACACACTGACCCTTGGCGCGGCTGTCTCGCATCACCTTTACCAAATCTTCACCGTCACCCCGGCCACCACCTACGCCTTCAGCATATGGGTGCGGCTAGGCACGCTGCCGGCTTCCTATTTTAGCATGGCGTTCCGTGACGACACGGCGGCCGTGTTCATCGCGGAACCCGTGGCGCCGGCGGAATCCCTTACTGCCGCTGCCTGGACCCGCGTGCGCTATGTGCTGACCACGCCGGCCGGCTGCACGACGCTGCGGGTGTATCCCTACCGTCACACGGCCACCACGGGCGGCACGGTGCATTTGTGGGGCGCGCAATGCGAAGCCAACTACTTCGCTTCCAGCTACATCCCGACCACCACCGCCGCGACCACCCGCGCCGCCGATAACCTGAGCATCACCGACAGCGCCTTCGCCTCGATATTCGGGTCGGGGGCGCCGCAGGGGTTTGTGATTGTGGACGTGCTGTTGCCGCAATCGGCGGGCGCTACCGAGCAAGCGGTGCTTCAGGTTGATGCTGGCACCAACAACGACCGCCTGCTGATCCGCAATAACGCGAACGGCTCAGCCCTCGCCGGCTTCCGTGTAACGGCTGGCGCCGGCAGCAGCGGCGTAGCTATGGGATCATTGACGGCAGGCGCGCCTTTCCGGGTGGGCGTGGCCTGGGCCAACGGGCTGGTGCGGTTTGTTGGACCGAGCGGCGCCGTCGTGTCGCACACTGGCGCGCCCACTTCGTTCAGCTTCGTGCGGTTTGGCGCGGAGATCACATCGAGGCACTTGAACGGCCGCATCCGCATGGCCGCCGCCGGCGCCATCGCCCCGACCGACGCCAAATTCCAGGCCGCTTGCGTGCTCGGCGCCAACATCGACGCGGCACTTCGGAGTTAGGCGCATGGCATACACCTACCGCTTCTATCGCTTCGCCTCGCACTCCGCCTTCGCCACCGCTTGGGCCGAGGCCGGGTTGCCGCTCGCGGACGGGCAGCCGGTCATGACGGGCGGTGCGCTCGACGAGATCGGCGAGGTGACCACGCCCGGCGCCACCGAGACGGACCCGCCGGTCGTGGTCCCCGGCTGGCACGTCAACGTGGCGTGG
>JBBQDX010000270.1:0-6085 GCA_038320125.1 Rhodobacterales bacterium | reverse complement strand
TGGCCTTTCGGCGGCACACGCTCTTGCCGTTGGACGACTGCCTCTACGCGCTGCAGGCCACCATCCCCCACCTTTCGCGCTCGGCGCTCCATCGTCTGTTCCAGCGGCATGGGATCAGCCGTCTGCCCGAAGTGAAGGGCGGGCGGGCAGAGGCGGTCCTCCGCGCCGCACAGGATCAGTACGGGGACGTCGATCGCCCGAAGGCGTGGCCGGCTGTCGGCACGGGTCGCGACAATACGGCATTGGTCCGCATAGTCGGCGGCATCGAAAGCCCCGGCCATGTCGAGGACGAGCGCCTCGGGTTCGGGCCGCCGGCCGGCGAAATAATGCGGCAGCAGGTCCGTGGCGACGTGACGGCCGATGCCATCCGCCCGCGCCCGGTCCGCCGCTGCTTGACGGCGGGCCTGGCTTTCGGGTGGATCGGGCAGCGGGTTGGTGTCGATGAGCGCCAGCCGCGACACCCAAGCCGACGCCTGTGCCACGACCTCGAGTGCGACGATTCCGCCCAGGGAGAAGCCCGCAAGCGCGAAGCGTGCGGGGGCTTGGTCGCGAACGCGGCGGGCCATCTGCCCTGTGCTCGTCGCGTCGGTGAGCAGGATCACCTGCGCGTTGAGGTCGAGCCGCTCCAGAACCGGCGTCCAGAGCCGCGCATCGCAGAGCGTGCCGGGCAGAAGGACGAGCGGGTCCGCCTCGGCCTCCGCGATCGACAGGGGCTTCGGCATCAGTATCCGCCAGCGGTCCCGGGTGCGGCCGGGGCCGAGCCGGCGCCCCGAACCGCGGCGATCGTGTCCCGCGCCGCGCGGGCCAGCAGACCCGCATCGTTGCCCGGCGTCACCATCCCGAAGCCCTCCGCGGCCCGCCGCGCCGCGGCAACCCCCGAGGAACAGAAGATGCCTGCCATGCGTCCCGCGTTGCGCGCCCTTTGGGCCAGCGACACGATCGTTCCCGCGATACCTTCCTCCTCCGGCTCCGAGGACGGCCGGCACCCATAGGCGAAGCACAGGTCGTTGGGCCCCACGTAGATCCCGTCGAGCCCCGGCACGGCAAGGATTGCATCGAGGGATTCCACGGCATCCCGCGTCTCGATCATGGCCAGCGCGAGGATCTCGTCGTTGGCCCTGTCGGGATAGTCGTGTCCCCCGTAGAGCATCCCGCGAGCAGGCCCGTAGCTGCGCTGCCCCGATGGGGGATAGCGACAGAAGGAGGCGAACTCGCGGGCCTGGGCGACGGTGGAGATCATCGGGCAGATGACCCCGTAGGCCCCGGCATCCAGAAGCTGCATCACCAGCGCGTAATCGTTGCGGGACACGCGGACGAGCGGCACCGCGGGCGTGGACGACAGCGCCTGGAGTATCGGCACGGCGGCATCGAAGCCGATCATTCCGTGCTGCGGATCCACGGTGACGCTGTCATACCCCTGATGGCCCATCACCTCGGCCGAATAGGCCGACGGAATCGCGAGCCATCCGTTCACGATGGTCCGCCCCTCGGCCATCGCCCCGCGAAGCGGATTCGGGCGCATCAGCCTTTGCCGAATGCGTAATGGAGCACCAGATGCGTCGGCGCGACAAAGCCCGACCGGTCGACCGTGCGGCCGGCAGCCGCGACCGTCTCCACCACGTCGGGCGCCCATTCGGGTGTCTTGCGGCCGTTGCCGGCGGTGATGACGATGACCTCCGCGTGCACGTCACCCGCGTTCCGGATGCTGCGCCATGCGTCGCCGGGAACGGAAACGGTGTCCCATTCGACCGCCGCAAGGATCACCTCCTCGTCGGGGCCATTCAGCACGATCTCGACCGCGCCCGAGAACAGGGTCAGGACCTGCTTGTCGAGGATACGGAAGCGCGACACCGAATGGCCGGGCGGCAGTTTCAACCATTCGACCGAGAAGCTGTGCGGATTCGTGATCGCCGGCTCGTGGTCGCGGTCCTGGCTGATGCCGAAGCCGATCACCGGTGCCATCTGGCTTGCATGGCCTTCGAGGCAGGAGTCGAGAAGCGCATCTCCGGACCAGGCCCGCTCGGTCGCGGCGACGACGCGATGCCGCATCTCCTCGACCGTGTACCGTCGCAGCTCGGCGATCTCCTCGGGTGCCATGGGCGGGATCCGCTCGTCCTCGGGCGGCACCGCGGCGCCCGTCCCGGTGTCGACGAGCGCGTTGTTGCGATCGAGATAGAGACCGTATTCCGCAGCGCCGTTCAGAATCGACGGGTGCCAGATGATGCCGCCGGTGTCGTCGCCGCCGAGCGCGGTCATGATGAAGCCATCGTCGGGGCCGACATTGGTGAACCCCCGGAAGATCCACGTCGGGACCGAGACGATGTCGCCGGCGCGCCCGATGATCTCGCCGTCGTCACCGTTCGCGCCCCAGCGGAACTTCCATTCGCCGCGGTAGATGAGGAACACCTCGGCGGTGAAGTGGATGTGCAGGTTGTTGGTGATCCCGTTGGGCATCGCCGCGGCGCCGATATTGAAGCCATGGGGCTCGCGCAGGTTGATGACCTGCTCGCTCGACGACGTGACGCCGGGACCGATGATCGAATAGTTTTCCTTCAGGTGCGATCCCGGCGTCTTGCAGTCGATGAACGCCACCGTGCAGGAGACGTAGTCGGAGCGCCGGATATGCCGGGATGCCGCCTCTTCCTTGGATATCGTGGTCATTGCATGGTCCCGTGGTTGAGTTTGATGCGATGTTCCGTCGCTTCGTCGAACAGGTAGCCGCGCGCCGGTTCGAAGCGCATCCCGACCCGGTCGCCGATCCCGCAGCGGTAATGGCGGTCGGCATGGGCGGTGAGCTGAAGCTTGCCCGCCCGGGCGGTGACAAGGATGGACTCGCCGGTGAGTTCGACCGTGTAGACGTCCATGTCGAACTGGCCCTCGCCCGGCGCGGTCACGGTGACGTCCTCGGGGCGCACACCGAGCACGACACCCTCGCGATTCCCGGCGGCAAAGTCGGGCACCCGGAGCGGGCCGGCAACGAAGGTGCCATCCACGAGGGCTCCGGGCAACAGGTTCATGCTCGGCGAGCCGATGAACCCGGCGACGAAAAGCGTAGCCGGATCGTTGTAGATCACTTCGGGGGCCGCGAGCTGCTGGATGACCCCGTTGCTCATCACCGCGATCCGCGTCGCGAGCGTCATCGCCTCCATCTGGTCTTGGGTGACGTAGATCGTGGTGATCTTCAGCTCGTGATGCAGGTGCTTGAGCTCGGCCCTCATCGTCACCCGCAGCTTGGCGTCGAGATTGGACAGCGGCTCGTCCATCAGGAAGACCTGGGGCGTCCGCACGAGGCTGCGCGCCAGCGCCACGCGCTGCCGCTGCCCCCCCGAGAGCTGCCCGGGCTTGCGGTCGAGGAAGGGATCGAGCTCGACCTTGTCGGCAGCCGCGTTCACGAGTGCTGCGACCTCGGATTTCGGCACCTTTCGCACCTTGAGCGGATAGGCGATGTTCTCGCGGACGGAGATGTGCGGATAGAGCCCGTAGTTCTGAAAGACCATCGCGACGTCGCGGTCTCTGGGCGAGACGTCGTTCACGATGTCATCGCCGATCCAGATCTCCCCGTCGGTGGGATCCTCCAGCCCCGCGACCATCCGCATCGTCGTGGTTTTGCCGCAGCCGGACGGGCCGAGCAGGACGAGGAACTCCTGATCCGCAACCTCGAGGTTGAGATCCTTGACGCCGACGAACGCGCCCCATCGTTTCGTCACGCCCCTGAAGGTGATGCTCGCCATGTCCCGTCGCTCCCCAGCCTTGCGTCCTAGCGGACCGCGCCAAGGTTCATGCCCTTGGTGAAATGGCGCTGGATCATCAGCGCGAAGAAGAACATCGGCACGGTGATGATGATGCCGGTCGCCGCGATCAGCTCCCAGACCGGGCCCCGCTCCAGCACGAAGCTGATGATTCCGACCGGAAGCGGAACCACATCCTGCCGCGACAGCAGGTAGCCGAACAGCAATTCGTTCCACGTCAGGATGAAGCAGAAGATTGCTGCCGTCATGATGCCCGGTCGCGCCATCGGGACCACGATGTCCCAGATGATCCGGAACCGCCCGGCCCCGTCGATGATCGCGGCCTCCTCGGTTTCGATCGGGATGGCGTCGATGAACCCCTTGATCGTCCAGATTGCATAGGGGAGCACGATCGACAGGTCGACCAGGATCAGGGCGACGTAGGTATCGAGCAGGTCGAGATTGCGGAACATTATATAAAAGGGAAGCACGATCGCCACCGACGGGATGAACTGCGTCAGCAGGTTCCACTGGAACATGGTCCGCTTGAGCGGAAACCGCAGGCGCGAGAACGCGTAGGAGGCGCTCACGGCGATCGGAGTCGCGATCACCACCGTCGAAACGGCGATGATCGTCGAGTTCCGGATGTTCTTGGCAATGTCCCACCGGTCGCTGAACACTTCGCGGAAGTTGTCGAGAGTCGGGGTGAATCGCAGCGTGTAACGATAGTCGTCCGCCGGTTCCTTGAATGCGGTCAGGACCATCCAGACGATCGGAAACAGCACGAGAAAGGCGACCGCGACGATCACGGCCCCCTGGAGGACGGCGAGCAGCCTGCGCCGGCGCTGCCGCTTCACCCGGCGGCGCGCGGCGAGATTGGACGGGGACACGAGGGCGGAGGGGTGCACGGAGGTCATGTCATTTCCTGAACGCCACGCGCATGTAGGACAGCGACAGCAGGAACATGATCGCCGTCAGGATGTAGGCGACCGCCGCGGCATAGCCGAACTGATAGTCGCGGAAACCGATCTGGTAGGCGAAGAAACCAAGCGTCGTCGTTTCGCGTCCTGGCCCGCCAGCGGTCATCGTGACGATCGCATCAAACACCTTGAGCGCGAAGACCGATCTCAGGATCACCGCCACGACGAGCACGGGGCGGAGCTGCGGCAGGGTGACGTCGCGAAACACCTGCCAGTTGCTCGCCCCGTCGATAAATGCGGCCTACTGCGTCTCGGGGGGGATCGATGCGAGACCGCCCATCAGCATGAACGTGAAGTAGGGCGCCCAGTGCCACACGTCCGAGGACACGACCGCGCCCATGGCGAGCGCCGGATTGGCGAGGTAGTCCACGTCGCGCATCAAGGGCAGGACCGCCGCGATCGTCCGGTTGAAGGCGCCGTATTCCGGGTTGAGCATGAACCGCGATGAGATGCCGATCAGGGCCGGGCTCATCGCGAAGGGAAGGATGATCAGGGTGCGAAGGATCGTCTTGCCGAAGCCCGCGCGCAGCAGAAGGATTGCGAGACCGAGCGCGCAGAGGATGGTCAGCGCCACGTCGAGAAAGACGAAGGTCGCCGTCACCCGCATGACGGTCCAGAACTCGGGATCCCAGCGGACGGCCTCGTCGTAGTTCTCGATCCCGATCCAGGGGCCCATCTCGACGTTGCGGGTGAGGTTGAACGAATGGAAGCTGGTCCAGAACGAGCTGGCGAGCGGATAGATCGTGGTGATCGCGACCAGGAGGATCGCCGGCGCCAGAAGAAGCGCCGCAAGGCGGGTCTGCGACATGGAGAGTCCATCCGTTGGGGCAACCGGGATCGGACCGCCGGAGCCTCTCGCCCCGGCGGTTCGCGGGGTGGTTCAGCCGCCGCGGCGCATGATGCGTTCGGCTTGGCTCTGCGCTTCGTCGAGCCGGCCCTGGATGTCGCCGTCGCCGCTCGACACCACCTCCGCCACGGCGGCGGCGAGGACATCGATGATCGGCAGGAACTCGGAGGTGTTCGGGATCGCGTTCGTCGTCGATTCGAGCGCCTCCGCCGCGACCGCGTGCATCCCGTCGAAACGCGCATTCACGTCCGGGTCGCGCAGGTTCGACCAGTGCACCGCGACCGCGTCGTTCTCCGCCGTGTCGAGCAGGATCGCGCGTTCGAGCTCCGGCCGGGCGACCCAGTCGAGGAACTCCATCGCCGCGTCCGGATTGCGCGCCTGGGCGTTCAGTGCGCGCACCACGGTGATCCGGCCACGGATTCCATGAGCATCCGGCCACCGGTTCCACCGCGATCCGGCCACCGGTTCCACGAGGATCCGGCCACCCTCGCGTGAGCTCCTGCGGGGCAATCTGAAGCCGCCTATCGTGC
>JBBQDX010000269.1:0-6098 GCA_038320125.1 Rhodobacterales bacterium | reverse complement strand
TGGGACCGGGCGGCAGGGGAAGGTGAGCGCAACCAGGGTGCCGCCCTCCGGCCGGCGGGTGCGGCTGAAATCGCCCCGCAGCTGCGCGGCGAGCGCGCGGGCGAGCCGGGTGCCGAGCCGCTTGCTGGCCGGTACGCCGGGTCGGATCTCGGCCTCGGGCGGCAGGCCGACCCCGTCGTCGGCGACGCTCAGCTCGAACCGCGTATCGTCGCGGCGGAACCGGACAGTGATGGTCCCGCCGGCCTCGCCGGGGAAAGCGTGCCGCAGCGCTTTGGTGACCGTCGCGTCGATGACCAGACCGAGCACGACGCCGCGCTCGGTATCGAGCGGGTGACTCTCGGCCTCGGCGACCAGGGCGACCGGTCGCGGCCCGTCGCCGACCGTCGTCCGGTCTATGTCGCGCACCATGCCGGCGACGAACTCGGCGGTATCGACGATCGCGGTGCCATCCTCGCCTTCGCGGGCGCGATCGAGCTGCGAATGAACCCGGGCGAGCGCCATCGCGTGGCCGCATGCCTCGATCAGCGCGGCGCTCGCCTCCGGGCTCGATGCGGCGCGGGCGCGCAGGCGGAGCATGGCGACGATCGAGTTGAGGTCGTTCCTGGTCCTGTGGCGAAATTCGCGCAGCAGCAGCCCCTTCATGCGCTCCGAGGCATGCAGGCGATCGAGCGTCTCGCGCAGCGTCTCGACGACCGTCGCGGTGAACCCGCCGACCAGTAGGAAGGTCAGCAGCGCGGCTATGTGGTGGGGCGCCGAGACGCGCATGTCGTCCACCGGGGGGAGGTAGAAATAGGCCGCGAAGGCGGCGGAGGCAGCGGTCGCCAGCAGCCCGGACCGGCCGTCGAACAGCGCGGAGGCGAGCACGATCGGGACGAACGAGACGAGGAAGGGATAGCCCGCCGGCCAGACCGGCTCTGCGAGCAGCCGGAGCCCGCCGAATGCGGCGACCATGGCGAGGGTTGCGGTGTAGCGCGCCGCCAATGGCAGCGACCGGGTCCGCGCGATGGCCGCCTGCAAGATGTTGGCGGTGATCATCCCTCGCTCATGGAGGCGGCGGCCCGTGGCGAACATGGGCAGGCGGGATACGAGCGTCGGTATCATGTCGCTCCCCGCACTTGCTGCTGGCCGAGTGTAGGCCCGCCACGGCGGAGGTGAACCCTAGAACCAGCCGAACTCCCGGCCGAGGGCGATGAAAAGGAAGCATGCGACGAAGCCGCCGCCGACGATGAGCAGCACGTTGTGCCGCTGCCAGAAGCTGCCGCGGCGACGGAGGCGGGCGGTGCGCGGGTTCATGCCCTCGCCCGCATGATCTCGGCCATGCGCCGCGCTCGCCCCGGGGTCTGCCGCGCCCAGAGGCTGCCGAGCATGCCGCGCGCGGCCGCGTCGTAATCGCCCGCTTCCATCGCTCGCAGCGTCGCCTTGAACGCCAGCAGTCCGACCAGCCCCATCTGAAATGCCATACCGGCCAGCACCATCTGCCGCGGCAGTGTCATGTCTCGCCACCAGGGCAGCGCCCGGTCCAGTTGTCCGAGCACTTTTTCGATGTCGCTGGCCAGCAGGTACTCCGCTTCGGCCTCGGTAATCCCATTGGTATCCAGGCAGCGACCGACGCCCACGGTCGGATGCCCAATGCAGCGATAACCCGGCTTGATCTCGGCGCCGTTGGCGTCGTCGTAGACCTTCAGCCGCAGCCCTTCCTCGGCCTTCAGCATCGGCAGCAGCAGCGCGGTGAGCATGAGGTGAGCCTTTCAGCCGTAGAGCCAGCGGAGGCCGGCGATGGAGGCGAGGGCGACGGGCGTCAGGGGAATGGCGACCACCGCGGCGCGGACGACGAGCATGGCGAGCCAAATGGCAATGATCGGGTTGCCGCGTCGATCGCGGCGGAGCCTCACGGCGTGGCGGAGGGCGCTGGCTGGCGGGCGAGTAGCTTTCCAATTTCGCCACGAACCATCGCCTCGATCTGCTTCGGGCTGCCGCCGAGTTTCTCGATCGTCTCGCCCATGGTCCGCTGCATCGCCATGGTCGCCGTGTCGATCGCCGCCTGGCGCGCGTCGGCGAGCGCGGGGGCGAGCTTCGGATCGGTGATCGTCTCGATGACCTGGCCGGCCGCGCGCTCGGCGGCGGCGCCCAGGCGCGCGACGGCGGAGGCCTTGATCTTCTCCTCGAGCCAGAACCAGAGCTTGCCGGCGATCACCGGCACCGCCGCGGCAGCGACGGCGATCAGCGCCTGAATGAGTGGGGACCAATCCATCAGCGGTTTTCCTCAATCCAATCATGCGCTTCGTTCAACCGTGCAGCGCAGACCCGCAGCCGCTCGGCGGTCGTCCAGCGCGCGCGCGCCTCGGCCCATGCGTATTCCGCCACGCTCTCGATGGAGCGCGGCGCCGGCGGCACCCGGGGCGGCCGGGCCGGGGGCAGGCAGGGGCGCAACTCCGGCGCGGGGTAGCGCGGCGTCCAGTCGGCGCGCGGCGTCGGCTCCGGTGCGGCGCAACCCGCCAGCAAGACGAACAGCAAGCCGGCGATGCCGAGCCAGAGCGCCAGCCACGGCTTCATCGCCGCACCCCCGGACTGCCGGGCAAATTAGGTGCGCTGGAACGGGACAAGGATTCGAGCCGGGTCGTTGCCTCGACCAGCTGGCGCTGGATGCTCTCGATCCGCAGGTCGATGGTGTTCCGTCGGTTTTCGATGCGCTGGCTCATGTCGGCGTCGACCTCCTGCAGTCGGGCCAGGTCGGCCTCGATCCGCCGCACCCGCTCGGTCATTGGCGAGAGGGTCTGGATCTGGCTGTTGATGCCGGAGAGGTTGCTCTCCACCCGCTGCATGCTCTCGCGGATGCTGTCCCGCGTGCTCACCGCCTGGGTTGCGACGGTGCTCTTGAGGTCCTGCACTTCCCGCGCGGTTTGGTCGATCCTGCTCGAGCTGGTCAGCAGGTAGCTGGTGAAGCCGAGCACGAGCACGCCGATCTGGATGAGTGCGCCCAGCGAGACGGTCGGGTCGAAGCGCGGCCTCGGGGTGTCGGGCATCAGCCTGGCCACCCCGCATCCTCGGCCGCGCGGACCTCGGCCGGGGTCGTCGCGTCGATGATGCGGAGCCGGGCGGCCCGGCGGAGCGTGCGGATGGCGGCGAGCCGTCTCATGCGCGCATCGGCCTCGGCGACCAGGGCGGCGGCGGCGGCGGCCCGCGTCAGCGCCCGCCCGGCGCGGCTGTGGGCGGTGACCTCGCTATCGACGAAGGGATGCTCGCCCTCGGCCGGGGGCCGCCCACGGGCCAACGCCGCGCGCGCATCCGCCTCCGCCGCGAGCAGCTCGAGGATCTCGCCGGGCCCGCCGCCGACCAAGACCCGCGCGCGCTCTGCCGCCGCCTCGACGCGACGGAGCGCCACGGCTTTGAGGCCGGCGAGATCCGGCCCCGCGTTAAGTCGCATCGACCGCGCCCTCCCATCTGGCATAGGGCGCCGGGCAATCGAGCCGGATCTGCAGCTGGCCGACAGCCGTCGATGTCAGGACGACCTCGCCGTCCGGGATGGGCGACGGGGCGACCGAGGTCGCCCCGGTGATGGTCAGGACCGCGCCCGCCGGGATGCCGGCTATGACGACCGCGTCCACGCCATCGGCGATCAGGCTCGTGCCGGAGAGGGTGATGGCCGCGGGCACCCGCGCGCGCAGCACGCCGTCGACGACGCAGACCGCATCCGGGTGCGCGTTGGCGAGCGGCGAGCCTTCGTCGATGTCGATCAGCGAGAGCCCGGCGGGCAGGCCGAGCGGCGCCATTTCCGCGTCGTTCGTCCGGCGCGAGACCACCTGGCCGGTTGCTGGCCAATATCCGAAGAACAGCGGCATCACTTCGCCCTCACGAGGACCACGGAATTGACGTCGTAGAGCAGGCATCCCGGCTCGCCCTTCCAGTAAACGACGACGACGTGATTGCCTGCGCTCAGGCTCAGCGACGATGTGATGGTGTTGAAATTGACCGTCGCGTTGGTGGCGAACTCGCGGATGACGACGCCGTCGACATCGACCCGGATCGCCGAGGCACGCGGGGTGGCGGTGTAGCCTTGGGTCCAGCAGACCAGCAGCGAACCGTCTCGCGCATCCGGCACATTCACGGAGAATGCATTAGCGGTGACGTAGACATTCGAGCCGTTGCCGCCGCCATGCGCGAAGTATTCGGTCGCCAGGGTGGTCACCGCGTTGGCGACAATCTTGGTCGTGCCGATGATCAGATTAGCGACCTGGATGGTCTGCGAGATGATCTCCTCGGAGGCTAGTTTGCTCGCCCTGATGGCCCCCGCCGCGATCTGATCGGCATTGACCGCGCCCACCGCGATCTTCCCGGCGATAACCGAGTTGACCGCGAGCTTGTCGGCGGTGATCGCCCCGGCGGCGATGACCTCGGCCTGCACGCTGCCGGTGCGAAGCTGGCCGCCGCTGATGTCGGTGACGCCGCCCGCGCTCCATGGCGCGACCTCGGTCGCATTGACAGGCGCCTTCGACAGCAGAGCTTGTGTGAAGAAGCAGTACGGGTTGCCGCCGCCAGTGCCGAGCATCTCGACGCGGAGCAGCGCCTGGCCGGCGCCGGACGGAGCGGTGCCGATGATCGTATGCGGCGACCAGTCGGTCTCGAAGGCGCCGCCGACCTTGTCCGACGTGATCGGGCTGTAGACCGGAGTGCCGATGCCTACGCCGGAGCCGTTAATCCAGAATATGGCGATCCGGGCGGTGCAGCGATGAATGCCGAGCAGCGCGCGGGCCTGGATGCGATCGCCGCCTTTGCAGGGAATTCCGATCGCGCCGGAGCCCGGCGACCAGTCCGCATAGAGCGCCTGGCCAGCGGCAGCGGTGCCGGGGGCGGAGACGTAGCCGGCGCCGAAGGCATGCAGGGCATATGCACTCAGGCCGTCCCGCGTGGCGACGCCGAGGGTGCCGGCCAGCCCGCCGACCGCGCCGAGCACCCACCCGTCCGTCGTGCGGGTGCAGCAGCTATTCCAAACATCATTCGTCCCGGAGCCGACCGAGAGCTTCTCGGTCGTGACCGCACCGGCCGCGAGCTTCTGCGTCTCGATCGCGCCGGCCGAGATCTTGACCGCCGTCACCGCATTGGCCGCGAGCTCGTTGGCGGTGACGGCATTGGCGACCAGCTTTGCCGTCGTTACCGCGCCGGCCGCCAGCTTCGGCGTCGAAATGGCGAGGTCGGTGATCTGGGTCCCGGTGATCTGGCCGGTGACCTTGCTGGCGGCGATGTCGGCGAGCTGCGCGTTGGTCAGCTGCCCGGCGACCTTGGCCGCTGCCAGGCTCTCGATCTGCGCGGAGGTCAGGGTTCCGGCCGGGCCGAGCGGTTGGATGGTCTGTATCCAGGCGCCGGCGACGCGGGTGTAGAGCTTCCCGTCCGCCTTATTGAGGGCGACCGTGTCGTTGGCCGCCGTCACCGAGAGGTTGTCGATCAGGACGACCGGCGCGATGCCGGCGGCGAACTTCGCCGTGTTGATGATGCCGTCCGTGATGTCGGTCGTGAGCAGCGCGGAGGCGGTGCCCTGGACCGCCGCGGGATAGGCCGAGAGGTTGCCGGTGGTGTCGCGCGAGCGGAGCCAGTACCAGCGCGAATCGCTCGGCGCGAGGCCGGTCCGCAGGTAGACCGATGCGCGGGTCTCGCCGATCTTGGTCCGGCCGGTCGTCGAGCTCGATGCGTTCTCGTAGATCTCGATCGCCGCGAGGTCGCGGTCGGTCGGCAGGGTCCAGGCGAGGGCGATGCCGCGGAGGACGCCGGCCGCGGTCAGCCCGGTCGGGAGGGCGGGCGGGGTGGTGTCGGCCGTCGCGGTCTGCGTGGTTGCGGTCCATGGGCCGCGCGTCAGGCCGGTCACGCCGCGGACCTGGATCTTGTAAAACACGCCCGAGATGACCGGCTCGATCACCAGATGGGTCGCCGGCAGGGCCACGTCGCGGGACAGCCAAGCCCCGGCCGGCACCCGCCATTGCACCTCGTGCGCCGTGACAAAGGCGTGGTTGCTGGCGGTCCATGAGACGTCGATCGCCGGGGCGATGGAGCCGTCCGCCTGGATCGCGGTCGTCGACACTGCCGCGAGGTTGGTCGGGGCCGGGATC
>JBBQDX010000268.1:0-6109 GCA_038320125.1 Rhodobacterales bacterium | reverse complement strand
GCCCAGCGGTTGCCCGACGGGCGGAAGCCGCCGCCCCGAAAGGCGACCGGGCGCGGCTCAGGCATCGAGCAGTTCCGCATCCGCCGCCCGCGCCTCGTCGCGCATCAGGCTCCAGAGGTGCGCCTGCACCTCCTCCATGGCCCCCCGCCCCTCCAGCGGCTCGTCGATCTCGACGACCTCATGGATTCGCCCCGGCCGGCGCGAGAGCACGACGACGCGGTGGCCCAGACGCACGGCTTCTGCGAGGTTGTGCGTCACGTAGACGGCGGTGAAGCGCTCCCGCGACCAGAGCCCGATCAGGTCGTCCATCAGCAACTCGCGCGTCTGCGCGTCCAGCGCCGACAGCGGCTCGTCCATCAGCATCACCGCCGGTCTGACGGCCAGCGCGCGGGCGATGGCGACCCGCTGCTTCATGCCGCCCGAGAGTTGCCGGGGCAAAGCGCGGGCGAAGTCCGACAGCCGGGTGCGGGCCAGGACGTCGGCGATGACGGCGGCGCGGTCGACGCCCCGGTGGTCCTCCAGCACCAGCGAGACGTTCCCCTCGACCGTGCGCCAGGGCAGGAGTGCGAAGTCCTGGAACACGTAGGTCAGCGGGTTGAGCGACCCCTCCGGCGGCTCCCCCAGCTGCAGGACGGTGCCCGATGTGGGCTGCTCCAGCCCGCCGATCATCCGCAACAGGGTCGATTTTCCACAGCCCGAGGGGCCGACGACGCAGACGATCCTGCTTTCCGGCATATCGAGCGTGATATCGCGCAGGACCTCCGTCACGCCGTAGGAATGCGACAGCCCCTCGACCCTGAGATCCACCTCAGCCGACCGTTTCGACGAACGTGGTGTCGAGGATCGTCTCCAGCGTGATTTCGCCGTCGATCAGGCCCTCGGACTGGAACCACTCGAGCTGGTCGCGCACCGAGGCGATGTTCAGCGCCGCCCCCTCGTTGATCCGCATGGTGCCCTTGACGATGGAGTCGGTGGCCTCCTCGACGGTCTGGTCGGGATAGACGTAAGGCTGCAGCAGCGCGACCATCGCGGCCACGCCCTCCTCGCCGCCGGTCCGCTCGACCATGGCGGCGTTGTAGTCGGCGGCCCCCGCCGACATCGCGCCGAGATAGGCTTCCGTCAGCCCGCGGTCGGCGACGTTGGCGGTCGATCCGAAGATCGTCGTGACCTGATAGCCGGGCAGGTAGTCGGCGACCTTGCCGATCTCGAAGACCTCGCCGGACGCGATCAGGCCGCTGGCGATATGCGGCACGATGGCCCAGGCGTCGATCTGGCCGGTCCTCAGCGCGCCGATGATTGCCCCGACCTGCTGGAGCGGCACGAACTCCAACCCGATCCCCTCGGCCTCGGCGACGCGCGAGCCGATGTAGTGAAACGAGGAACCGGCGGTGGACATGCCGAAGCGTTTGCCGTCCAGCATCGCCGGCGAGGTGATGCCCGCCTCGTGGGCGGCCTTCGAGACGAGGATCGACTGACCGGGTATCCCCCGCTCCTCCGAGAGCCCGCCGCCGAAGACCTTGATGGCACCCTTTTCGGCCAGGCTGACGAGGCCGCCGGAAATGGCCGTCATCGCGTAATCCACGTCGCCCGCGGCGATGGCGACGGCCATCGGCTGCGCGGCCTCGAAGAACACCGGCTCCACCGCGAGGCCCGCGTCGGCGAAGAATCCCTTCTCGATGCCGATGAAGGTCGGCGCATGGCTGGTGAAGCGCAGCGCCCCGACCTTGAGAGTGCGGTCCTGCGCGAGCGCGGGGGCGGCAAGCGCTGCGGCGGTGCCGGCACCCAGCACGCCGAGGGCGTGGCGGCGGGTCATGGTCATGATGGGTCTCCTCCCAAAAGCCTTACGGAAGGACAATCTGCCGTTGCTGTTGTCAACACGTAAAATCGAATGATAACTTAAAATAAGTTGAAGAAATGGATTTGCATAAATCCGGCCGATAATTGCCTCAATCATGACAATCGAATGATGTATAACTACTCGGGCATAGACTCATGTTGGAGTAAACAAATGGCTGACGCCCACTTCATCTGCCGGAAATCCGAAGACGGTTCGGGACGCCTCCACCTCGAGAAGCAGGATGACGGCACCTGGACTTCCGGCCTGTGGCTCGTACCCGTTGAGGATGCAGAGAAACTCATGGGTGGCATCGTCTATCTTCACGACACCAAGAAAACGACGTCAGGTTTCGGCGGCAAGGTGCTTGGCTACGAAGTTCGGCCAGATCCGGCTGGGGGCAAGCACAACCGGATAACTTTCCGGCTGGCAGCGTTTCAGGGCATGAGGGGGGTGAAGTGGAGGGGCAGGAGTGATGTTTATGCCCACTATAGCGGAATAGTTTGAGCAAAATCGACATGTTGTTTCGGAAATAACGACACGTTGGCCCGCCGCAAAGCCGGGCGCAATTTTCGTGTGCCTTCCTGTATGCGGCGACCCGTATTCGCGGGTCGCCGATAAAGAGCTTACCCCGCGGCCCGGCTCTGCCGCTTGCGCTCGTGGGGGTCGAGGAAGCGCTTGCGCATGCGGATCGACACCGGCGTCACCTCCACCAGCTCGTCGTTGTCGATGTAGGCGATGGCCTGCTCGAGCGACAGCGTGACAGGCGTCGTCAGGCGCACGGCTTCGTCGGTTCCGCTCGCGCGCACGTTGGTGAGCTGCTTGCCCTTGAGCGGGTTGATCTCGAGATCGTTGTCGCGGCTGTGCTCGCCCAGGATCATGCCGGTATAGACCTGCTCCTGCGCACCGATGAAGAACCTGCCCCGATCCTCCAGCTTCCAGAGCGCATAGGCCACCGAGACGCCGCTCTCCATCGAGATCAGCACGCCCTGTCTGCGGCCCGGAATTGGCCCCTTGTAGGGCGACCATTCGTGGAACACGCGGTTCATGACGCCGGTGCCGCGCGTGTCGGTCAGGAACTCGCCGTGGTAGCCGATCAGGCCGCGCGACGGCACATGCGCGATGATGCGCGTCTTGCCGGCCCCGGCGGGCTTCATCTCCACGAGGTCGCCCCTGCGGGTGCTGGTCAGCTTCTCGATCACCACACCGGAATATTCGTCGTCCACGTCGACGGTGACTTCCTCGACCGGCTCGTGGCGCTGGCCGTCGATGTCGCGGAACACCACCTGCGGGCGGGAGATGCTCAGCTCGAACCCCTCGCGGCGCATGTTCTCGATCAGCACGCCCATCTGCAATTCGCCACGGCCCGCCACCTCGAAGGCCTCGCCGCCCGGCGTGTCGGTCACCTTGATCGCCACGTTCGTCTCGGCCTCGCGCATCAGGCGCTCGCGGATGACGCGGGACTGCACCTTCTTGCCGTCGCGGCCCGCCAGCGGCGAATCGTTGATGCCGAAGGTGACGGTGATGGTCGGCGGGTCGATCGGCTGCGCCGGGATCGCCTCGGTGACGGAGGTGTCGCAGATGGTATCGGCCACGGTGGCCTTGCTCATGCCGGCGATGGTCACGATGTCGCCGGCCTCGGCCACGTCGATCGGCTGCTGGTTCAGACCCCGGAACGCGAGGATCTTGGAGGCGCGGAAGCTCTCGATCCGCTCGCCCTCCCGCGACAGGGCATGGACGGTCTGTCCGGCCTTGAGGGTGCCCGCCTCGACGCGCCCCGTCAGGATGCGGCCGATGAAGGGATCGGCGCCCAGCGTGGTGGCCAGCATCCGGAACGGCTTGTCGCGGTCGGCGATCTGGCGCGGGGCGGGGACGTGGCTCACGACGAGGTCGAAGAGCGCGTCGAGATTCTTGCGCGGCCCGTCGAGGTCCAGGTCGGCCCAGCCCGAGCGGCCCGAGGCGTACATATGCGGAAAGTCGAGCTGCGCATCGCTCGCGCCGAGGTTGGCGAAGAGGTCGAAGCATTCGTCCAGTGCCCGGTCGGGCTCGGCATCGTGCTTGTCCACCTTGTTGAGGACCACGATCGGACGCAGCCCGAGGGCCAGCGCCTTGGAGGTCACGAACTTGGTCTGCGGCATCGGCCCCTCGGCCGCATCCACCAGCAGGACGACGCCGTCGACCATCGACAGGATCCGCTCCACCTCGCCGCCGAAATCGGCGTGGCCGGGCGTGTCGACGATGTTGATGCGGATGCCCCTCCACTCGACACTGGTGGCCTTGGCAAGAATGGTGATGCCGCGCTCGCGTTCCAGATCGTTGCTGTCCATGGCGCGCTCGGTCGTCGCCTGATTCTCGCGGTAGGTGCCGGATTGCTTGAGAAGCTCGTCAACCAGCGTCGTCTTGCCGTGGTCCACGTGCGCGATGATCGCGATGTTGCGAAGGTCCATGAAAGTCACCTGAGATCGGGGGTTGCCGGCGCGTTACCCCCAATCGGCGCAAAAGGCCAGCGCTTATGCTGCGCTGCGGCTATCCCGTCGCGTCCCCTGCGCGATGCGCCGCCCGAGCCCCGGCAGCACAACCCCTCCCGCAAGGAGCGGCAGGGTCGGCGGCACGGGAACCGGCGGTGTCGTGTCGGGCAGGGGCACACCGCCGACGAGGGCAAGCTTGAACCGCGAGACCGGCGGCGGTCCCTCCACAAAAAGGAAGTCCTCGAGCGCAAGCGCGGCGTCGTCGGGATACGCGATGAACCGCTCGGGAAGCGGGCCGTCGGGATGGACGGACAGCATCAGGGCCAGCTCCGCCGCCGTCCTGTCAGCCGTCCCTCTTCCATGCCGTTGACGGCCGTGCTTTGGTTGGCCCATGCGATCCCTTCTCCTCACCGGCCTGCTGCTCGCCGCGCCGCCCGCGCCCGCGATGGAGTTTCCCGCCCCGGTCACCGACGGCGCCTATCGCGTCACCGTGCCGTCGCGGGTCGAGATGGGGCGCCTGCTTTTCTGGGACCCGATCCTGGCAGGCAATCGCAACATCTCCTGCGGGACTTGCCACCATCCGCGCTTCGGCACCGGCGACGGGTTGTCGCTGGGCATGGGCGAGGGGGGCAGGGGCCTCGGGTCCGAAAGGGTCGCCGACCCGGACGACCGGCCGGAGGTCCGCATCTCGCGCAACGCGCCGGGACTCTGGAACCTCGGCGCAAAGGAGTTCACCGTACTCTTCCACGACGGTCGCATCGAGGAGGCGGGCGGCGCGCTGCGCACGCCCATGGGCCCGGAGATGGTCGCGGGCTTCGACACGCTGCTGTCCGCGCAGACGATGTTTCCGGTCCTCTCGGCCGACGAGATGGCGGGGCATTACTCCGAGAACGAGGTGGCGCAGGCGGTGCGTCAGGGCCTCATCACCGGACCGGACGGCGCATGGGAGAAGCTGTCGGACCGGGTGCGGGCCATCCCCGAATACTTCGACCTCTGGGAGCGGGCCTTTCCCAGCGACGAGGCGCTCGACTTCACCGACATCTCCGACGCCATCGGGGAGTTCGTCGAGCATGAATGGCGCTCCGACACCTCGCCGTTCGACGGCTGGCTGCGCGGCACGCAGGAGCTGCCTGACGCGGCCCTGGCGGGGGTCGAGCTGTTCTACGGATCAGCCGGTTGCGCCGACTGCCATGACGGCCCGTTCCAGACCGACCACGGTTTCCACGCCACCGGCCAGCCGCAACTCGGCCCCGGCAAGCGCGGCCGGTTCGAGCGCCATTCCCGCGACGAGGGCCGCTTCCGCGTGACCGGCGACCCCGCCGACCGCTTCGCCTTCCGCACGCCCTCCCTGCGCAACGTGACCGAGACCGGCCCCTGGGGCCATGCCGGCGCCTATTCCGACCTGCCCGGCTTTCTACGCGCCCACGCGGCTCCGCGGTCGGCGCTGGCCACCTATCCGCGCGACGCGACGCTGCCCGCGATGCCCGATGCGGAGGCGTCGGACTGGACGGTCATGGACGACCCGGAGGAGGTGCAGGCCCTCGCCGCCGCCGTCCGCGGCCCGGAGCGGATGCTGACGGACGCGGAGGTGGAGGCGCTGATGACGTTCCTGACCGCCTTGCGTGACGACGCGGCGATCGAGGGCCGGGACGGCATCCCGGAGAGCGTGCCCTCCGGTCTGCCCGTCGATCGCTAGAGGCGGTTGCGCGCGCGACCTGCTCCTAGCTGTTCGGTCCCGGAGTGTGGTGGGTTGGGTCGATTCTGAACCGTTGTGGCTCTTCGGTCCAGCATTTGCCGATGAATTCGC
>JBBQDX010000267.1:0-6145 GCA_038320125.1 Rhodobacterales bacterium | reverse complement strand
TCGATCGCATCAGCTATGTGCATTTCAAAGATATCGACCCGGCGGTGAAGGCCCGCGCCACCCGGAACCGGACCGGGTTCTACGAGGCCTGCGGGCAGGGAATCTTCTGCAACCTGGGGCAGGGGGAGGTGGATTTCCCGTCGGTCCGAAAGGTGCTGCTGGACGCGAAGTTCGAGGGCTGGTGCACTGTGGAGCAGGACTGCGATCCGTCCATGGGCACCGACACTCTGGGCGACGCGCGCGCGAACCGGGACTATCTCCGGTCGATCGGAGTCTGAGATGGCGAAACTGCACTGGGGCATGATCGGCGGCGGCGAGGGCAGTCAGATCGGACCGGCGCACCGGCTGGCCGCCGGGCTCGACGGACAGTTCGCCTTCGCGGCGGGCGCGCTCGACCACCGGGCGGAGGCGGGGCGCGCCTTCGGTCAGCGGCTCGGGCTGGAGCCGGACCGCGCCTATGGCGACTGGCGGGAGATGCTTGCCGGCGAGCGGGCGCGCGCGGATCGTCTGGACCTCGTGACCGTCGCCACACCGAATTCGACGCACTTCGAGATCACCAAGGCCCTCCTCGAAGCCGGTTTCAACGTCCTTTGCGAGAAGCCGATGACGATGAATGTCGAGGAGGGCGAGGAGATCGTGCGCATGGCCGAACGGACCGGGCGGATCTGCGCCGTCAATTACGGCTATACCGGTTACGCGCTGGTGCGGCACATGCGGGCGATGGTGTCGCGGGGCGATCTGGGGCGGATCCGCGTCGTCGTGGCCGAGTTCGCGCATGGCCACCACGCCGATGCGGCCGACATGGACAATCCGCGCGTCCGCTGGCGCTACGATCCCGCGCAGGCCGGCGTTTCCGCGCAATTCGCCGATTGCGGCATCCATGCGATGCACATGGCCAGCTTCGTCACCGGTCAGCAGGTCTTGCGGCTGAGCGCCGACACGGTCTCCACCATCGAGAGCCGGGTGCTGGAAGACGACGCGATGGTGAACTTCCGCATGGATGGCGGCGCGGTCGGGCGGCTCTGGACCTCGTCCATCGCCCTTGGGCGCCAGCACGGGCTGACGATACAGGTGTTCGGGGAGAAGGGCGGTCTTCGCTGGGCGCAGGAACAGCCGAACCAGCTCTACCACATGCCGCTCGGCGGCCGTCTTCAGGTGATCGAGCGGGGCGAGGCGAACCTCTCGCCCGAGGCCGACCGCGCCAGCCGCGTGACGGTGGGCCATGCCGAGGGGATGCCGCTGGCCTTCGGGAACATCTACGCCGATCTGGCGGAGGCGATCCGTGCGGACAAGGACGGGCGCGGGATTGACCCGGCGGCAAGCCTCTATCCGCGTGCCGAGGATGGTCTGCGCTCGATGGCCGCGGTCTTCGCGGTGGCGCAGTCGGGCCAGACGGAGGGGGCCTGGGTCGACGCGCGCCCGCCGATGTTCAGGGCAGGGGCCTGAGCGTGCCGCGCTCCACGATGTGGCAGGAAAACAACCGGGCTTCGGGCAGGCAGTCCGGGGCAGTGACGGTGGACACGACCAGTTCGATCGAGGCCGCGATGATGTCCGCGACGGGCTGATGGATCGTGGTCAGGTCGATATTGGCCCAGCCCGCGATCTCCATGTCGTTCAACCCGATCACGCCGACATCCGTCGGAACGTCATGTCCGGCGTCCCGCAGCGCGGATATCGCGCCGATGGACAGGACGTCGTCGCCGCAGAAATAGGCCTGGGCCGGCGGACCCCATGACAGGAGAGTCTGCATCGCCGCCCGCCCCGCCTCAAAGGAATAGGATGCGGCAAAGATGGACGGAACGACGAGGGGCCCCGCCCCCTCCCTGAATCCAGTCAGCCTGTCCTGTGTCGAGCTGGCCGATTCCGGACCGCCCAGAAATGCGATGGTCCGGTAGTCCCGAGCCAGAAGCGTCCGCGCCGCCATGCGGCCGCATTCGACGTTGTCGATGCCGACGACGTGGGTTTCGGGCTTCGTCGTCCGGCGGCCGAAGGAGTGGACGACCGGCAGTCCGGCATCCTTGAAGGCCCGCGCGAAGCTGGGCGGCAGCGTGGAGGACGCGACGATCACGCCATCGACGGAATACTGCCGCAACATCCGAACCGAAGCCTGAGGGTCCGTCTCCCCCGAAAGGTTGACGAGAAGCGGGCGCAGGCCGCGGTCCTGCAGCCCGCGGGTGAACAGGTCGAAGATCTCGAGAAAGATCGGATTGTGGAAGTTCGAGGAGACGAGACCGATCAGCTTGGTTCGCCCGGTGGACAGCGCCGAGGCGAGCGCGGAGGGCGCGTAACCCAGTTCGGCCGCCACCCGCTCCACCGCTTCGCGCGTCCGTGCGCTGACCGAGGCGCCGTCGGTGAAGGTGCGCGATACGGCGGAGCGGCTGACCCCGGCGCGAAGGGCAACGTCCTTGAGGGTGACTGCCATCGGATCCTATCCCCCTGAACCGTTGACATTGCTGCGAGCGACCGGACTTTGCAACCGGTTGCAACGAATCACGGGATGTGTCTTGATCGATACCGAGGCCGGAGGGGGTCGCAAGAGCGAACCGGTCCTTTCAAACCAGGGAGGAATACGATGAGACTTCTGAAGACGCTGACGGTTGCGGCGACCGTGATGGCCGTTCCGTTCGCATCGCTCGCGCAGGGTACCGATGACGATTTGAACTACATCCTCGTCAGTCATGCGCCGGACTCGGACAGTTGGTGGAATACCGTCAAGAACGCCATTGCACTCGCCGCCGAGCAGATGGACGTGACGGTCGAGTACCGCAATCCGCCGACCGGCGATCTGGCCGACATGGCCCGCATCATCGAGCAGGCCGCCGCATCCGGCCCCGATGGCATAATCACGACGCTTGCGGATTACGACGTGCTCTCCGGTCCGATCCGCGCGGCGGTGGACCAGGGTATCGACGTGGTCATCATGAACTCCGGCACGCCGGAGCAAGTGCGCGAACTCGGCGCGCTGATGTTCGTGGGGCAGCCCGAATACGATGCCGGCCTCGCCGCCGGTCAGCGCGCCGCGGGTGAAGGGATCGAAAGCTTCGTCTGCGTCAATCACGTCATCTCGAACACGGTCGTTGCCGAACGCTGCCGCGGTTTCGCGGACGGGCTCGGCGTCGAGATGGGCGACAGCATGATCGATGCCGGTCAGGATCCGGCCGAGATCAAGAACCGCGTCACGGCCTACCTCTCCGCCAACCCGGACACCGACGCGATCCTGACCCTCGGTCCGACCTCCGCCAACCCGACCATTCAGGCGGTGCAGGAGATGGGCCTTGCCGGAGACATCTACTTCGGCACGTTCGACCTCGGGGACGAAATCGTCTCCGCAATCGAGGATGGGACGATCCAGTGGGGCATCGATCAGCAGCCCTTCCTCCAAGCCTACATGCCCGTCGTCATCCTGGCGAATTATGACCGTTACGGCGTTCTTCCGGGCAACAACATCAATTCCGGACCCGGCTTCGTCACCAAGGACGCGCTCGCCAAGGTGAAGGAATTCGCCGGCGAATACCGCTGACGCAATGCGTCCGGGCGGCGCCGCGCGCCCGCCCGGACATCGCAGAACGGAGGGTGGGATGACCGACACGCCGCAGGTGGCGCTCGACGAGCGCGTCAAGGAGATTCCGGCATGGCGCAGGGCGCTCATCCGGCCGGAGCTCGGCGGGATCATCGGCACGGTCGCCGTGTTCACGTTCTTTGCGCTCCTCGCCCACGACAGCGGCATGTTCAACGCCCAGGGTATCCTGAACTGGTCGACCGTGTCGGCACAGTTCATGATCATCGCCGTCGGCGCCTGCCTCCTGATGATCGCGGGCGAGTTCGATCTCTCGGTCGGCTCGATGATCGGCTTCGCGGGCATGATGATCGCGATCTTCGGCGTGACGCTCGGCTGGCCGATGTGGATCGCGATCCTCATCACGTTCGCCATCTGCATGGCGTTCGGCGCGCTCAACGGGCTCATCGTCGTGCGCACCGGCCTGCCCAGTTTCATCGTGACGCTGGCCACGCTCTTCATCCTGCGCGGCTTCACCATCTTCATCCCGCAAACGCTGGAGCGGAAGACCATAATCGGCGGTATCCGCGAGGCGGCGGAGGGGGACTGGCTCGGCGCGGTCTTCGGCGGCACGATCGGGCGTCCGGTCTTCCAGTGGCTCGGTGACGCAGGCGTCATCGGGGTCTTCGACCGCGGCAACCGCGCCGGAGAGCCGGTCGTGAACGGCGTGCCCATGCTCATCGTCTGGGCGATCGTCCTGATCGCGTTCGGCCATTTCCTGCTGACGCGCACGCGCTTCGGCAACTGGATCTTCGCCGCCGGAGGCGACGCGCAAGCGGCCCGCTACGCCGGCGTTCCGGTGGACCGGGTGAAGATCCTGATGTTCGTCTTCACGGCCTTCTGCGCCACGGTCTTCGCGACCTGTCAGGTCATGGAGTTCGGGTCTGCGGGGGCCGACCGGGGCCTTCTCAAGGAGTTCGAGGCGATCATCGCGGTGGTGATCGGGGGCGCGCTCCTGACCGGCGGCTACGGCTCGGTGATCGGTGCGGCCCTCGGGGCGTTGATTTTCGGCGTCGTCCAGCAGGGTCTGTTCTTCGCCAATGTCGAATCCTCGCTGTTCCGTGTGTTTCTCGGCGTGATCCTCCTGCTCGCGGTGATCCTGAATACGTACATCCGTCGCATCATCACGGGAGAGCGCTGATGGAGCCCATCGTCAGCATGAAGGGGATCGAGAAGCATTTCGGCTCCGTCATCGCGCTCAGCGGCGTCTCGCTCGATATCCTGCCGGGGGAATGCCACTGCCTGCTCGGCGACAACGGCGCGGGGAAATCGACCTTCATCAAGACCATGTCGGGCGTTCATCGACCGACGAAGGGAGAGATCTTCTTCGAGGGGCGTCCGATGTCCTTCGCGGACCCGCGCGACGCGATCGCGGCCGGCATCGCGACGGTCTACCAGGATCTTGCCATGATCCCGCTCATGTCGGTCAGTCGGAACTTCTTCATGGGTAACGAGCCCACCCGGAAGATCGCGGGCCTGCCGTTCTTCGATCACGACCTGGCCAATCGCGTCACGATGCAGGAGATGGCCGCCATGGGGATCGCCCTTCGCGGTCCCGATCAGGCGGTCGGCACGCTGTCGGGAGGAGAACGCCAGACCGTCGCCATCGCCCGGGCGGTGCATTTCGGCGCGAAGGTCCTGATCCTCGACGAGCCGACCTCCGCTCTCGGGGTCCGGCAGACGGCGAACGTGCTCGCGACCATCGACAAGGTCCGCAAGAAGGGGATCGCCGTCGTCTTCATCACGCATAATGTGCGCCACGCGATGGCCGTTGGTGACCGCTTCACGGTCCTCAACCGGGGACAGACCCTGGGCACCGCCGAGCGTGGCGAGATCACGCCCGAAGAATTGCAGGACATGATGGCAGGCGGGCAGGAGATGGCGACGCTGGAGGGGAGCCTCGGCGGCACGGTCTGATCGGGAGCGTTTCGGGTCGCATTCGCATCGACAGGGAGGCCCGGAAAGGTTTGCCCCCTCCGTTCGCGAAGGACGTGGCCATGCGTGACCTCCCGCACCGCTCCCCTTCGCCCATGGCATGGTCCAGGACATCGCCTCGGCCGATGGGGGCTGGTCCTACGCCGGCCTTCTGCTTCATCGAGTGCCCGAGGACTCGGCGGAGAAGACGGGCGACCGCGAGGCAATTCCAGCGATCGTAAAAGGCGAGGCATGCCTGACGGGAGCCGGCCGGGATTGGGGCCTGCCGGGCGGGCGGATGGATGTCCTCGAGAAGACGCCGCCGCAGTGCCTCGTCCTGCCCGACGGCCGCGACTGGCCCGCGGGGGCCGCGACCGATTGCATCATCGCGATCTGCACCGCGTCGGGAAGATCGGGACAGGACGCGCGGCATCGGCTCGGAGGGCATCATCCCGACCGAGCGGGGGCAAGGACACCGACCCGCCACATCGACGCCATCGCCATGAAGGCCAAGGACTATGCGGGGTCCTTTTTGGGGTCTGGCTCAAGGTCCGTGCAGATTTGTCGGGAGGCCGTTCTCTGGCCCTGCGATTTGATCGCTTTTGGTCAGGAGGCGGTGGGTGGTGGGCAGGAGCGTATCGAACGGTAGGTTGAACCCGCCGGGGCTGGTGGTCG
>JBBQDX010000266.1:0-6189 GCA_038320125.1 Rhodobacterales bacterium | reverse complement strand
AGGATCGCCCGGTAGACGAAGAAGCCGATGAGCAGGATCGCCGCCGTCGCAAGCCCGCCATAGCGCGGCAGCCGCCTCCAGGCCATGATTGCCGCGACCACGGTGGCCGCCCCGAACGCGAGCCCCGCCGCGATCCGGGCTCCACCGGCCGCGAGGGCCTCGCCGTTGGGCGGCATCGACACCAGCACGGCCCCCAGCCCGCCGAGGGCCACGAACCCCATGATCCCGACGTTGAAGAGGCCCGCATAGCCCCATTGCATGTTCACGCCGAGCGCCATGATGGCGCTGATCAGCCCCATGTTGAAGATCGTCAGCGCCACGTTCCAGGACTGGACGAACCCGGTTCCGATGAAGAGCGCGCCGACGAGTCCGAAGAGCAGGATCGCGCGCCCGTTGATCTCGAGGTTCATGCCGATTTCCCCGCAAACAGGCCCGTCGGCCGGAACAGAAGCACGATGATGAGGATCACGAAACTGACCGCGAACTTGTAGTCGGTGGAGAGCAACTGCACCAAGCCGTCCGGCTCGAGGCTGTCGGGAAGCGCATAGCCCAGCACCTTCTTGAGCGGATAGGTGATCGTCACCTCGGCGAAGGCAATGACGAATCCGCCCGCGATCGCCCCCACCGGAGAGCCCAATCCGCCGACGATGGCCGCCGCGAAGATCGGCAGCAGGAGCTGGAAATACGTGAACGGCTTGAACGACTTGTCGAGGCCATAGAGGGTGCCGGCGATGGTCGCCAGCGCCGCCACGATGAGCCAGGTATAGGTCACCACCCGCTCCGGATCGATGCCCGACAGCAGGGCGAGATCCTCGTTGTCGGAATAGGCCCGCATCGACTTGCCGGTCCGCGTCCGGTTGAGAAACCAGAACAGGGCTACCACCACGATCACGGCCACGACGACCGTGATCACCTGCGTCGTCTTGATCGCCAGCCCTTCGTCGAGCCCTGTCATCTCCCTGAAATCGCCCGCCGAGATCAGGAACCGCGCCCCGTCCGAGAAGCTCTGGTCGTCGACGCCGATGATGAACCGCACGATGCCGTTGTAGACGAACATCACCCCCAGCGACGCGATCACGAAGATCACCGGCGCGGCCTTCTTGGCGCGGTAGAACCGATAGACCACCCGGTCCGTTCCCAGCGTCAGCAGGGCGCAGGCCGCGATCCCGACCGGCAGGGCCAGCAGCGCCGTCGGCAGCGGCCCGAACCCGATCCCCGCCGCCTGCAGCCCCCAGGTCGTCAGGATCACCGCCATCGTCCCGAAGGCCATCGTGTCGCCGTGGGCGAAGTTCGAGAACCGCAGGATACCGTAGATCAGCGTCACCCCGAGCGCCCCGAGCGCAAGCTGCGCGCCATAGGCGGTTGCGGGCACGAGGACGAAGTTGGCGAAGGAGACCAGCGCGTTGAGGGGTTCCATCAAGGACCCTCGCCGCAGGTCAGGAAGGTCACGGTGCTGTCGCCGCCGGTCCCCATGATGCTGCGCTGCACCAGGATGGAGCGCGCCGGGTCGAGCAGCGTCAGCATCTGCAGATCGTCCCGTCCCTCCGCCCAGATCAGGCTCATGTCCGGCCGCATGATCGCTTCCGCCTCGATGTCGCCATAGGCGATACGGTAGCGCCCCTCGCCATGCGCGCCGACATCGACTGGAGAGAGAGTGAAGGCCATCTCCGACGGCGTCGCGCTGCAGGTCCCGCCGGCATCGCAGATGGTCTCACCGGTGCAGGCGATCTGCTGTACCGCGCCCTCCGCGGCCGCGGTCCCCGGACCCAGACACGCGACCAGGACGCCGAAAAGGCCGCGCTTCTTCGTTCCCGAAATACTCCCGCCGGAGGCTCCGACGCCCATTGCGTGCACCATCCTCACCCTCCCAGGAACGACCGCCGGACATCATCGTTCGCCAGCAGCTCCTTCCCGGTTCCCGTATGCGCGTTCGCCCCCTGGACCAGCACGTAGCCCCGGTCCGCGATCTCCAGCGCCTGGCGCGCATTCTGCTCCACCATCAGGATCGGGATCCCCGTCCGCGCCACCTCGATGATCCGATCGAACAGCTCGTCCATCACGATCGGGCTCACCCCGGCCGTCGGCTCGTCGAGCATCAGCACCTTGGGCTGCGTCATCAACGCGCGCCCGACCGCCACCTGCTGCCGCTGCCCGCCAGAGAGCTCACCGGCCGGCTGGCGCCGCTTTTCCTTGAGGATCGGGAACAGGTCGTAGATCTGCGCCATCGTGTCCCGGAAATCGTCGCGACGGATGAAGGCCCCCATCTCGAGGTTCTCCTCCACCGTCAGCGAGGTGAAGATGTTCGAGGACTGCGGCACGAACCCCATCCCGGCGATCACCCGGTCCTGCGGGCTCAGGTCGGTGATGTCGCGCCCGTCGAGCCGCACCGCCCCCCGGTGCAGGTTCAGCATCCCGAAGATCGCCTTCATTCCCGTCGACTTGCCCGCCCCGTTCGGCCCGACGATCACGGCGATCTCGCCGGGGTCCACCGCGATGGTGCAATCGTGCAGGATATCCGGACCCGCCCCGTAGCCGCCGGTCATGCCCTCCCCCACCAGGAAGGCGTTCGTCGTGTCGGGGCGATCGCCCTTTGCAGTGCCTGCCGACAGCTTTCCGCCACCGGGCCGCGTGATCGAGGCGTCCTTGTTGCCGCGCCCGTCCGCCCAGGCATTCTCACCGCTCATGCCTCCGCCCCTGCCAGCTGATCCCTGTTCTTGAGGCCGGTGCCCAGATAGGCCTCGATCACCTGCTCGTTGGCCTTGATCTCGGCGAGGCTCCCCTCGGCCAGCACCCGTCCCTCGGCCATGCAGATGACGTGGTCGCTGATCCGGCCGATGAAATCCATGTCGTGCTCGATGACCACGAAGGTATAGCCGCGCTCCCTGTTCAATCTCAGGATCGCGTCCGCGATGGTATTGAGCAGCGTCCGGTTCACGCCCGCGCCGACTTCGTCGAGAAACACGATCTTCGCGTCCACCATCATCGTGCGCCCCAGCTCGAGCAGCTTCTTCTGCCCGCCCGACACCTGCCCCGCCTTCTGATCGGCGAGGTGCGCGATCGTCAGGAACTCCAGCACCTCGTCGGCCTTCGCCCGCAGGGCGCGCTCCTCGGCCGCGATCCGCCGGCGCCCGAACCAGGTATTCCACAACGTTTCGCCCGACTGGGCCCCCGGCACCATCATCAGGTTCTCGCGGCAAGTCATTGAGGAGAACTCATGCGCGATCTGGAATGTCCGCAGCAGACCCTTGTGGAACAGCGCATGCGGCGCCAAGCCGGTGATGTCCACCGGCGCCCCGTCCCCCGCCCGCATCGTCACACGCCCGGATGTCGGTTGAAGAACACCGGCTATCACGTTGAAAAGAGTCGTCTTTCCCGCACCGTTCGGGCCGATGAGGCCGGTGATCGATCCCGGCTCGATCGTCAGGCTCGCGCCGTCCACGGCGCGAAACCCGCCAAAATGGCGATGCAGGTCATGGACCTCGATCATCGTGCTTCCCCCTGTCGCCGGGCCCGGTTTTCCGGTGTCCCGTCCGTCGCGGAGGCCCCGGCGGGATGCCGGAGCCTCTCGTCGCACCCTTTCGGGACGTTAGCGGTAGCCCTCGACCACCAGCTCGCCGTCCTCGAAGCCGACGATGCGGTAGTTGCCGGCGGATTCGCCCGGCCCGATCAGCTCTACGGCGGAGGCACCGGTGTAGTCGACGTCGCCGCCGTCCTTGAGGATCTGGAGCGCCTTGCCCAGTTCGCCCGGCAGGATCTCCTCGCCCGGCGCATTCGCCACATCCATCACCGACTCCTTGTAGGCTGCGGGGTCGGACGATCCTGCGGCCTGCATGGCCAGCATGATGAGCGCGGCTGCGTCGTAGGCTTCGGCCGAGAAGGGCGAGGTGCCGTCGTAGTCCTGCGCCGTCGCCATGTCCTGATAGAGTTGCGCGCCCGGGCTGTCGGTGCCCGGGTTGTCGCCCGAGGAGCCATCGATCTCGTCGCCGAAGTTGTCGACCAGCGCCTGGCTGACCATCCCGTCGGGAAAGTGGAATGTCTCGAAGGCCCCGGAGTCGAGCGAGGCGCGGACGATGCCGGACCCGCCCTGATCGACGTAGCCCGCGACGACGAGCCGGTCGCCTCCGGCTGCCGCCAGCGCGCCGACCTCCGCCGAATAATCGGCCTTGCCGTCCTCATGCGCCGCCGAGATCGTCACCGTTCCGCCCGCCGCTTCATACGACGACTGGAATGCGTCGGCCAGGCCCTTGCCGTAGTCGTTGTTCGTATAGGTGACGGCCACGGTCTCGATGCCCTCCTCCATCAGGACGGCGGTGATGATGTCGCCCTGGCGCGCGTCCGATGGCGCGGTCCGGAAGAACAATCCGTCGTCTTCGGCGGTCGTCAGGCCGGGCGACGTGGCCGCGGGCGAAATCATGACGATGCCGTTGGGGACAGCGACGTTCGACAGCATCGCCCCGGTCACCCCCGAGCAATCCGCGCCCACGATCCCGACGACGCCGTCGCCGGTAATCAGCCGCTCGGTCGCCGAGGTGGCGGCTGCGGCATCGATGCAGGTGCTGTCGGCGCGGACCGACTCGACCGTCGCGCCGTCGAGGAGAAGTCCCGACTCGGTGACCTCGGCCATCGCCATCTCGGCCCCCGCGGCCATCGCCGGTGCCAGCGATTCCAGCGGCCCGGTGAATCCCAGCACGACGCCCAGCTTTATGGGTGCGCCGTCCTGCGCGAGAGCGGCGGTCGCGGCAAGCATGGCGGCAGAGGCAAGTAGAACCTTCTTCATCTCAATCTCCCTGATGACGACTCTTCGAGAGCCTTGGGAAGGAAGCCTATTGAGCAAGATCATCAGATGAAAGCACTCAATTCGCCGCCGCCGGGAAACAATCCAGCCGATAAGCCGCTGCTACAGCGAAATGCCCCGCCGCCCCGCGAGGTCGGTGAAGAACTGCCACGCGACCCGGCCGGACCGGCCGCCGCGCGTCGTGTACCATTCTACCGCCTCCGCCAGCAGCGTCTCCGCCTCGACCTCGAGCCCGTAGGCACCGCAATAGCCCTCGATCATCGCCAGGTAGGTCTCCTGATCGCAGGCATGAAACCCCAGCCAGAGGCCGAAACGGTCCGACAGCGATACCTTCTCCTCCACCGCCTCGCCGGGGTTTATGGCACTGCCGCGCTCGTTCTCGATCATGTCCCGCGGCATCAGGTGCCGTCGGTTCGACGTGGCGTAGAAGATCACGTTCTCCGGGCGCCCCTCGATGCCCCCGTCCAGCACCGCCTTGAGCGACTTGTAGGCCGCGTCGTCATGGCCGAAGCTCAGGTCGTCGCAGTAGAGCACGAACCGATGCGGCGCACCCCGCAGGAGCGCCAGCAGCCGCACGACGGTGTGGATGTCCTCTCGCTGCAACTCCACGAGCTTGAGGCCGGTCTCTTCAAGATCGCCGTGCACGGCCTTGACGAGGCTGGACTTTCCCATTCCGCGCGCACCCCAGAGCAGCGCGTTGTTCGCGGCGTCTCCGCGCGCGAAGCGCCGCGTGTTCTCCAGGAGCGTCTCCCGCGCCCGGTCGATCCCGACAAGGAGGCGGAGGGGAATGCGGTTCACCCTGGGGACGGGCACCAGCCTGTCCGGCTCGGTATCCCAGACGTAGGCCGACACGGTCCAGTCGGGGGCCTCCGCCGTCCCCGGGGCCATCCGCTCCAGCGCCGCCGCGATCCGGTCGAGCGCCACGTTCAAAACGTCTCGTCCTCGTCGAGCAGCCCTTCCGCGCGCATCCGCTTCTCACGGTTGCGCTCGACGATCCTCACCAGCCAGATCGAGACCTCGTAGAGGCCGTAGACGACCACGAAGAGAATGAGCTGCGTCACCACATCCGGCGGAGTGACGAGCGCCGCGACGATGAGGATGCCCACCACCGCGTATTTCCGCACGCCCGCGAGGCCCGCGGCGCTGACCAGCCCGGACTTGCCCATCAGGGTCAGCAGGACCGGAAGCTGGAAGCACAGGCCGAAGGCCACGATCATCTTGAGCGAGATATCCAGCGACTCGTTGACCTTGCCCTGGAACACGATGCCGATGCCGGTGCCGTCGACATCGTCCGCCACGCCCGCGACCAGGGCTGCGAGCAGCGACGCGGCGTCGGAGAACCCGAGGAAGAACTGCATCGCCAGCGGCACGACGACGTAATGCGCGAAGGCCGC
>JBBQDX010000265.1:0-6201 GCA_038320125.1 Rhodobacterales bacterium | reverse complement strand
TGGCGGACCGGCCGGTGACGAACCGCGACTGGATCGCCTTCATGGAGGACGGCGGTTACGGCGATGCCCGGCACTGGCTCATGGAGGGCCATGCCGTCGCGACGCGGGAGAGCTGGGAGCACCCGCTCTACTGGTGGCGGCAGGACGGCGAATGGTGGACCTTCACCCTGCGCGGCGCGCAACCGGTCGGCCTCGACGCGCCGGTGGTGCATGTGAGCTACTACGAGGCCGACGCCTATGCCCGGTGGGCTGGCGCGCGCCTGCCGACCGAAGCGGAGCATGAGGTTGCGTTCCGCGAGATGCCGATCGAGGGAAATTTCCTCGACACCACCGCCGGCCATCCGGAAAGGGACGTTGGCCCGCTGCGACCGATGCCGGGGCCGGGGGTCTGGGGCGGCGTGTGGGAATGGACCGCCTCGCCCTTCACGCCCTATCCGGGTTTCCGACCGCCGGAGGGGGCGCTCGGGGAATACAACGGCAAGTTCATGGTCAATCAGATGGTGCTGCGCGGCGGCTCCTGCGCGACGCCGAAGGCGCAGATGCGGGCATCCTACCGGACGTTCTTCTATCCGCACCAGCGGTGGCAGATGATGGGCCTTCGGCTCGCGCGGGATGCATGATGCTGGACGTATCGAACACGTCGCTGCGCGACCATGCGCTGATCGGGCTGACTGCGGCGCAGAAGTGGCTCTCGCCCAAGTGGTTCTACGACCGGCGCGGCAGCGAATTGTTCGAGCAAATCACTGCGTTGCCGGAGTATTATCCGACGCGGACGGAAGCGGCGATCCTGCTGGAGCATGCGGCGTTTCTCGCGGACATGGTGCCCCCGGGCGGGGCTCTGGTGGAGCTGGGCTCGGGGGCGTCCGTCAAGACGCGGACCCTGCTGGACCGGGGTGGCCACTTCGGCGCCTACGTTCCGATCGACATCTCGGAGGCTTTCCTGCGGCTCATGGCCGAGGATCTGCGGGCGCGGTATCCGGCGCTCGACGTCCACCCGTTGGTGGGCGATTTTAGCGGTGCGGTGGCCCTGCCGGCCGCGGTCCGGGGCCTGCCGAAGGTCGGGTTCTTTCCGGGCTCGACCATCGGAAACCTCACGCCGGAGGCGGCAGTCGGCCTGCTGGCGCGGGCGCGGGGCTGGCAGGGTGCGGAAGGATTCATCCTCGGGGCGGATCTCGTCAAGGACAGGGCCGAGCTTGTGGCCGCCTATGACGATGCGCAGGGCGTGACCGCCGAGTTCAATCTCAACGTCCTCAGACGGTTGAACGACGAGGCTCATGCCGATTTCGATCTGTCGGGCTTCCGGCACGAGGCGCGCTGGTGCGAGGCGCCCGCCCGCATCGAGATGCATCTCGTCGCGGTGCGGGCGCAGGAGGTCTCGCTGGGCGACGCGACGATCCGTTTCGCGGCGGGAGAAAGTATCCACACGGAAAGCTGCCGGAAATATACCGCCGAAACGCTCGGTGCGCTGGTCACTGCGGCGGGATGGCGCGTGGAGCGGATGCTGACCGACGCCCGGGCCCGGTTCGCTGTCGCAGTGCTGCGGCCCGACTGAGGCGCGGTTCATCGGCCATGTGGCGGCCGGGCCGAGGCGACGGGCAAGTCCGCTCTCGACAGGCGACGGGGATGTAGGGCGCTGCGTTCGGCCGGCATGGGGACGACGGCAACCCAAGGTGCCATCGCGGCGTTGCCCGGTCCGCTGCCGGGTAATGCCGTTGGCATCGGGGGAGGTTTGCTTCGCCAAGGCGGACGATCTTGCGCGGGCAGAGACGCGGTTCCTGGTGCCGGCACTGTCAAGGATCGGCGCGGGTGCTCGATACTGCTCAAACCAGTGTGGAGGCCGAGGGCGCCGGGTCGGCGGTTGGACCGGCTATTCGGCGGCCTGGACTTCTGCCTCGGCGGCTTCGATGGCTTCGGCGCGCTTCTCGACCTGCGCCACGATATGGTCGACCATCTGGTCGTTGGAAAGCTTGTGGCTCTGCTTGCCTGCGAGATAGACCATGCCCGCGCCGTTGCCGCCGCCGGTGAAGCCGACGTCGGTCATCAGCGCCTCGCCCGGCCCGTTGACGACGCAGCCGATGATGCTGAGCGACATCGGGGTCTTGATGTGTTCGAGGCGTTTCTCGAGCTTCTCCACCGTGCGGATGACGTCGAACCCCTGCCGCGCGCAGGACGGGCAGGAAATGATGTTGACGCCCCGATGGCGCAGGCCGAGGGATTTCAGGATCTCGTAGCCGACCTTCACTTCCTCCACCGGGTCGGCGGAAAGGGACACCCGGATGGTGTCGCCGATGCCCATCCAGAGCAGGTTGCCGAGGCCGATGGCGGATTTGATGGTGCCCGTGGTTAGGCCGCCGGCCTCGGTGATGCCGAGGTGGATGGGGGCGTCCGTCTGCGCGGCCAGCCCCTGGTAGGCGGCGGCGGCCATGAAGACGTCGGAGGCCTTGCAACTGATCTTGTACTCGTGGAAGTCGTTGTCCTCGAGGATGCGAATGTGGTCCATCCCGCTCTCGATCATCGCATCGGGGCAGGGTTCGCCGTATTTTTCGAGCAGATGCCGCTCCAGCGAGCCGGCGTTGACGCCGATGCGGATCGAGCAGCCATGGTCGCGCGCGGCCTTGATGACCTCGCGGACCCGATCGGGCGATCCGATGTTGCCCGGATTGATCCGCAAGCAGGCGGCCCCGGCCTCGGCAGCCTCGATGCCGCGGCGGTAATGGAAGTGGATGTCGGCGACGATCGGGACGGGGGATTCGGCGACGATCTGCTTCAAAGCCTTCGACGAGGCCTCGTCGGGGACGGAGATGCGGACGATGTCGGCGCCCGCGTCGGCGGCCGCCTGGACCTGCGCCACCGTGCCGGCGACGTCGGTCGTCAAGGTGTTGGTCATCGTCTGGACGGTGATCGGGGCATCGCCGCCGACCGGAACGTTGCCGACCATGATGCGGCGGGACGTTCGGCGGTCGATCTGGCGCCAGGGGCGGATGGAGTGGAGCGACATCGGCTGGGTCCCCAAGGAGGTCCGGTCAGAGGTAGTGCCGGCAGGTCGGGGACGCAACCGCCACTCTCTCCCTCACTCGGTGGCGGGCGGGGGAGCCTCGGCCGCGAGTTCGGCCACGACGCGCGCCAGGTCCCTGTCGTCCTCGAGATCGGCGACCGCATAGGTCTCGCGAACGGCCTCGGCGGCAAGCGGCACGTCGGAGACGATTTGCGCGCCCGGCGCGAGCGGGCCGTAGGTCTCTCCCGCGACGGCCATGTAGAGCGCCCCGGAATTGCCGGTGCGCAGCGTGGCGGGAGCCTCGGACGCGGGAACCTCGTAGGTGTCGCCCGGCTCGAGGATCTTCTCGAAGAGGATGTCGCCCTCGGCCGATTTCACCCGGACCCAAGCGGCGCGAACCGCCAGGATGACGACCGCGTCGGGACCCTCGGCGAGAACGCGCGGGGTGGCTGCGGGCGTATCCTGCGCCGGGTCGGATGTCGCGCCAAGCGCTTCCACCAGGGCCGAATCGACGGAAGCGGTGATCGCCGCGGCGTCGGGTGCGGCGCGGGGCGACGGCTGGGCTGCGGCAAGCGCCCCGAAGGTGCCGGGCGCGATCGTGGAGATCGGCGCGTCGCGGGCCGTCAGGATCGGAGCGTCGAGGGCCTGCGGTCGGTAGAGCCGCGCCAGCGCGTCCTGAGCCGGAGCATCGGCGTCGGTGTCTTCGGGCGTCGCGATCAGCGGCTCGCCGGGGGCGAGGGGGTCGAGTTCGGCGGTCAGTTCCGGGGCCTGTTCGACCGGAGCGACCTGCACGCGCTGGATCTCCTTGACGACGGTCCAGCCGCCGTAGCCGAGCCCGCCCACGAGGAGGGCAAGGACCGCAAGCGAGCCGAGCGCCCCCGGCTCGAACCCGGCGAAGACGGGCGCCGCCTTGTTGGCAAAGGGATTGCCGGCCCCCATCAACGGGTCGACGGGGATGGCCGAGACCTTGTCGCCGTCAGGCCGCGCCGCCGCGCGCCGCCTGCCGCCCGGAGCGAGCGCGAAGAGGGCCTTGCGGCGCGACACTTCCGACTCCATGGGCTTGAGGGTGGAGACGCCGCCGAAGCCGGATTCCGCGCAGAAGGTCGCGAACACGGTCTCTGGATCGAGGCCAAGGTAGCGCGCGTAGCTGCGGACGTAGCCCGCCACGAAGGAGAGCGAATCGAAGGCGGCAAGGTCGGTGTTCTCGATCGCGGCGATATAGCTCGCCTTGATGCGGAGTTCGCGCTGCACATCCAGCAGCGACTTGCCGAGGGTAGCCCGCTCGCCACGCATCTCGTCCCCGAGGCGCATGGAATAGCTGTCGTATCCCCGCGTCGGAAGTTCCGCGCCGGAGAAAATCCTGGTTTTACGGCCGAACATTTCCGGGCCTGCCCCGCATTCTGTGGACGCGCCTCATTAACGTGCACGTTTCCGCTTATGATCCGAAAGCCGATACACCATCGGCTTCCCACTGCACGTCTAGGCTAGCAGGAAATCAGGCACAATGCACGTGAATGCTCACCCGGTGGCCACGGCGCGATTGAGCGCGCAATGCGACCACAGATCGTCCATCGCATGGACTAGGGCGTCGATCATCCTCGGGGTGTGAACCGGCGACGGGGTGAAGCGCAGGCGCTCGGTGCCGCGCGGCACGGTCGGGAAGTTGATCGGCTGGACGTAGACGCCATGGTCGGCGAGCAGGCGGTCCGACAGCATCTTGCACTTGACCGGATTGCCGACGTGGACGGGAACGATGTGGCTGCCGTGATCGATGATCGGCAGGCCGAGGCCGCGCAGCCTGAGCTTGAGCACGGCGGCGCGTTCCTGATGCAGGTCGCGCAGGGCGCGGTCGCGCTTGAGGTGCGCGACGGAGGCGGCGGCGCCGGCGGCGATGGCGGGCGGCAGCGAGGTGGTGAAGATGAAACCCGGCGCATAGGAGCGGACGGCGTCGCACATGGCGGCGGAGGCGGCGATGTAGCCGCCCATCACGCCGTAGGCCTTGGCCAGCGTGCCGTTGACGATGTCGATGCGGTGAGCGAGGCCGTCGCGCTCGGCCACGCCGCCGCCGCGCGCACCATACATGCCGACGGCGTGGACCTCGTCGAGATAGGTGAGCGCGCCGAACTCCTCGGCCAGCGCGCAGATCTCCGCCATGGGCGAGAAGTCGCCATCCATCGAGTAAAGCGACTCGAAGGCGATGAGCTTGGGCGCGGCTGGGTCGTCGGCGGCGAGCAGCGCGCGCAGGTGGGCGGTGTCGTTGTGGCGGAAGATGCGCTTGCTGCCGCCGTTGCGGCGCACGCCCTCGATCATGCTCGCGTGGTTGAGGGCGTCCGAATAGATGATGAGGCCGGGAAAGAGCCTGGGCAGGGTCGAAAGCGTGGCGTCATTGGCGATGTAGGCGGAAGTGAAGACGAGGGCCGCCGCCTTGCCGTGCAGATCGGCAAGCTCGGCCTCCAGCCGCTTGTGGTAGACGGTGGTGCCCGAGATGTTGCGCGTGCCGCCGGAGCCCGCGCCGGTCGCGTCGAGCGCCTCGTGCATGGCGGAGATGACGACGGGATGCTGCCCCATCCCGAGGTAGTCGTTGCCGCACCAGACGGTAATCTCGGTCTCGGACCCGTCGGGCCGCGTCCAGACGGCACGCGGGAAGTGGCCGCGGCGACGCTCGATGTCGATGAAGGTGCGGTAACGGCCTTCGAGATGCAGTGCGCCGATGGCCGCGTCGAGAGCCTTGCCGTAATCCGTCATGTCGTCATCTTCCTTCAATCGCCGAGCCCGCCGGCCCGTCTTGCGGGCCCGTCATCCTGAACGTCCGGGTCTTCCTGATCGTCCGGATCGCATGTAATCGCCGGGACCAACTTGATACAGATCACAGATTGTCGCGCAGAAGCTAGGTGTTCAGTCCCTTGGTGTGGTGGCATTCTGCCGACAGCGGCCGAGAAGGATGCTCTATGGGACAGATACTGCATGGCAGCGCCAAGACCACGCACGCCGTCCGAGCGGCGATACAGCGATCGCAAGCTTCGGTCACGGAGCTGGCTGAGCGTTACAGCCTCGACGAGAAGACTGTTCGGAAGTGGCGGAAGCGGACCTCCGTCGATGACGCGCGGAGGGGGCCGAAGGAGGTTCGCTCGACCACGCTCACTCCTGATGAGGAGGCCGTCTGCGTGGCCTTTCGGCGGCACACGCTCTTGCCGTTGGACGACTGC
>JBBQDX010000264.1:0-6208 GCA_038320125.1 Rhodobacterales bacterium | reverse complement strand
CGTGGTGTCGATCGTGCCGATCCTCGCCGTGGTGATCGGCGGCGGCGGCCCGGTCATTCCGGCCGATGCGGTCGGGCGCAACCTGCCGCTCCTCGCGGCGATCCTCGTGGCGGCCTACGGCGTCGCGCGCCTGCTCAAGCCGACCCCGCTGCCCAATCCGTGGCTCGTCGGACCGATCTTTCTTGGCCTCGTCCTCGGCGCGAGCGGCCTCGCCACCCTCTCTGTCCCGGGTCCGCTCATCGTCGTCGCACAGATCGCTATCGGCACCTGGCTCGGCTGCCAGTTCCGGCGCGAGATCCTCGTGACGCTGCCCCGCGTCGCCGCCGCCGGGATCGCCGTCGCGCTCCTGATGATCGCCGCCGCGGCACTCGGCGCACTGGCGCTCCGCGCGGCGACCGACCTGCCCTTCGTCACTGCGTTCCTCGCCATGGCGCCCGCGGCCGTCACCGAGATGGTCCTGACGGCACAATCCATGCGGCTCGACGCCGAGATCGTCACCGCCTTCCACATCATGCGGATCGCGGTGGTCTCGGCCACGATCCTGCCGGTGTACCGACTTTACGTCAGATTGCAGGGAGGCCGGAATGGATCTGGGATTTGAGGGCCGGCGCGTCGTGATCGTCGGCGGCACCTACGGGATCGGCCGCGCCGCCGCCGCGCAGATGGCGGCCGAGGGGGCCGAGCTCCTGATCGCCTCGCGCAGCGCCCAGAACCTCGCGGAAGCGGCGGAAGCGATCGAGGCGGCCTGCGGCCGGCGGCCCGCCACCATCGCGGCCGACGTGACCCAGGCCGGGGCCGTTGACACGATCGCGGCCGCCGCGGCCGATCTCTGGGGGGCGGCCGACGCGCTCGTCACCGCGGTCGGCGGCTCCATCCGCTCGGCCTTCCGCGACCTCTCCGACGAGGACTGGCTGCAGAACTACACCTTCAATGTGCTCTCGACCGTGCGTGCGATCCGCGCCTTCGAGCCGCTCCTGGCGAAGGGCCGCGACCCGAGCATTGTCACGCTGGGGGCCGCGGCCTCGAAGATGCCCTATCAGCACCAGATCGTCTCGAACGTGCACAAGGCGGGCCTGCTGGGGCTGACCAAGACGCTGGCGGCGGAATTCGCTCCGACGGGGATCCGCGTCAACTGCGTGGCGCCCGGCCGGACGCTGACGCCGCTCTGGACCAACCGCGCCGACAGGATGGCGGCGGAGCGCGGCACCGATCGGGAAAGCATCCTCGCCGAGTTCTCGGCCGAGATCCCGCTCGCCCGGTTCGGCCAGCCCGACGAGGTGGCGGTGATGGTCACCTGGCTGTCGAGCCCGCGGGCCGCCTACGTCACCGGTCAAGCCATCAACGTGGACGGCGGCATCGCGCGGGGCCTGCTGTGACGCGCCCGCCCTCCCTTCGCCCTGCCCCGATAATCCGACCGACGCATTGCCCCCTGGAGACCACACCATGACCACGCCCGAAGTCACCCGTACCCTCGCCGAATGGATCGTCTCGGTGGGCGACGCCGACATTCCCGACGACGTACGCCGCGAGGGCGTGCGCACCTTCGTCAACTGGCTCGGCTGCGCCGTCGGCGGCGCGCGCCACGAGACGGTGGACGCGGTCCTGCGCGCCGTCGATCCGTTCTGCGGTCCGCGCCATGCCACCGTGCTGGGCCGCGACGCGCGGCTCGATGTGCTGCATGCCGCACTGGTGAACGGGATCTCCTCGCATGTGCTCGACTACGACGACACGCATCTCAAGACGATCATCCACCCCGCCGGTCCCGTCGCCTCCGCCCTCCTGGCCCTGGCCGAGGACCGGCCGATGACGGGGCGCGCGCTGGTCACGTCGATGCTGGTGGGGATCGAAGTGGAGTGCCGCATCGGCAACAGCGTCTATCCGCAGCATTACGACCGCGGCTGGCACATCACCGGCACGGCGGGCGTCTTCGGCGCGGCCGCCGCCGTGGGGCACGCGATCGGACTCGACGTCACGCGGATGCAATGGGCGCTCGGCCTCGCGGCGAGCCAGTCGGCGGGCCTGCGCGAGATGTTCGGCACGATGACCAAGAGCTTCCACCCCGGCCGGGCCGCGCAGAACGGCACGATGTCGGCGCTCCTGGCCGAGGCCGGCTACGATTCCTCGCTGCAGGGGATCGAGGCGCCGCGCGGCTTTGCCAACGTCATGTCCGACAAACAGGACTACAGCGAGATCCTTGACGATCTGGGCATCCGCTGGGAGGCCGCGCTCAACAGCTACAAGCCCTTCGCCTGCGGCATCGTCATCCACCCGACGATCGATGGCTGCCAGCAGATCCGCGACGAGATCGGCGACCGCGTGACGCAGATCGCCTCGGTCGTGCTCACCGCCCATCCGCTGGTGCTGGAGCTGACCGGCAAGACCAGCCCGCGGACCGGGCTGGAGGGGAAGTTCAGCGTCTTCCACGCCGCCGCCTGCGCGCTTCTGCACGGCGACGGGGCACCCACGGCCTTCACCGACGAAATGGTGGCGGACCCGGACGTGGTCGCGCTGCGCGACAAGGTGCGGGCGACGTCGGACCGCTCCGTCCACGAGGCCTCGGTCACCATCGACGTGACCTTCGAGGATGGGACCACCCTGCGCAAGCAGGTCGAGCGCGCCATCGGCAGCCGCGAGCGACCGCTGTCCGACGACATGCTCGACACGAAGTTCCTGCGCCAGGCCGAGCTCGTCGTGGGTGAGGCACCGGCGAAGGCAATGCTGGCCGTGGCCTGGTCGATCGAGACGCTCGAGGATGCGGGCGAGGCGGCGCGGGCCACGCGCTCCGAAATCCGCGCAGGCAGCGCAATGACGCGAGGGACCCATGACTGACGCAATGAAACTCGGCATCCTCGAGGGCGACGACATCGGCCACGAGATCGTCCCCGCCGCTGTCGAGGTGGCCCGCGCCGCCGCTGCGGCCACCGGGCTCGAGATCGACTGGATCGACATCCCGATCGGCCGCCGTGCGCTCGACGAGCTGGGCCATACCATGCCCGAGGGCACGCTGGAGACGCTGGGCGGGCTCGACGGCTGGATCCTCGGCCCGATCGGGCACCGGGACTACCCGCAGGGGCCCGGCGCGATCAATCCACACCCGATCCTGCGCAAGCATTTCGACCTCTTCGCCAACGTGCGGCCGACGCGCTCCTTTCCCGACATCGGCTGCCTGCGCGACGACATCGACCTCGTCATCGTCCGCGAGAACAACGAGGGGTTCCAGCCGGACCGCAACGTGGTCGCGGGCTCGGGCGAGTTCCGCCCCAATCCCGACCTTACCATCTCCGTCCGCGTGATCAGCCGGGAGGGCAGCCGCAAGGTCGCCCGCGCAGCGCTGGAGCTTGCCAGGTCGCGGCGCAATCGCCTCACGCTGGTGCACAAGAACACGGTCTTCAAGTTGGGCTGCGGGATGTTCGTGGAAAGCTGTTACGAGGTGGCGGCGGAGTATCCGGAGGTCACGGTGGACGAGGTGATCGTCGACACCATGGCGATGCGCCTTGTCCGCGACCCGCAGAATTTCGACGTGATCGTCACGACCAACATGTTCGGCGACATCCTGACGGACGAGGCGGCTGGCCTCGTCGGTGGGCTCGGCATGGCGCCCGGTCTCTGCATCGGGCGGGGCTCGGTGGCAATGGCGCAGGCCACCCACGGATCGGCTCCCGACATTGCCGGCCAGGGCATCGCCAATCCCTTCGCCATGATCGAGTCGACGCGGATGCTGATCGACTGGCTGGGCCGGCGGCACGACAACGCCCGCGCGGTGGCGGCGGCGGCGCTGATGAAGCACGGCATCGACCACGCGCTCGCCCGGCCCGAGACGCGGACCCGCGACATCCGTGGCACCGCCAACCTGCGCGGGATGGTGGACGGCATCCTCGACGGCCTCCACCGGGCGGCGGCGGCCTGACCGATGGCCCCCCTGCCCCCCTCCGGTGTGGCCGGAATGCCGGCCCCCAGGGCGGCGGACGATCCGTCCGCTGGGCTTGTCTGTCCGTTTCGCGCTAGAGATGCAGACCGATGGTAGTCAGCAAGGTGCGCGATGTCCCAGATCGATCCCCCGCAGGACTCGAGCGAGCTGAACACGCTGCGCACGGCCTCCCTCACCAGCGTCGTCGAGAAGGAAGTCGAGCGGATGATCCTCGGCGGCGCGCTCAAGCCCGGCGAGCGCCTCAACGAGTTTCAGCTCGCCAGCCATTTCGGCATGAGCCGCGGCCCGCTTCGGGAGGCGATGCGCAGCCTGAACGCGCGCGGCTTCGTCGAGGTCATCCGCAACCGGGGCGTCTTCGTGCGCCAGATCCCCGTCAAGGAGGCGCTCGAGATCTACGACCTGCGCTCGGCGCTGTTCGGGCTGGCGGGACGCCTGCTGGCAGACCGGTTGAACGACGATATCCTGGAGCGGCTCAAGGACTTCCTCGCCCGGATGGGCACCTTCGCCGGGACGCAGGATTTCGACGCTTATTACCCGGTGAACCTGGAGTTCCACAGCTTCCTCGTCACCGAATCCGGCAACGCCACGCTCAAGCGGGAATACCAGAGCTTTGTCGACCGCCTGCACCTCTGCCGCGCGCGGACGCTCGTGCAGGCCAATGGACTTGCGGTCTCCAACCACGAGCACCGCGAGATGGTGGACGCCCTGGCCTCTGGCAATCTCGCCCGCGCGCAGGATGCGTTCTTCCGCCACGTGCAGCGCGCCAAGCTGCGTTTCATCTCGACCCTGGACAAGCTACCCGACGCCGGGGCCTGAGGGTCCGCGCACCCGGCACGACCATTACCCGAACCCGTTCCCGCCCGCCCGTCCCACGGTGCGGACCCTGAACGATTCCGCCTTGAGGAGATCCGGATGACGCCGATGGACCCGCCCGCGACCGAAACCGCCACCGAGGACGACGCGCTCACCGGCCTTACCTCCGCCTGCGTGACCTTCGCGACCGGGCTGCGCTTCGAGGACATCCCCGGGGATGTCGTCGCCATGTCGCTGCGCTGCCTGATCGACGGCTGCGGGGTGATGCTCGCGGGCTCCGAGCAGCCGATCATGGCCCCGCTCCGCCGCTTCATCGAAGGCCAGGGCGGGCCGGACCAGAGCCGGTTGCTGGGCGATACTTCCACGCGCGTTCCCGCACCGAAGGCCGCGCTCTGGCACGGCACGGCCGGCCACGCGATGGACTGGGACGACACGCAACTGGCCGAGGGGCCGGGCCGCCCCTACGGCCTTCTGATGCACCCGACCGTACCGCCGCTCGCCGCAGCACTCGCCGTGTCAGATCTGGTGGCGGCCGAGACGGGCAGGCCGGTTGACGGACGGGCGTTCCTGACGGCCTTCAACGCGGGCTTCGAGGTGGCGTGCAAGATTGCCGAGGCGATCAACCCCGACCACTACATGAAGGGCTTTCACACCTCCGGCACGATCGGCACCTTCGCGGCCGCGGTGACGGCATCGAAGCTTCTCGGGCTCGACGCGGATCGCATGGCGCAGACGATCGGCATCGCCGCCTCCATGGCCTCGGGCATCCGCGCCGGGTTCGGCACGATGACGAAGCCGCTCCACGTCGGCCGCGCGGCAGAGAACGGGGTGACCGCCGCGCTGCTGGCGCGCGAGGGCTTTACCGGCAACGACGCGGCCCTCGACGGCAAATGGGGCTACCTCGCCGTGGCAGGGCGTGGCGGCGATGCCCGTCTCGTGCGCGACCGGCTGGGCCGGCCGTTTTCGATGGTCGCCCCCGGCCTCTCGATCAAGCCCTACCCGTCCGGCGTCCTGACCCATCCGAGCATGGATGCGATGCTGACACTCCTGCGCAAGCACGGGCTTGCCGCCGGGGAGATCGAGCGCGTCACCCTCCATGCCGGTTCGAACGTGCTCGGCCCGATCCGCTTCCGCATTGCCCGCACCGAACTCGAGGGCAAGTTCTCCTTCGCGTTCCTGCTCTCGGCCATCGTCCTGCGCCACGCGGCCGGCAAGGCGGAGTTCACCGATGCCTTCGTCGCCTCGCCGGAGTGTCAGGCGATGCAGTCCCGCATCGAGACCCAGTTCGAGCGGGCGATCGAGGAGATGGGGTGGGACCGGATCCGCTCGCGGGTGGCGGTCGTGACGAGGGACGGACGGCACTTCGAGCAATGGGCGGACGAGGCCTATCGCGGCGGCCCGCACGATCCGCTCACCGAGGGCGCGCTGCGCGACAAGTTCCGCGACTGTGCCGCGGGTCTCCTCGAC
>JBBQDX010000263.1:0-6216 GCA_038320125.1 Rhodobacterales bacterium | reverse complement strand
GGACGCTAGAATGGCAACCGGCCCCGCGGGCGTCTGGCTTGCGCGCGGGGCTGTCGCCTTGCGCGTGCTTCTCGGACCGACGTCTCAGGCACTCTCGGTCTTGAGCGTGCCCGTCGCCCGATGGTCGGGGCCGACGTGACCGTCATGAGTCGATTTCGGGAGGTGGCAGGATTCATCTTTCCGGGACTGCGGCAGAACCGGCCGCATCTTTCCCTCGTTTCGGGCCGATATGGCGGCCATGATTGCCAGCCCATGCCCGCCGGAGGTGCGGCAGGCCGAGGCGGACGGCGATGGCGGTCAGCGACGTCGGTGACGGAGCCGTTGGCCCGCTTCCCGACAGGCGGATGCGTCGAAGGGGAGTAGCCGATCCCGAAGAGCAGGAACGCGAGGGCCGCGGCATCTGCGCAGCCGAAAATGTTGCGTATCCGCACCAGCAGGTGACTGCCCTCGGAGGTAGCGGTCAAGATCAACGCACATACCCAGAAGTTGGAACGGGCCGGCACCGCCGGCGGGGAATCGCAAAGCGAAGTCCCGCGCGGGGCCAGCAATCACTCTTGGTCGAGTCGCGGGCCTGGAAGGCTGGAGGGTCAGACAACGATCCGGGCAATCGTATTCTCGGCGAGCGCCGAGACCCCGGCGCGACTCGGATCGGGCGGCGCTGAACGACTCGGCGTTGATGGAATGCGCTTTGCCGAATTGATGCGCGAGCGGCCAACTTTTCGGCGTTGCGCCCGCGCTTGTCGCCGCGCGGAGGACAAATCATGCGTCCCGGCGCCATGCTTTCCATTGCCAAGAGTCGGAAGGGTGAAATAGTGTCGCCGGACTGGCGGCCCTTGGCGCTGCGAAATGTCTGGGAGGACGCAATGACTGATCCGAAAAAAAGCGCGCCATTTTCGCGCCGCTCGTTCCTGCGCACCGGCGCCCTGGGCGGAACGGCTGCCGCTGGAGCCGCCCTTGCCGCGCCGGCCGCGCTGGCGCAGGCGCCGCTCGTCATCAAGATGCAGACTTCCTGGCCCGCATCCGACATCTGGCAGGAGTTCGCGCAGGCCTATGCCGACCGGGTCGAGGCCATGTCCGGCGGCCGCATGACGGTGGACCTGCTGCCCGCAGGCGCGGTCGTCGGTGCCTTTCAGGTGATGGACGCGGTGTCCGATGGACTGATCGACGTCGCACATTCTGTCCCGGTCTACTGGTACGGCAAGTCGAAAGCGGCTTCCTTCTTCGGAACGGGCCCGGTGTTCGGCGGTTCGGCGACGACGATGCTGAGCTGGTTCTACGAAGGCGGCGGCAATGAGCTCTACCGCGAGCTGACGCAGGATATCCTCGGCCTCAACGTGATCGGCTACCTCGGATTTCCGATGTTCGCCCAGCCCTTCGGCTGGTTCAAGAACGAGGTGAACGCCGTCGCTGACATCCAGGGCCTGAAGTATCGGACCGTTGGCCTGGCCGCGGACCTTCTGCAGTCTATGGGCATGTCGGTCGCCCAGTTGCCCGGCGGCGAGATCGTCCCGGCGATGGAGCGCGGCGTCATCGACGCGTTCGAGTTCAACAACCCGACGTCCGACCTGCGCTTCGGCGCCCCCGATGTGGCCAAGAACTACTACCTGTCGTCGTATCACCAGGCGTCGGAGTCCTTCGAGTTCCTGTTCAACCGCGATTTCATGGAATCGCTCGAGCCCGATCTGGCGGCGATCCTGCAATACGCCGTCGAAGCGGCCTCGACCGCGAACACCGCCAGCGCGATGAAGAACTACTCCGCGGATCTGGTCCGCATCCGCGACGAGTTCGGCGTGACGATCCACCGGACGTCGAAGGACATCCTCGATGCCCAGATCGAGGCGTGGGACGCGCTGATCGTCGATCTCGAGAACGATCCGTTCTCCAAGAAGGTGATGGACAGCCAGCGCGCCTGGGTCGAACAGGTCAGCTACTACGAGCTTATGAACGCGCCCGACTACACGGCGGCGTTCGAGCATTACTTCCCGGGCAAGCTCTCGCTCTGATGCGCCTGTCCTGACGATCCGTCGGGGGTGTCCCTTCGGGCGCCCCCGCGACACGCATAGACCGACCGGAGACGATATGGTTCGATTCATCGATTTCGCCGACAGTGTCTCGGGGTTCTTCGGCAAGGCCTTCGGCTGGCTCATCATCCTCATGACCCTGGGGATGAGCTACGAGGTCTTCGTGCGGTATCTGCTCAACCGACCTACGCCCTGGGCGCTGGACATGTCCTTCATCATGTACGGCACTCTCTTCATGATGGGCGGTGCCTATACGCTCTCGCGGGGCGGCCACGTGCGGGGGGATTTCCTCTACCGCCTGTGGAAGCCGAGAACGCAGGCGTCGGTCGATCTGGTCCTCTACATCTTCTTCTTCTTTCCAGGCATCACCGCCCTTGTGCTTGCCGGCTGGAAATACGCGGCGCGCTCCTGGTCCTATCCCGGTGGCGAGGTCAGCGTGAACTCTCCCGCGGGCATTCCGATCTACCAGTTCAAGACGGTGATCGTCCTGGCGGGCATCCTGCTCTTCATCCAGGGCATCGCGCAGGTTATGCGGTGCATCATGTGCATACGCGAAGGACGATGGCGCACGGCGGTCGACGATGTCGAGGAGACCGAAGATCTCCTCATCCGGGAGGCAAACTCCGCCGAAAGTGATGCCCATCCCTGACCTGGCCTATCCCTGACCTGGCCCGTCCCTGACATGGGCATCCCCTGTCGTCCTGGCCCGGCCCCCCTTGCCGAAGGTCATCCGAATCGAATGGAGCCGACCAATTGACCGATCCCCAAGTCGCCCTGTTGATGCTCGGCATCTTCATCTTCCTGGTCTTTCTGGGCTTTCCGATCGCCTTCACGCTGATGGCTCTGGGCATCGGATTCGGCTATTTTGCCTATTTCGACGCGTCTCGTCAGTGGCGTGCTTTCGAGAGGCTGGATGAGACGTCGGGCCTTTGGGCCTCCTGGTCGACGTGGTTCGAGGGGTTCTTCAACAACCGCATCTTCGATCTCTTCGTCAACCAGACCTATACCGTCATGTCGAACGAGGTGCTGACGGCGGTGCCCCTGTTCCTCTTCATGGGTTATATCGTCGAGCGCGCGAACATCGTCGACAAGCTCTTCTCCACGCTGGCCATCGCGACCCGCAACATTCCGGGCTCCATGGGGGTGGCGGCGCTGATCACCTGCGCCCTCTTCGCGACCGCGACCGGCATCGTCGGGGCGGTGGTGACGCTGATGGGCCTGCTGGCGCTGCCGCAGATGCTAAAGGCGCGCTACGATCCGTCGTTCGCCTCAGGCATCATCTGCGCCGGCGGAACGCTCGGAATCCTGATCCCGCCGTCGATCATGCTGATCGTTTATGCCGCGGCGTCCGGCGTCTCCATCGTGCGGCTCTATTCCGCAGCACTCTTGCCGGGGCTCCTTCTGGTCGGGCTCTATCTCATCTACGTCGTCGGCCGCTCGATCCTGCAGCCTTCGGTCGCGCCCAAGCTTTCCAGGGAGGAGGTGCCCGACGTTCCGACCGGCAAGCTCATCGTCATGGTCTTCACCTCGCTGGTGCCGCTGGCGGTGCTGATCCTCGCGGTGCTGGGCTCGATCCTCTTCGGCCTGGCCACGCCGACCGAGGCCGCTTCCATCGGCGCGCTGGGCGGGATGGTCCTGGCGGTGATCTACCGCGCGATGACCTACGAGAGGTTGCGCGAGAGCGTCTATCTCACCGTGCGCACGACGGCGATGGTCTGCTGGCTGTTCGTCGGCTCCTACACCTTCTCGGCGGTATTCTCCTACCTCGGTGGCGAGCAGTTGATCTCGGAATTCGTGCGCGGGCTCGACATGACTCCGATCCAGTTCCTGATTTTGGCGCAGGTGATCATCTTCCTGCTGGGCTGGCCGCTCGAATGGTCCGAGATCATCATCATCTTCGTGCCGATCTTCCTGCCGCTCCTGCCACTCTTCGGCGTCGACCCGCTGTTCTTCGGCATCCTCGTCGCGCTGAACCTGCAGACCAGCTTCCTGACACCGCCGATGGCGATGTCGGCCTACTACCTCAAGGGCATCGCCCCACCCGAAGTCCGCCTGACGCAGATCTTCGCGGGCGTCATGCCGTTCCTCTTCCTCGTGCTTCTGTCGATGATCATGGTCTACATCTTCCCGTCGATCGTGTTCCTGATCCCGGAGGCCATCTATGGCCAATAGAGCCGTCGCCATGCGTGCGACGAAGCCTGCACCCGAGAGCCTGCTCGCATTGGACCCGGTGGAACTGCGTGACCGGCTGGCCTCCGGCGCGCTGCGCGCGCGCGATCTGGCCGAGGCGTGTCTTGCGCGGATCCGCGCGGTCGAGCCGCAGGTTCGGGCCTGGGCCTGGCTGGACGAGGATCACGTGCTGGCGGAAGCGGATCGCCTCGATGCGCTGCGCCGCACCGGCAAGCCCGTCGGACCCCTGCATGGGCTGCCGGTGGCGCTGAAGGACATCATCGATACCCGGCGCATTCCGACCGAGAATGGCACGGCGATCGACAAGGGGCGGGTCCCGACGGAGGACGCCGTGATCGTATCGCGCCTCCGGGCCGCCGGCGCGCTTATCATGGGCAAGACGGTGACGACCGAACTGGCCTACCTGCACCCCGGCGCCACGACGAATCCACATGATCCCGGCCACACGCCCGGCGGTTCCTCGCAGGGGTCGGCGGCGGCGGTGGCGGCCGGCATGGTGCCGTTGGCCATCGGCACCCAGACCGGCGGCTCGATCATCCGTCCGGCCGCCTATTGCGGCACCGTGGGGTTCAAGCCAACTTTCGGGGCCATCCCGCGGACCGGCATCCTGGAACAATCCCCGAGCCTCGACACCGTCGGCGTCTTTTCCCGGACGGTCGAGGGGGCGGCGATGCTGGCCGATGTCCTCTTCGGCGCGGACCGGGGCGACCGGGCCACCGTGCCGTCCGCGCCGCCGCGCCTTTTGCGCACCGCGCTCACCCCTCCGCCTGTCGCCCCGACCTTCGCGATCCTGGCCGACCTGCCGGGCGCGACGCTGGACCCCGACATGCGCGGTGCCCTGGACGAGATCGCGGGGGAACTCGGCGACGGTGCCTTCCTCGTCACCTTGCCGCCGCAGTTCGATGGGGCCGCCACGATCCGCGAGCGCATCAACTTCGCCGAGATGGCGAAGTGCTACTACGTCCATGCCCGGCGCGGCGGCGATCTGCTGTCACCCGAGATCCGCAAGGCAATGGACGCGGGCAATGCCATGCTCGCGCGCGACTACGTCTCGGCGCTGGACTGGCCGGGCGTGCTGAACGCCGCGCTCGACCAGATCTTCGAGCGATGCGATGCGATCCTCTGCCCCGCCACCGAGGGCCCGGCGCCCGCCGGCCTCGACGCGACGGGCAGCGCCATCTGCAACGGGCTCTGGACGCTTTGCGGCGTGCCCTGCGTGACACTGCCGCTGTTTCGCGCCGGGAGCGGCCTGCCGCTCGGGCTACAGATCGTGGGACGCCGGGGCGACGACGCGCGACTGCTGCGCACGGCGCGCCATCTCTGGACCCGCCTGACATTGGAGACCGACCGATGATCGACCGCCTCATCGCCATCGTGGCCTATCTGACACTCGTCGGATTCCTGGCAATCCTTGTCCTCAAGGTCCCACGGGTGGACCTGACCCTCCTCGTCGTCGTCACCCTCGCTCTGGCCGGTTGGGACCTGCTGCGCCGCGCCAAGCGATGACGCCAGGCCTGCGCTGACGATGCGGTTGCGTCGCGCGCCGGCGTGACCCGGATTGCCCGTCACCTGTGCGGGCGATCCACGCGCCCGCCGGGCCGGGGGTCGGGGCAACGACGGGACGGGATGTGGGATTCCCTATCCGCCGCAGCGACGGAAGCGCTGATCTGCCTCGCCGGGTGTGATCGGACTGGCGTTCCTCATGGCGCCGACTCGTCGTGGCGGCAACCGCCCCGGGATCAGCGGTCAGGCGCTTGCACGCCGGCTTCCTCCAGCGCGGCGGTCCTTCGCGGATGACACTCCACGGCCGTGCCGGGGGGCTAGGGCATCCCGGACGCCGGCCACTCCCTGCACCCGGCATCCGTAAACCCGGGATATTCATCGAATCCTATTTCAGCGGGGATTTTGGGCATTTCCGGGGCCCGAGAGCCTGCGATGCTGGCTGCAGGTTAGCCGAACACACGCGGGCGTGAGCTGAGCGCCGCGACGAGTGGGGATTGTGCGG
>JBBQDX010000262.1:0-6230 GCA_038320125.1 Rhodobacterales bacterium | reverse complement strand
TATGGCCCGCGTTGTGCCCGCCCTGGAACCGCGCGATCACGTCGGCCCGCTCCGAGAGCCAGTCCACGATCTTGCCCTTGCCCTCGTCGCCCCACTGGGCCCCGACCACTACGACGTTCGCCATGTTCCCGGTCCTCGCGCATTAAAGCCGCGCTCCCCTAACCCGGCGCGCCGGCCGGGGGAAGCCCGCGCCGGGACGTCAGACTCCAAGCGGGATGCGGTCTGGACCATTGCCGTTAAGTCAGATGAGCGGTGCGATGACGATCCGGGCTCCTGACGGGCGGTTGTCCGTGCATCGAAACGGTTAACGGCAGCGGTATCGGGCCGCTTTTGCCCTTATGTGTGAAGAAAAAATAGTGAGTTTACTCAGATCGTTTATCGTCCTCGGTCAGCTTGCGCTTGCGTCTTCGGCCATGGCATCGACTGTCACGGTCGAGTTCGACACAGAAGGATTTTTCGATTTCGAGACCCAAACCTACCGTGAGAACGGATTGAATTTCAGGGTCCTGTCAGGACATTACGACATATTCGGGAGGGACCGACTGCCGGCGTTCAATGTCGACAACGCAAGCGGCGAACCTGCGATCATCGAGATCACCTTCGACGGAGGCCTCTTCGACCTGATAAGTTTCGATGTGGTCAATGCTTCAACGCGGGGGGGGAAGCCATGTTCACCTCCGATCTCGGCGACAGCTTCACCGCCGCGAACACCTTGGGCGTGAACCTTTTTCCGACAACGTTCAACGGAGTTTCGGCCATCACGCTTTTCTACGACGGCATCGCGTTTGAATTCGACGATTTCACCATCGACGACAGAGCCGACATCGGGGGTGAAACGCCGTCGCCGGTGCCGCTGCCGGGGGCCCTCCCGCTGCTCGCCGTCGCGCTCGGCGGGCTCGGGCTCGGCGCGCGCCGGCGCAGGGTCCCCCGCGCCTGACAGGGTGGCGCCGCTCCGGCCGGTAACCCCGGCGGAGCGGTCCATGCGGGAGGCCGGGCTTGCGGCCCGATGCTCAGGTGTCTACAGGTCGCGCGCCCGATCCCAGGCCCTTCGCATGGAAATCCGCATATGGAAAACGTCATCCTCGTCATCCACCTGATCCTCGCGGTCGGCCTCATCGGGATCGTCCTGTTGCAGCGCTCCGAGGGTGGGGGCCTGGGTCTGGGCGGCGGTGGCGGTGCGATGACCGGGCGGCAGGCGGCGACGGCGATGACGAAGCTGACCTGGGCGCTGGCGGTGGGCTTCCTCGTGACCTCGATCGCACTGACGGTGGTGGCGGCGCAGAACGCGGCGGGCGGCTCGGTCACCGACCTGCTGCCGCCGACCTCCGAGGCCCCGGCCGACCCGTCCGGCACAGCGCCCGCCCCACCGACGGGCGACCTGCTGCCGCCGACGACGAGCGACGCGCCGCCGGCACCGCCGCGCTCCGAATAGGGAGTTCATGATTTCCGGGGGTCGCGGGGCCCCCGCCGTCAGGATCGGTCCGGCCGCGGTTGCGGCTGCGGCCGCCTCGCTGTTACGCTTCTCTCCCGTGATCAGTGATTCCCAAGGCGACGGAATCGACACAATTCGCGGGAGACTCCGGCCATGGCGCGCTTCATCTTCATCACCGGCGGGGTCGTGTCCTCGCTGGGCAAGGGCCTTGCCTCGGCCGCGCTCGGGGCGCTCCTGCAGGCGCGGGGATACACCGTCCGCCTGCGCAAGCTCGACCCCTACCTCAACGTCGATCCCGGCACGATGTCGCCCTTCGAGCATGGCGAGGTCTTCGTGACCGACGACGGGGCGGAGACCGACCTCGACCTCGGGCACTACGAGCGGTTCACCGGCGTCGCCGCGCGGGCCACCGATTCGATCAGCTCGGGGCGCGTCTATTCCAACGTGCTGGAAAAGGAGCGGCGCGGCGACTATCTCGGCAAGACGATCCAGGTCATTCCCCACGTGACCAACGAGATCAAGGACTTCATCGCCATAGGCGAGGATGAGGTCGATTTCATGCTCTGCGAGATCGGAGGCACCGTCGGCGACATCGAGGGGCTGCCCTTCTTCGAGGCGATCCGGCAATTCAGCCAGGAGCGCGAGCGCGGGCAATGCGTGCTGATGCACCTGACGCTGCTGCCCTACATCAAGGCCAGCGGCGAGCTGAAGACCAAGCCGACGCAGCACTCCGTCAAGGAGCTGCGCTCCATCGGCCTTGCCCCCGACATCCTCGTCTGCCGCTCCGAGGGGCCGATTCCGCTCAAGGAACGCGAAAAGCTGGCGCTATTCTGCAACGTGCGTCCGGACTCGGTGATCGCCGCGCAGGACCTCAAGTCGATCTACGAGGCGCCGCTCGCCTATCACCGCGAGGGGATGGACCAGGCGGTGCTCGATGCCTTCGGCATCAGCCCCGCGCCCCGGCCCGCCCTCGCCCGCTGGGAGGACGTGGTCGACCGCATCCACAACTACGACGGCGAGGTGCGCGTCGCGATCGTCGGCAAATACACCCAGCTCGAGGACGCCTACAAATCCATCGCCGAGGCGCTGACCCACGGCGGCATGGCGAACCGGGTGAAGGTGCGGATCGAGTGGATCGACGCGGAGGTCTTCGACAGCGAGGAGCCGGCGCCGCATCTGGAGCGGTTCCACGCCATCCTCGTGCCCGGCGGTTTCGGCGAACGGGGGACCGAGGGCAAGATCAAGGCCGCGCAATTCGCCCGCGAGAAGAAGATCCCCTACTTCGGGATCTGCCTCGGCATGCAGATGGCGGTGATCGAGGCGGCGCGCAACATGGCCCACATGGGCAACGCCCGGTCCGAGGAGTTCGCCGACGGCGTCGACCCGCGCGACTTCACCCCGGTCGTCTACCACCTCAAGGAATGGGTGCAGGGCAATTCCACGGTGACCCGCCGCAAGGACGACGACAAGGGCGGCACGATGCGCCTCGGCTCCTACGACGCCGTTCTGACCCCGGGGAGCCGCGTCGCCGGGATCTACGGCACCACCGCCATCGAGGAGCGGCACCGGCACCGCTACGAGGTCGACATCCGGTTCCGGGAGCAACTCGAGGCCAAGGGCCTCGTGTTTTCGGGACTGTCCCCCGACGGCCGCCTGCCCGAGATCGTCGAGGTGAAGGATCATCCGTGGTTCATCGGCGTGCAGTTCCACCCGGAGCTGAAGTCGAAGCCCTTCGCGCCGCATCCGCTCTTCGCCGATTTCGTGCGGGCGGCGAAGGAACAGTCCCGGCTCGTGTGAGCGATGGACAGGACGGGGCGCTGCCCCGGCCCTTCGGGCTCCCCGGGATATTTATGGAGCAAAGACGGTGCGTTTTCTGCTGCATGCGGAACGTGGTCGCCTGCCGATCACTTGCGCGAACTTCGCCGCTGGCCATGACGGCACCGCTCGTTGAGGCAAGTTTTTCCGGCAGGGGAACCAAGCGGACGCTGTCTTTCCCTTCGTACCGCCGGGTCGAATGGACATCGCTGCCCCCTGCCTTTCCTTCCCCGCCTCTGCCGGAGTTCTTTTCGGTACGCCCGGATCGCGGCAGGCTCCCCCTCTCGCGTCATGCGCAAAGACCTGACCGATGCAATGCCAGGCGCGTGTTTCGGCAAGTGGCCCCGGATGCCGGATCGGTCCGGCGGCTTGATTGGCGTATGCGCGGTCAGTGGCGACCAGCGGTTCGGGGATGCGGCTCCGGGGCCGATGCGCCGCCGCCGGAGTCCGGCAGATCGACCGGCGGGACGGGATATGCCGGACACGGCCATTGCCGTCGTCGTCCTTGCGCCACGGTGGGCCCGGCGATGCGAGGACATCGGCCGCCGATCCCGCACCGACGCCAAAGGCGGATCGAGTTTGACACAGAGCCGACCCGGGCAGGGATGCGGTTGCCCCCGCCAAGAGACCAGAGCAGGCTGTCAACTTGCGCAATGCGAACACCCCGTGCCCGCCGGGGGCCCGCATTCACACGATCCGTTGCGGAGGCTCAGAAACCGAAGCTGAACCGGCGGGTGACGCCGATGCTGGCGCGGACCTGATCGTCGTCCTGCACGATGGGGCTCCGGGCGGCGTCGTCGCGCAGCCTTTCGTAGGACACCGTGGCATCGATCCCCCAGTTGTCGGTCAGACGGTAACCCGCGCCCAGTTCCACCGAAGTCGACATCAACCCGCCCTCCGGATCGAAGGCGGCGAAATTGCCGGCGCTGGCCACGTTCTCCGCCTCGGTAACGCCGAAATACGTCGAGGCGTAATCGCCGTCGCCGAAGAGGGCACGTGGTCCCATGCGCAGCGTCAATCTGTCCGTGGGGCGGACGAGGACATCGGCCCCGAGTTCCCCGACGATGGCTTCGTGACCGATGACGCCGTAACGCAGGTTGCCGAACACCTGATAGGCGCGGGTCGAATAGCGCAGCCCGCCGCCGAGCTCGAGGGACGCATCGACATCGTCCAGCCCGGACAGTTCCGGATTATCGGCATCGTCGCGGTCGCCGATGTAACGGAAGGAGCCGTTGATGCCGAACCCTTCGGGCAGGTAGAGCGGATCGGGGTTGCCGAAAGTGAAGCCGCCGAGGCGCAGGTAGTTGAGGCTGCCGGCGAGGGCCGGACCGGCCTCGTTGTCCGCGGAGCCGAAATACTCGGGTGCGCTCTCCACGCCGCCGCGCAGGGTGAAGCCGATCGCCGGGCCGGTTCCCTGCGACGAAACCGTTCCCTGCGTCGAAACCACATCCTGCGTCGAGATCATGGGCGCGCCGAGATCCTGGGCCGAGGCGACGGCGGTGGACAGGACGAGGAGGGCGACGGTTGAGCGGAGCATGCGAATCCCCATGCGGAGCGGGTGTGCGGGTGTTTCGACAAGTATCATACACGAACGCGAAGGCACGGCAAAAGTTGCCGGCTCGCTTGCACGCGACCGAAGTCGCCGCTAGCGGCTCCGAGATGTTGTCATATCAACACAGCTATCATGCGGGCAACGCAGCCGATGTGCACAAACACGCGGCCCTGTCGCTGGCGCTCGACTGGATGACGCGCAAGGAGAAGGCGCTCACCTATCTCGAGACACATGCCGGGCGCGGTCTCTACGACCTCGATGGTGCCGACGCCCGCAAGACCGGGGAGGCGGCGCAGGGAGTGACGCGGCTGCTGAACCGGCTGCCCGGCGATCACCCCTATGCGGGGGCGCTGGCCGCAGTCCGTGCCGCGCAGGGCGCGAAGGCCTATCCGGGATCGCCGCTCCTGGCTGCGCAGATGCTGCGGAGGTTCGACCGGATCGAGCTGGCCGAGTTGCATCCCGCCGAACATGCCGCCCTGACGGCGGCGATGCCCGAAAGCTCCAACACCCGCATCCACCACCGCGACGGGCTGGAGATGGCGAAGGCGCTGACCCCGCCCGACCCGCGCCGCGGCCTGATGTTGATCGACCCGTCGTGGGAGCTGCGCGACGATTACGCCCGCCTCGCCGCCCTGATTCCGGCGATCCACCGCAAATGGGGCGTCGGCGTCCTGATGCTCTGGTATCCCATCCTGGAGGATCGCCGGCATGCGCCGATGATCCGGGCGCTGCGCGCGGCCATTCCCGGCATCCTGCTGCATGAGGTCCGCTTCGCGCCCGCGCAGGCGGACCACGGGCTGCGAGGTTCGGGCCTTGCCATCGTCAACGCGCCGCACGGCCTCGCGCTGCGGACGCGGGAGCTCACCGCCATCTTCGAAAGGGACGAGGCATGACGAAAGGCTACTGGATCGCGCATGGCCGCGTGGACGACGCCCGGAAATACGACCTCTACCGCGCCGCGAACGCCGCTCCGCTGGCCGAGTTCGGCGGGCGGTTCCTGGTGCGCGGCGGGGCGCGGGAGACCCGGGAGGGCGTGGCCAAGCCGCGCACCGTGGTCATCGAGTTTCCGTCCTATCAGGCGGCCCGCGACTGCTACGACAGCGCCGGTTATCAGGCGGCGCTCAAACTGCGCGAAGGGATCAGCGAGAGCGATCTCGTGATCGCCGAGGGGTGGGACGGCTGACTGGCCGCCCTATATGACCTTCATGTTCGCTGATCTCCTCCGCCGTCTCGCCGGCCCCGATCCCGCCTGCCTCCCCGAGCCGGACGCGGCCGTGGCGCTCGCCGCGCTCATGGTCCGCGTTGCCCGCAGCGATGGCCACTACGCCGCCGCAGAGGTCGCCCGCATCGATCGCATCCTGATGCATCGTCACCGGATACATCCGGGGGAGGCCGAGGCGTTGCGCGTCCGTGCGGAGGAGCTGGAGGCGG
>JBBQDX010000261.1:0-6259 GCA_038320125.1 Rhodobacterales bacterium | reverse complement strand
CGGAAGCCGCGACCGAGACGATCGGGCAAGGGTCCGACGCCGCCTCCGATGCGGCCCCCGACGCCGCCTCCGATGCGGCGGCCCGGGGCGACGCGGACTCCGATGCGGGATCCGGGGAAGGCTCCGGCGAGGACCTCGAGGGTGGCGGCACGGTGAGGACCATCGCCGAGGATACCGGGCTCGAGGACGAGACGGTGAGTGCCGACCCCTCCGGCATGGAGACCGTCGACGTCGAGGACGAGGACGAGGACGCCGGCGACCCGGTGGAGGAGCCGACCCCGCGCCGCAGGTCGCGCGCCCGCAGCCGCAAGAAGGCCGTCGACAAGGACGACAGCGTCGAGACGGTGGGCGAGGAGGACGAGCCGGAAGACATGCGCCCCGCCCGCACGCCGCGCCCCAAGGCCCGCAAATACAAGATCCAGGAGGTCGTCAAGGTTCGCCAGATCATGCTGGTGCAGGTCGTCAAGGAGGAACGCGGCAACAAGGGCGCCGCGCTTACCACCTATCTGAGCCTTGCCGGGCGCTACTGCGTCCTGATGCCAAACACCGCACGCGGCGGCGGCATCAGCCGCAAGATCACCAACGCGGTGGACCGCAAGAAGCTCAAGGAGATCGCCGAGGAGATCGACGTGCCGCAGGGCGCCGGGCTGATCGTGCGGACGGCGGGGGCCAAGCGCACCAAGACCGAGATCAAGCGCGACTACGAATACCTGCAGCGGATGTGGGAGCAGGTGCGCGAGCTGACGCTCAAGTCCATCGCGCCAGCGCCGATCTACGAGGAGGGCAACCTCATCCACCGCTCGATCCGGGACCTCTATCATCGCGACATCGACGAGGTGATCGTCGAGGGCGAGGCGGGGTACCGCGACGCGCGCGACTACATGAAGCTCATCATGCCGAGCCACGCGAAGAACGTGAAGCCGCACCCGCTCGACGGCCAGCCGCTCTTCGCCAAGCATGGCGTCGAGAGCTATCTCGCGTCGATGTTCAGCCCCACGGTCCAGCTCAAATCGGGCGGCTACATCGTCATCGGCATCACCGAGGCGCTGGTCGCCATCGACGTGAACTCCGGCAAGTCGACCAAGGAAGGCTCGATCGAGGACACGGCGACCAAGACCAACCTCGAGGCCGCCGACGAGGTGGCCCGCCAGATGCGCCTGCGCGATCTCGCCGGCCTGATCGTCATCGACTTCATCGACATGGACGAGCGCCGCAACAACGCCGCCGTCGAGAAACGCCTCAAGGAGGCGCTCAAGCATGACCGGGCGCGGCTTCAGGTCGGGCGGATCAGCGGCTTCGGCCTCCTCGAGATGTCGCGGCAGCGTCTGCGCCCCGGCATGCTGGAGGCGACGACCCAGGCCTGCCCGCATTGCCACGGCACCGGCCTGATCCGGTCCGACGATTCGGTCGCGCTCCAGATCCTTCGGGCGCTGGAGGAGGAGGGCGTCAAGAAGCGCTCCAAGGAGGTCAAGCTCTGCGTGCCGGTCGAGGTCTGCAACTACCTGATGAACGAGAAGCGGGAGCATCTCGCCGCGATCGAAGGGCGCTACGACATGGCGGTCCGCGTCGTGGCCGACCCGCAGATCATTGCGCCGGACTATCTGATCGAGAAGTTCAAGACGGCGACGCGGGTGATCCCGAAGCTCGCCATTGTCGTGCAGACGGATACCTCCTGGACGTCGGACGACGACGAGGCGATCGAGGCGGAGGCCGACGAGGTCGACGCCGAGGAGCGCGCCGAAGACGAGGCGCCCGAAGCGCCCGAGACGCCGCAGGAGGCCCGCGACGACGCCCGCAGCGGGTCGAACGACCGGCAGGCCGACGACGGTGACGGCCAGTCGCGGAAGAAGCGGCGCCGGCGGTCGCGGCGCAAGAAGCCCGGCGGCGGCGACGAGAACGGGCAGTCGGCGGAGACCCGTTCGTCCGAGGACGAGCCGGGCGAGCGTCGATCCGGCAGGCGGCAGTCGGAGGAGATCCAGCCTGATGATGGACGCTCCGCAGATGCCGGCGGCGACGGCGGTCCGGACGACAGCGCCGGGGCCGAAGACGTGGCGGCGGCGGTGATCGAGGACGGGGCGGTCGGGACGGCGCGTGCCTCCGAGACGGATGCAGCCGCCGTCGAGCCAGCCCCGAAGTCCCGCTCGCGGACCAGATCGCGGTCGAAGAAGGTCGAGGCCCCCGAGGAGACCGCGGCCTCCGTCGATGAAGCGCTCGCGCAGGCCGTCACTGAGCCGGACGCCGGGTCGGACGTGGGGGCGGAAGCCGAGCCGGAAGTGGAAGCGGAGAAGCCGAAGCGACGTTCAAGGGCGCGGGCAAAGGCTCCGGCCACGGGGGCCTCCGAGGAGCTGACCGCAGCCGCAGAGGTTGCCGAGGCCGCGCAGGCGGAGGCTCCCGCTCCGCAAGTGGAGGCGCCGGAAGGCGAAGCGCCGGAAGGCGGGTCCCCGGACGCCGAAGCTCCGGAAGCCGAGGCTCCGCAGGAGCAGCCCGGGCAGGAGAGTGCGGTGCAGACGGAGGCCCCGGTAGTGCAGACCGCCGAGGCCCAGGACGCGCCCGCGACGGAGCCGGACGCAACGGCCAAGCCCAAGCGCAAGGGCTGGTGGTCCTTCGGCAGCTAGGCCGCCGATCCTGGCGCGACAGGAGGGGCGTCCCGGCCAGCGGGGCGCCCCTTTTTCGTCGCGCCGTCAGAGCGTTCGGAAGGGCCGGGGCCGTGCATTGACCCCGACCGGCCGGACGGTCCATCTATCGCCCGGAACTGGGGTATCGGAGGACCGGATGGTGGGTGCGAGGGGCGTTTCGGCGCGGTCCGGGGTCGAGCCGTTCATCGTGATGGACGTCATGGAACAGGCCCGGCGGCTGGAACAGGCGGGCCGCTCCGTCATCCACATGGAGGTGGGCCAGCCCGGGACCCCCGCGCCCCGCGCTGCACGCGCCGCTCTGGCGGCGGCGATGGAGGCGGGGTCGCTCGGCTATACGGTGGCGCTCGGCCTGCCGGAGCTGCGCGCCCGCATCGCGCGGCTCTACGCCGATTGGTATGGCGTCGACCTCGATCCGGCCCGCGTCGTCGTCACCGCTGGATCGTCGGCGGCTTTCCTGCTGGCCTTCACCGCGCTGTTCGATGCTGGCGACCGGGTCGGGCTGGGCCTGCCGGGATACCCGTCCTATCGCCAGATCCTCAAGGCCCTGTCGCTCGAGGCCGTGGGCATCGAGACGCAGGCGTCTGACCGGTTCCAGCCGGTCGCGGGCGCGCTGCCGGACGATCTGGCCGGCCTGATCGTCGCGTCGCCCGCGAACCCGACCGGAACGATGCTCGATCGCGCCGCGATGGCATCGCTGATCGGGGCCTGCAGGGAGCGGGACACGGCCTTCGTGTCCGACGAGATCTATCACGGGCTGCACTACGGCGCGCCCGCCGTCAGCGCGCTGGAGGTCTCGGACGAGGTCTACGTCATCAATTCGTTCAGCAAGTATTTCTCCATGACCGGCTGGCGGATCGGCTGGATGGTGGTGCCCGAGGACCACGTCCGCACGCTCGAGCGGCTGGCGCAGAACATGTTCATCTGCGCGCCGCATGCGAGCCAGGTGGCTGCGCTGGCGGCGATGGAAGCCGGGGACGAGCTCGCCGCCAACCGCGCCGTCTATGCCCGCAACCGGAGCCTGATGCTGGAGCGCCTGCCGAGGGCCGGCTTCACGCGGATCGCGCCGCCGGACGGTGCGTTCTACGTCTATGCCGATGTGACCGACCTGACCGCGGACAGCGTGAGCTTCGCTTCGGAAATCCTTGAGAAGGCGGGCGTCGCCGTCACGCCGGGGGTGGACTTCGACCCCGCGCGCGGGCGAGGAACGCTACGGTTCAGCTACGCCCGCGCCACTGCCGATATCGAGGAGGGGCTGGCGCGGCTGGCGGCGTTCATGGGGGCGCGGTGATCCGGCGGGCGGCGGCCATCGCGCAGGCGGTCGCGGGTTGGTCGGTCGGCGATGCGGCGGAGGCCGGCGGCTGCGGTAGTGACCTCTAACGGTTGGGCCGGCCCACCGTTCAGGCCAGCCTGCCAGCATTCCGCGCAGGCTTGCTCGGCCCCGCCGTCGGGGCGGACGTCCGATCACCCTTGCGCGATGCGCCGCCAGAAAGCGGGAGCGCCGCTTTGACCTCACAGGCCGGAAGGCGTATGCCGCAAGGACCGGCGGGCGTCGGAGCGGGCGGGGATACGGCATGGCGAAACGCAGGATCACGACGGCGGGCAAGGCCGTGGGCCGCAGGGTCTGGGCGGCGGGGCATGGCATGCTGATGTTCGTCCTCTCGACCGTCGGGGGCATCTTCTCCGCCATCACTCTGGCCGTCATCGCCGGGGCGATGACCATTGGCGGCGTGCTCTGGATGTACGGGCGCGACCTGCCCAATCACGAGCAACTCGCGCAATACACCCCGCCGACGATCAGCCGGATATACTCCGGCGAGGGGCGCCTGATGGACGAGTTCGCCCGCGAACGACGCCTCTTTGCGCCCGCCGAGGACATTCCCGCTTTGGTCAAGGAAGCGTTCATCTCGGCGGAGGACAAGAACTTCTATCTCCACGCGGGCTACGATCCGATAGGCATGGTCGCCGCCGCCGTCGATGCGGCGCGGGGCGAACGGCTGCGGGGGGCCTCGACCATCACGCAGCAGGTGATGAAGAACTTCCTGCTCTCGTCGGACCGCAGCGCCGAGCGCAAGGTCAAGGAGATCATCCTCGCCTCGCGGCTGGAGGAGACGCTGGGCAAGGAGGACATCCTCGAGCTCTACCTCAACGAGATCTTCCTCGGGCAGAACTCCTACGGCGTGGCCGCGGCCGCGCAGACCTACTTCAACAAGACGCTCGCCGACCTGACGCTGGAGGAGGCCGCCTATCTGGCGATACTGCCCAAGGCGCCGTCGGACTACCATCCGGTGCGCCAGGTCGAGCGCGCGATCGAGCGGCGTAACTACGTGCTGGGCCAGATGTTCGAGAACGGCCACATCACCGGCGCCGAGCGGGACGCGGCGCAGGCGACGCCGCTGCTGACGGTCCAGTCGGGCCATTACCCGCCGTTCCGCGCCGCCCTGCCGCCGCGCGACTACTTTACCGACGAGATCCGCCGCCAGCTCACCGACGATTTCGGCGAGGAGGCGTTCTTCACGCAAGGCTTCAACGTCCGCGCGACGATCGACGCCGAAATGCAGAAGATCGCCGCGCTGGCCCTGCAGAGCGCGCTGGAGAACTACGACCGGAGCCGCGGCGTCTGGCGCGGGACCGGCGAGACCTTGCCGGCGGAGACGCTAAGCGACGAGGCGGCGTGGCGCGAAGCGCTCGCCAAGGCCGACGTGGCCCGCGACATCGAGCTCGACGGCCCCTGGCTTGCGGCCGTGGTGCTCGAGGTCGGCGAGGCGACGCTGACGCTCGGGGCCGAGGGCGTGGAGGGGACGGTGAGCGTCCCGCGCGACGACATTTCCTGGATGCGGGGCGATTTCGCGACCAACTTCGCGCCGGGGCAGGTCGTCCACCTGCGCCGGTTGCTCAGCGACGAGGATGGCAGCTTCCTGCGCTGGACGCTGCGGCAGGTGCCCGAAGTGCAGGGCGGTTTCATGGCCATGGACGTGAACACCGGTCGCGTGATCGCAATGCAGGGCGGGTTCAGCTACCAGCATTCGGTGTTCAACCGCGCCACGCAGGCGACGCGGCAGCCCGGGTCCGCCTTCAAGCCCTTCGTCTATGCCGCCGCCCTCGATTCCGGCTACCAGCCCAATACCATCGTCGTCGACGCGCCCATCGAAGTGATCTCCGGCAACGAGGTCTGGCGCCCGAAGAACGCCTCGAACCGCTATTACGGCCCCTCGCCGCTGCGCACGGGGATCGAGCGGTCGCGCAATCTGATGACCGTCCGGCTGGCGCAGGACGTCGGCATGGACGTCGTCGGCGGCTATGCCGAGCGCTTCGGGGTCTACGACTCGATGGACGAATACCTGCCGAACTCGCTCGGGTCACAGGAGACCACGCTCTACAAGATGGTCTCGGCCTATGCGATGTTCGCCAATGGCGGCGAGCGGGTGGAGCCGACGCTGGTGGACCGCATCCAGGACCGCGACGGCCGGACCGTGTTCAAGCACGACCAGCGGACCTGCGTCGACTGCGAGCGGTTCGCCTCGCTCGAGGGCGATTTCGCCCCCCGCATCGTCTCGAACCGCGAGCGGGTGATGGATGCGATCACCGCCTATCAGCTCACGTCGATGCTGCAGGGCGTGGTGGAG
>JBBQDX010000260.1:0-6272 GCA_038320125.1 Rhodobacterales bacterium | reverse complement strand
GTGCTTCCGGCAGTCCTTGCAGCGGTAAGCCATCGGCTTGTGATCTTTGCACTCGACCACCGCAACGGAGTCACAATGTCCGTAAACCGGCTCCGATCCCCAGCGACGCGTCTCGAAGAACTTGCGCGCGGCGTCCTCCCTCGGAAACTTCTGGAAGAACTGGAAGGTGGAAAGCGCGTCGGTAATGGCGTTCGGGCTCCTGCTAGAACCTAACTAGCCAACTCTCACGACTGCACCAACATAAAGCCGGCTAGCTAAGTATGGAGGTCCTGTTTTCTGCCTTCGCGACAGGCCGAATGGCGCGGCGGGGTGGGCAGCGGCATCGGCTCAACCACGCCCGCGCCTGCACAGGATGGCACCCGTCGTCGACCGGCACGCAGGTGGCGTTGGTAGTCGGGCCGGCGGGGACTGGGTCGGGGTCCTACACGTCCGCTTCGCTCGTGCCGGATCTGGGCGTCGCGTCCAGCGGCTCCGGTCTGTCGTTCGGCGTCTTTGGGCCAGAGGCATAGCGCGCATCGAGCAGGAGCCGCCCGATCCGGCGGTGCCCCTGCGGCGAAGTGCGGCGGGGATGCGGATTGGTGGACCAGCCGCGCGCATAGGAGGAGCATGCGCGCGCCGCCGTATCGCGGCTGGCGGGTTTCAGCCTCCGCCGCCGAATCCGCCCGATGTCCGCGAGGCGCCGAAGCCGCCGCCGCGCGCGACGGAGGAGCGGGTCATCGGTGCCGCGGTGCGGGTGCTGGCGCCGCGGGAGGTGAGGGTCGATGCGGCGACGGTTCCGCGGCCCGAGAGGCTCGAGGCCCGCGTGCCGCCATCGGTCGTCGAGTAGCCGGTGCCCGCGGCCGGCACCATCGCGCGGGAGGCGAACCCGCCCGACAGCACCTGGCCCATCAGGAATCCCGCCATCAGCGGCATGAAGATCGAGGGTCTTTGCTCGTCCTCGATGCAGGCGCTGGCGCCGTGCTCGGCCTCGCAGACGGCGACCGCGTCGTAGCGCGGTGCGGTCTCGTCGTGCTCCGCGGCGGCCTGCGCGTATTGCGCCTCGCAGACCTCGGCTTCGGTGCCGCTCGCCTCGCAGGCGGCCCGGTCGTCGAAAACGACGATCTCCGCCTGTTCCTCCTGGCAGCCCGCGAGGGCGATCACGGACGCCGCGCCGAGCAGCGCGATCCTCCTGGGGGCCGACGCCTTCCGCTTCGGTGCCTTCATGTCCGTCTCCTCCCGCCGTTCACGGCTCGATGTAATGCGGCTTGAACCGACTGAGATCCTGCGTGATCCGCGAGTGGTCCTCGCGGATGCCGAGGGCCACGCAGGTCTGGCCCACGATCCACGTTCCCATCACCGGATGGAAGGCGTCCATGTCGGGAAGCGGCGCGTAGGCCTGCACGATCCGGGGGTGCGCGTCGTAGGCCGCGTTCTTCGAGGCCTCGATGACGGTGCCGTCGGGCGCGTCGATCCGCACGCCGGCCCCTTCGCGCGAGAAGAGCGGCTTCAGCACAGTTCCCCGCGCCAGAAGACCGCCCGCGACGGCGCGCTCCCAGATCGGTGAGCCCTGCCTGGCATCGGCGGCAAAGAAGCTGGGGAGCAGATTCGGATGCCCCTCGAACATTTCCCAGAGCACGGCGAGGATGCCCTTGTTCGACGCCAGCGCCTTCCAGGGCGGCTCGAGAAACCGCGTGCCCGAGGCCGCCAGCGCGTCCGCGCCGTCGTCGCGCAGGAAGTCTTCCCAAGGATAGAGCTTGAAGAGCGTGCCGATGATTCGCGCCTCCTCGTCCACCAGCCGGCCCGAGGGGTCGATGCCGATCTGGCCTATCTCGACGTAATGCGCGCCGAGGCCGGCGTCGCGCGCGGCATAGGCCAGCGTCTCGACGTTGGCGTAATCCTCCTCGACGCCGGCGATGGCGGCGAAGTGGATGTCGTCGCCACCGGCGCAGATCTCCGCAAGCCGCTCGGTGAGCGCCTCCTGCAGGCGGTTGAGCTGGTCGGCACCCTCGGGGATCAGCCCCGCGTCGCGCGCGCCCTCGAGCCAGTCCCACTGGAAATGCCCGGCCTCGTAGAGCGAGGTCGGCGTGTCGGCGTTGTATTCCAGCAGCTTCGCCGGTCCCTCGCCATCATAGGCGAGGTCCATCCGGCCGTAGAGTTCCGCCTCGCCGTCCTGCCAGGAGTTCGCCACGAAATCCATGTGCGCCTCCGGGATGCCGAGGCGGGCCATCAGCGACTCGTCGGCGGCGACGCGGGCGACCGCCTCGCGCACCATCGCATGCAGGGCGGTGGACGGGTCCTCGAGCCGGGTCTCGATCTCCTCGAGCGTGAAGGCATAGGCGCTGGTCTCGTCCCAGTAGGGCTCGCCATGCATCGTGTGGAACACGAACCCCGCCGCCTCCGCACGCGCCTTCCAGTCCGGCCGCTCCACATCCCCTACCTTGCGCATCGCTCGTTCCCCCTCCCGCGCCGTTCGCGACGGATTGCCCGGACGGATGTGCCGCGCCGACAGCCGCTGGTCCAGCCTTGCCGCGCAGCGGCGGGCATCGGGCCGGGGCGTCCGCGCTTTCATCCTTCGATGTATATGGGGCGGTCGCGCGCCGATTGCAGCCCGTCGCGGTCCGGGGCGACGGGGTTTCCGCGCGATCGGACGTGCGCCCGGGGCCCTCCGGGGCGGGAGTCTTCCCGGCATCCGCTCCGGTCCTCCACGGCGATCCCGAGCGCAACCGCAATCTTGCAACCAATGGACCTATGTTGGCGGCGATCGACGATGGGTTGCTTCTGCTTGTCTTCCTGCGGCGGGTCCCGCAGAAAACCTGGGGGATGGCAGGGGGGCGGATGGAGGACGACGGGTGGATCGGGCGGCAGGAGACCGCGGCGGGGGTGCTGACGCGGGACCTGCTGGCCCGGTTCGCCGCGACGCTCGACCGGCCGCCGCCGGGGGGCGATGCGGATCTGCCGCCGCTCGCGCATTGGCTGGCCTTCCTGCCGCGGGCGCGGCAATCGGAGCTCGGGGCCGACGGTCATCCCCGGCGCGGCGGGTTCCTGCCGCCGCTTGCCCATCTGCCGCGGCGGATGTGGGCGGGAAGCCGGATCGCCTTTGCGGGCGCGCTGCCCGTCGGCCGGCCGATCGCGCGGACCTCCACCGTCGAGAGCGTGGCGCGCAAGCAGGGCCGCGCCGGGGAGCTGGTCTTCGTCACCGTCCGCCACGAGCTCGGCGCGCCGGGGGCGGCGGCGGCCATCGTCGACCGGCACGAGATCGTCTATCGCGGGCCGGCCGGGGCGGGCGGGGCTTCGGGGGCCTTACCGGGCGGGGCGCGGGCGGAGCGGGGGGCGTGGCACCGCGCGCTGGTGCCGGACGCGACGCTCCTGTTCCGATATTCGGCGCTGACCTTCAACGGCCATCGCATCCACTACGACCGGCCCTATGCCACCGGGGTCGAGGGCTATCCCGGGCTGGTGGTGCACGGACCGCTGACGGCGACGCTGCTGGTCGACCTCGTGCAGCGGGAGATGCCCGGGGCGCGGATCGGGGCGTTCGCGTTCCGGGCCATGGCCCCGGTCTTCGACGGCAATCCGCTGCACCTGAACGGCACGCCGCCGGGGGTGGACGGCGAGGTCTCGCTCTGGGCGGCGGATCATCGGGGGCGGCTCGCCATGCGCGCGACCGCCCGGGTCGTCTCGTGACCGGGCCGCTCGACGGCCTCCTGGTCGTCAGCCTCGAACAGGCGATCGCCGCGCCCTACGCGACCCGGCTGCTGGCCGATCAGGGCGCGCGCGTCATCAAGGTCGAGCGGCCGGACGGCGGCGACTTCGCCCGTGCCTACGACACGCGGACGCGCGGCATGTCGAGCCATTTCGTCTGGACCAACCGCTCGAAGGAGAGCCTGGCGCTCGACCTCAAGGCGCCCGGGGCGGTGGCGGCGCTGAGGACGATCCTCGCGCGCGCCGACGTCTTCGTGCAGAACCTCGCCCCCGGCGCGGTGGACCGGCTGGGGCTGGGCGCGGAGGCGCTGCGCGCTCAGAACGACCGGCTCGTCACCTGCTCGATCTCGGGCTACGGGCCGGACGGGCCCTACGGCGGGCGCAAGGCCTACGACCTGCTGATCCAGGCCGAGGCGGGGTTCCTGTCGGTCACCGGCGGGCCGGAGGCGCCGGCCAAGGCGGGGATCTCCATCGCCGACATCGCCGCGGGCGTGGCCGCCTACAACACGATCCTGGCGGCGCTCCTCGGGCGGCACCGGAGCGGGCGGGGCGACCATGTCGAGGTCTCCATGCTGGAGGCGATGGCCGAATGGATGGGCTTTCCGATGTATTTCGCCGCCGACGGGGCCGCGCCGCCCGTGCCGGCGGGGGCCGGGCACGCCACGATCTACCCTTACGGCCCCTACGGCACGGCCGACGGCACGATCCTGTTCGGGCTGCAGAACGACCGCGAATGGGCCGACTTCTGCCGCATCGTCCTCGAGCGCGACGATCTGGCTGGCGACCCGCGCTTCCGGGGCAATTCCGGCCGGGCCGCGCACCGGGAGGCGGTGGAGGCGGCGATCGTCGCGACCTTCGCGGCGCTCACGACCGAGGCGGCGCGGGCCCGGCTGGAGGCGGCGCGGATCGGGACGGCGCGGGTCAACGACATGGCCGGGCTCTGGGCGCATCCGCAGCTCGCGGCGCGGGATCGGTGGCGGGACGTCGCGATCCCGGGCGGGGAGATCCCGGCGCTGCGGCCGATCACCGGGCGGGGCTGGGAGGCGCGGATGGACGCGGTGCCGGCACTCGGCGCGCATAATGCGGCGATATTCGCGGAGTTCGGGCTGGCGGCGTCCGGTCTCGCGGAGTCCGGTCTTGCGGATGGGGCCGACGAGGGAGACGGGACGACATGAGCGACGACGAGCACCGGGACCTGCGCGACGCGCTGCGGGGGCTGATGGCGGATTTTCCGGCCGAGTACCATCGCCGCCACGGCGCGGAGGGGAGCTATCCGGTCGAGTTCGTCGACGCGCTGACGGCGAAGGGCTGGCTCGCGGCGATGATCCCGGAGGCGTTCGGCGGCTCCGGGCTGGGTCTCGTCGAGGCGTCGATCGTGATGGAGGAGATCAACCGCGCGGGCGGCAACGCCGGGCATTGCCACGGCCAGATGTACAACATGGGCACGCTTTTGCGCCACGGCTCGGACGCGCAGAAGGCGCGATACCTGCCGCGGATCGCCTCGGGCGAATTGCGCCTGCAGTCGATGGCCGTGACCGAGCCTTCGACGGGCACCGACACGACGCAGCTCAGCACCACGGCCCTGCGGCGCGGCGACCGCTATGTCGTCAACGGCCAGAAGGTCTGGATCTCGCGGGTCCAGCAGTCCGACCTGATGATCCTGCTGGCGCGGACGACACCGCTGGCGGAGGTGACGCGGCGCGGCGAGGGGCTGTCGATCTTCCTCGTCGACCTGCACGCGGCGATGCGGGGCGGCATGGAGGTCAAGCCGATCCGCAACATGGTGGGGCATGTCACGAGCGAGCTGTTCTTCGACGATCTCGAGATCCCCGCCGACAGCCTGATCGGCGAGGAAGGGCGGGGGTTCCGCTACATCCTCGACGGGCTCAACGCCGAGCGGACGCTGATCGCCGCCGAATGCATCGGCGACGGGCACTGGTTCACCGGGCGGTCGGTGGCCTATGCGACCGGGCGGCGGGTCTTCGCGCGGGCGATAGGCCAGAACCAGGGCGTGCAGTTCCCGATCTCGCGGGCGCATGTGAACGTCGAGGCGGCGGACCTCATGCGCTTCAGGGCGGCGCGGCTCTTCGATGCGGGCAAACCCTGCGGGGCGGAGGCGAACATGGCCAAGCTGCTCGCCGCGGACGCCTCCTGGGAGGCGGCGAACGTCTGCCTGCAGACCCACGGCGGCTTCGGCTTCGCGGAGGATTACGACGTCGAGCGCAAGTTCCGCGAGACCCGGCTCTACCAGGTCGCGCCGATCTCCACGAACTTCATCCTGTCCTACGTGGCCGAGCATGTCCTCGGCCTGCCGCGCTCGTTCTGATCCCCGGGAGGCGCCGCCGCTAGCGGCGCGCGCCGGCCCAGTCGAGCGCCGCGAGGAGGCCCGAGGCATCGGCGGCCCCGGGCAGCGTCTCCACACGGTCGAGGAAGCGGTCGATTTCCGCCGCGTCGAGGAGACCCGCGGCACAGTCGCGGAACTTGTCGCGCAGCGCGCCCTCGGTGAGCGGATCGTGCGGGCCGCCGCGATAGGCCTCGTCCGCCCATTGCTCGAAGTGCCGTCCGTCCCTCGTCACGACCGCCACCCGCGA
>JBBQDX010000259.1:0-6273 GCA_038320125.1 Rhodobacterales bacterium | reverse complement strand
GGCCGAGGATGCAGACATCCGCATGCCATCCGCATCCTCGGCCGCGCCTGGCTCCGCGTTCTCTCGCGCGCCCGGCAGGATCGGAAACCATACGATCCGCTTCTGCACGGCGCTTCTAAAGCCATAGGTTGACACAGGCTGTCTCATGCGCGCACCTCCAGATGCGCTTCGAGCGGTGCGAAGTGGCAGGCGACGGCGTGACCGGGGGCCACCTCCGCGAGGGGCGGCCGGATGGCGCAGGCGGGGGCGGCGAAGGCACAGCGGGTGGAGAACCGGCAGCCCCCGGGCATGTCGTCGATGGCGGGGACGGTGCCCGGCACGATGGCGAGGCGGCCGCCGGGCCGGTCGAGGCGCGGCATCGCCGACATCAGCCCGATGGTGTATGGATGCTGCGGATCGTCGAAAACCGCGCCGACGGGACCCTGCTCCACCACCTGGCCGCCATACATTACCGCCACGCGATCGGCGATCTCGGCGACGATCCCGAGGTCGTGGGTGATCAGGATCGTCCCCATGCCGGTCTCGTCACGCAGCTCGCGGATCAGGTCGAGGATCTGCGCCTGGATGGTCACGTCGAGCGCCGTGGTGGGCTCGTCGGCGATCAGCAGGCGCGGATCATTGGCCAGCGCCATGGCGATCATCACGCGCTGGCGCATGCCGCCGGACAACTGATGCGGAAACTCGTGAAGCCGCTGTCCGGAGTCGGGGATGCCGACGCGGTCGAGCATCAGCCGTGCGCGGCGCATGGCATCGGCGCGGCTGCCGCCCCGATGCCGCAGCACCGCCTCGGCGATCTGGTCGCCGATCGGATAGGCGGGATTGAGCGAGCTCATCGGCTCCTGGAAGATCATCGCGATACGGTCGCCGCGCAGGCGCGCGGGCAGGCTGTCCCGTGTCAGGTCGTAGGTCTCTCCATCGAAGTCGAGGGTGCCGGAAGAGATGTCGTTGGAGCCTTTCGGCAGCAGGCCCATCATCGACATCGCCGTAACGCTCTTGCCGCAGCCCGACTCGCCGACGATGCAGAGGATCTCTCCGGCGGCGACGGTCAGGCCGATGCCGGTGATGACATCCGCCCTCTGGCCCCGGAACCGCAACGTCATGTCGCGCAGGTTCAGGATCATCTCCGCCGGGTCGGGACGGGCGGCGCTCCGGACAGCAGTTTGCAGCAAGTCGTTCTCCCCGTGAGACCAATTGCAGATTGGTTCAGGCAACGGGCCAGTGTCAACCATCCTCGTTAACACGTCCGGCCAGGGATGCCGGTGCCGGCCCTTCGCCGCGCGGTCCGCCACCGCGATGCAGACTTGCCAAGCCGCTCTCAGCCCAGCCTTGCGGGCAATCGCGTGAAGCCGCGAAAGCGGATCCGGCGGGAGCGGACCGCGCCCGGCAGGAGCGCATAGTCGGGATAGCGCGCGAGGAAGCGGCCGAGGGCGACGGTGCCTTCCAGGCGGGCGAGCGTCAGGCCGACGCAGGTGTGCGGCCCGCCGCCGAAGGCGAGGTGGCGGTTGGGCCGTCGCGCGGGGTCGAAGGTGTCGGGTTTCGCGAAGGCGGCGGGGTCGCGGTTGGCGGCGCCGATGCAGAGGTGCAGATCGGTGCCCGCCGGGATGTCGATGCCGTGGAGCGTCAGGGGTTCGGCGGCGAGGCGGTTGCCGAACTGGTTGGAGCTCTCGAGGCGCAGGATCTCCTCCACCGCGCCGGGCAGGAGGGCGGGGTCGGCGAGGAGGGCGGCGCGCACATCCCTGTGGGTGTCGAGCAGGGCGAGGCCGTTGCCGATGAGGTTCGTCGTCGTCTCGTGGCCCGCGTTCAGGATGAAGATGCAATTCTGGTAAAGCTCCTCCGGCGCAAGATCCCCCTGAAGCAGGCGCGTCAGCACATCGGTTTCCGGGTCGCCGGGGCGGCGGCGTCGGTCGGCGACGAGATCGGCGAGGAGCGCGGTGAACTCGGTCACGGCGCGGTCGCCGTCCGCTTGCGCCTGGGGCGTCAGGACCGGCTCCAGCGCGCCCAGAATGGCGAGCGACCAGTCGCGCAGCGGCGCGCGGTCCGCTTGCGGGATGTCGATGAGGTTGCCGATGACCTCGACCGGGATGGCGGCGGCGAAGTGTTCGACGAGGTCGGGCTCCTCGATGTCCTCCAGCGCGTCGAGCAGCCGGTCGACGAGCGCCACCAGGCCCGGCTCGAGCGGCACCAGCGCCCGCGGCGCGAGCGCACCGGTCATGATGGCGCGGACGCGGGTGTGCAGCGGCGCGTCGTTGAACACCAGCGAGGTGGTGTGGTGCCGGTAGAGCGGACTGCCCTGCCCGTATTTCGGCCCGAAGATCGCCTTCTTGTCGGAGAGGAACCGGGCGGTGTCGCGGTAGACGGCCGAGATGTCGGCGTGGCGCGTCAACAGGACGGAGCCGTCGGGCTGCAGGCAGGCGGGTGCCGTCTCGCGCAATCGGGCGTAGTGCGGCCAGGGGTCGTCGTGGAAGCCGTCGGGGAGCGCCTTGAGATCAAGCATGGTCCGAACGTAGGGGGTAAATCCCGCGCGCGGCAAGCGGGTCGCGCCGACTTTCGCGGTTGAAGTCCGGCAGGGCGGCGGCGACACTCGGCCATTCCGCTGCCGGAGCCCTCCATGCGCCTCTTCTCGACCAGGGACCGCCCCGTCCACCTCGGACCCTATCCTTGCGAGCGACTGGCGCGGACGGATGCGCCGGACCTGACGGCCGTGCCCCCGATGCGGCCCCTGTCGTTCGAGCGGGCGGCGGAGCCGCACTCCATCGTCAACGCGATGCGCGAGCATCAGGCCATGCTCGACGCGATCCGCGGAGGGGCGGCGAACCCGGTGGTGGCGGGCGCACCGGCCGATCCGGCCGAGCGGGCGCGGCACCTCAAGGGGTTCGCGCATTTCGCCGATGCCGCGGCGACGGGCATCTGCCGGATGGTTGCGGCGGGTGAGGGCGCGGCGGTGCTCGCCGAGCCCTTCGCCAACCCGGACGTCGCGCGGCTGGCCGACGACCTGCGGACCCGGCAGACCAAGACGCTGGCCTCGGGCATCGATGTCATCATGGCCGACCTGCGGGATGCGATGACCGCGCCGCCGACCGGCATCCTCGGGCACACCCACGCGCTCGTTCTGCTCTACGAGAACCCGCGCGCGCCGAGGACGGACGAACCGGGCACCGCCTGGATCCTGGACGCGCAGGCGCACCGGGCGGGGCTGCTGGCCGCCGAGACGGCGGTGGTCCTGGCGAATTACCTGCGGCTGCTCGGGCACGATGCCAAGGGGCATACCGTCAGCAGCAGCGACGTGGACCTCGGGCGGCTCGCCGTGATGGCGGGGCTGGCGGAGGTGCGGGACGGCGTTCTGAGCCACCCTTACGTCGGCACCCGCTTCGGGCTGGCCGCGGTGACCACGACATTCGCGATGGCCTGCGACCGGCCGCTGGCCGCGACACAGCCTTCGGGAGCCTTCGGGATCGGCTGGAGGTTCGGCGTCGGGACGGTGAAGAGCAAGGGCAACGCGGTGCCCTACGGCGCCCGCCGCTTTTGCGACGGGGCGCATCCGTTCGAGACCCTGCGACGGGTGGACACGCCCACGACCTACATCGACGAGCCCAATGTCGCCCGCGTGCCCAAGCGCGCCGACATGTTCGCCCGCGCGCAGTTCGGCGACATGGGCAAGCCGCTGCAGGAGCAGGCGAAGGGCGGGCACTATGTCCGCAAGGCGGCCCCCTCGATGGCGCAGCGCGGCGCGCTCGGGGCGTTCGTGCTCTTGCAGGACGGGGAGGTGACGGCGGAGCGCGCGCGGTTGGGTCCGCAGGAGGCGGCGGATCTCGTGAAGGCCACGTCCTACTGGCTGGGCATCGACGCGGTCGGCATCAGCCGCTGCCCGGACTGGGCATGGTACAGCCACGACGCGCGCGGGGAGGTGCTGGAGCCGCCCCACGATCAGGCCATAAGCATGATCGTCGACCAGGGCTACGAGACGATGGAGGGGGCGTCCGGCGACGACTGGATCAGCGTGGCGCAGTCGATGCGCGCCTACCTGCGGTTCTCGCTGCTGGGCGGCGTGGTGGCGCGGCAGATCCGCAGCTTCGGGTATTCGGCCAAGGCCCATACCGTGATGGACGGCGAGGTGCTGCAACCGCCCCTGTTGCTGCTTTCGGGTCTGGGCGAGGTGAGCCGGATCGGCGAGGTGATCCTGAACCCGTTCCTCGGCCCGCGGCTCAAGTCCGGCGTGGTGACGACCGACCTGCCGATGGCGCACGACCGGCCCATCGACTTCGGGCTCCAGACGTTCTGCGAGGCCTGCAACAAATGCGCGCGGGAATGTCCTTCGGGGGCGATCACCGCCGGGCCGAAGCTGATGTTCAACGGCTACGAGATCTGGAAGTCGGACAGCCAGAAATGCGCCACCTACCGGATCACCACCGAAGGTGGAGCAATGTGCGGGCGCTGCATGAAGACCTGCCCCTGGAACCTCGAGGGGGTCTTCAAGGAAGCCCCGTTCCGCTGGGCCGCGATGAACGTGCCGAAGCTCGCGCCGGCGCTGGCCAGGCTCGACGACATGGTGGGCAACGGCGGGCTCAACCCGGTCAAGAAGTGGTGGTGGGATCTGGAGCTGTGCCCCGACGGCGGCTATCGGCCGACCGGCCGGCCAGTGAACGCACGCGCGCTGCAGCGTCACCTCGAGGTGCGCCATGAGGATCAGACGCTCGCCGTCTACCCCGCTTCGCTGGCCCCGCATCCCTACCCCTATCCCTTCCCGATGGACCGCGAGGCGGGCATCGCGGCCTATCAGGCGATGGTCACGGCCGAGGAATACCGCGCCCTTCTGGAACGCGACGAGCGCGGGCATCTGCACATCTATTCCGCGGCGGGCGAGAGCCCGGTGATTCAGGTGGAGATCAGCCGCGCCGAGGAGATGGCGGAGGGCGTCACGCTCTACGAGTTCCGCGCGCCCGACGGCGCGGACCTGCCAGAATGGCGGGCGGGGGCGCATCTCGACATCGTCGTGGCCCCCGAGTTCCTGCGGCAGTATTCCATGTCCGGCGATCCTGCGGACCGGAGCCGCTACCAGATCGGCGTGCTGCGCGAGGAGGCGGGGCGGGGCGGCTCGAAACTCCTGCACCGCATCTTCACCGTGGGCCGGCGCATCTTCGTCTCCCGCCCCATCAACCATTTCCCGCTGGATCGGGACGCGCCCCATTCGCTGCTGATGGGCGGCGGCATCGGCATCACCCCGATGATCGCGATGGCCCACGAGCTTCATGGCGAAGGCCGGCCGTTCGAGCTGCATTACTCGGGACGGTCGCGCCGGACGATGGGCTTTCTGGCACCGCTCGCGGCAATGACCTGGGCCGACCGGGTGCGTCTGCACGTCAGCGACGAGGGCGGGCGGGCGGATTTCGGTGCGATCATGGCGCGGCAGGTCACGGGCACGCATCTCTACACCTGCGGCGCCGAGCGCTACATGACCGCCGTAATGGCGGCGGCGCAGGCCGCGGGGTTGCCTGAGGCGGCGCTGCATCTGGAATATTTCTCGACCCCCGAGGTGCCGGACTACGTCAACCACCCATTCACCCTGCGCCTCGCCCGCTCGGGGCGCGACCTCTTCGTGCCGGCCGAGCGCAACGCCACGGACGTGCTGGCCGATGCGGGCGTGCATGTGGACGTGAAATGCGCCGACGGTCTTTGCGGGGTCTGCCGCTGCGGGCTCGTCTCGGGCGATGTGGAGCACCGCGACTTCGTGCTGTCGAAGGCACAGCGGAAGCGCGCGATCATCCTGTGCCAGAGCCGTGCGGCGGCGGCGGGCGGCGTGGTGGAGATCGATCTCTGAGCGATCAGGACCCGGGATCGCACCAGCCGGCGGCTCGACGGGTCCGCGCCTGAAGCAAAGCATCGGTGTTGTCCGCGCGTGGCAGATAACCGCAAGCGCGCCGCGCCGGCGTTAAACCCTATGGGGCGGCGCCGACCCGTCTGAGGCAGGTCCAACCGGTCTCCACGGCATTGCCTGTCCCGGACGGTCGGCGGCGCGGGGTGGCCAATGCCTCGGGCATGAATGCATCCGAACGGCAGGCCTCTTCCGCAAAGAAGGGCCGCGCTTTCCTCGTCATGCGTAGCTGGTGAACTCGACGCAGGAAGACCCGCGGGCAGGGCAGCATCTGTGTTCGACATCAAGGCCGTAGCGGTTCCCATTTCCGATTTTCGGTGATCAGTGTGTTTGCGAGGATGGCGAGTTTTCGAATGACGGCAGTTATCGCGACCTTGAACGGCTTCCCGTTGGTTCTGAGCCTT
>JBBQDX010000258.1:0-6330 GCA_038320125.1 Rhodobacterales bacterium | reverse complement strand
GTAGAGGCAGTCGTCCAACGGCAAGAGCGTGTGCCGCCGAAAGGCCACGCAGACGGCCTCCTCATCAGGAGTGAGCGTGGTCGAGCGAACCTCCTTCGGCCCCCTCCGCGCGTCATCGACGGAGGTCCGCTTCCGCCACTTTCCGAACCGTCTTCTCGTCGAGGCTGTAACGCTCAGCCAGCTCCGTGACCGAAGCTTGCGATCGCTGTATCGCCGCTCGGACGGCGTGCGTGGTCTTGGCGCTGCCATGCAGTATTTGTCCCATGGAGCATCCTTCTCGGCCGCTGTCGGCAGAATGCCACCACACCAAGGGACTGAACACCTATGGCAGCGTCGGTCCGGTCCGGTTCGCGGGAACGGGAGCGGTCGTCGGCTCTTCCCGTAGCACCGGAGAGGGACGCAGGAAACCACGACCAATAACCACCCGCTGCCGCCTCCCCGGAACCGCCAACAGCGACCGGAGCCACTCCGTCGAGCGCGCCCATGCGAGGTATTCCTTGCAGGACCGTCGCGACGCAGCCCCGATTTGGCTCACCGCGGCGCCGGACTCGCCACACCGCTGCGTTCGCGGAGCGCCAAGTCATCCGAAGGGTTCCGAGCCGCGATCATGCCGCAACATGGGGCCGGGCGCGAGCCGCTTGAGAACTAGCTGTGGATCTCCCCCACTCGGTCCGCCAGATTCGCATCCACCACGCGCACGCCTTTCATCACCAACAGCCGGTCCGCCAGCAGGTAGACGACGCCGATCTCATGCGTTGCGATCACGGCCGAAAGCTCCGCGCGCCGAACCGGACCGCACAGCAAGTCGAACAGACGCCTCGACACTGACGTCGAGCCCCCGGTTCTTGCGCCGACGCGAGACGCGGGCACGGCCAACCCCGATCGCCCCGCGATCTACCCGATGTCGAGCGATTTCCCCTTGCACCCACCGCTCCATCCCGATCGCCGGACCCGATCAGCCGTGCGCACGATGCGAATCGTGCCGGGCCCGGCCACCGCCGGCAGGATGCTGGGGACCGTCATGGCTGACCGAGCGGGCAGTTAGGCGGAAATCCTCGACCCGCGTCCGCGTCGCGAAATCCATGCGCCGTGCCCCCGCCCAACGGTTCGCAGGTCGCGGCGCGCCCGTTCGGCATCGGCCGGCGACCCCGCCAGGGCAAGGCGCGCCGGCTTTGCATCAGGCCTCCGGTCCATGCCGCCATCTTCGCATCCGCCACGTCGCGGCCCCGCACGAGGGCACGGTCCTTCACATCGTCCAGCGGCAGGGCTCCGAGCGTCGCGCTGTCCTCGCCTGAGTTGAATGCGGCAGGGGTTCGCCGGAGACGCGGCGTCGGAGAACGGCGGCGAACAGGCAGCGAACAGGCAGCGAACAGGAAGTGGAGGGCGCGTATGCCGGGCTCGTCGCGGACGAGGATTTCGATGTTGGTGCAATTGCGCAGCGGCCGCAAGATCACTCCCATCTCCTTGCGCAGCGCGCGCGGTTGCTTCGAGCGCCGTCTCGCCTGGCCCAACGATCACCGCCCGGAACCCCCGGAGACCAGCACCGGCGGTATTGCACCGGCGGCACTGCATCGGCGGGCCAGCCGGGCACAGCGGTTACGCAGGACGACCGCACGTGCGGCGAGGCGAAGGCCGCCGGGATCGTCGAGACGCCGCATCGGCATCCTTGGCGGAGCGGAACAAACGCGGCCCGCACCCTTAGCAAGCGGTAGCCGGGGCAGCGGTGGCACACGATGCGCCGCAGACGCGTGCCGGCCCTCGCAGACGCGAGCCGGGCGTTGGAGAGGCAGGCGGTTGATCGTGCAGGTCCAGCCACATCCGGCCAAGGCATTCGTGAGACGCTGTCGCCCCAGGGCACAGTCCAGCCGCGCCGCTCCCCGGGGTAACGGACCCAGACCGGGCCCGCCTGCAGAAGTCCGATCGACGCGACGGTTTGGATTGGTGTCTACCCCCTCGGCCGTCCTGGACCGGGCCGCGATACCGCTGGCGGGCAGCAGCATGGACGAGGGGGCCATCGGGCTATCGGCGCTCTGCGGAGAATCCGGCGTCGGTCGCCCAACTGCCGGTTCCCCGATTTGACGACGGAACGCGGATGGTTCAGCGCTCCCTTCGACGGCGGATCGCCACGAGCCCGGCGACCCCCACCAGGAGGGCGAGGCCCGGGGCCGGCAGCGGCACGGGCGACGGCGTCGCCTCGTAGCGCGCAAGCGACGTGCGGGCGACGTCGGTGTAGTTCGTGAAGAAGCCGTCGATGCCGCTGTCGAAGTAGCCGACGAAGGCGGCATAGGCCGCCTCCGGATCGGCCTCGTTGAATGTGTAGGGATGGACTTCGAGGCCGAGGTCATGGGCGAGTCCGACAAAGACGGAGGTGACGCCGATGCCGAGATCCGGGTTCGCGAAGAGGCTCGGTCCGACGCCGTCGACGAAATCGGCGATGTCGCCCAGCGGCGTCCCCCCCGTCAGCGAACAGATGACCATGGGCACGCCATCCTCGACCCGTGCCGCGCCGAGCGCGACCTGCCGGATGGTCGAGCCGAGTTCGGCCTGCACCGCCGCCACGTCCCGTAGCGTCTGCAAATCGAAGCTCTGGATGTAGACCTTGTCCCCGGCGGTCGAGAATCCGGCCTCGACGAGGGTCGAGACGATGATGCGGTTGAGCGCCGGATCGGCGGTCTTGAGCTCCGGATGGAGCCCGATGTCGGTTCCGTTGGCGGCGTTGTAGCCCGTGACGAGATCCACGACCTCCTGCAGCGTCGGCACGCCGTAGGGCGTGGCGGAGGTGGGAACGAAGTCCGGAATGGCGCTCTCGTTCACCGGCGTGGCGGGTGCATGGTCGACCGTCAGAGTCCTGATCTCGGCAAGCGTGAAATCCACCGCGTCGTAGCCTCCGTTGCGTGGCCCAAAGAGCGCCTCGACGTCGGTCGTCCGGTCCAGCGTCGTGTCGTGCAGCGCGATGGCAACCCCATCTGAGGTGATCACGACGTCGGGCTCGATGTAGTCCGCCCCCAGCCGCGCCGCGAGTTCGTATGCGGCGAGCGTGTGCTCGGGTTGGTAGCCGCTGGCACCGCGGTGCGCGATGATGATCGGGGCAGCCCCCGTGAGCGTGTTGAAGGTGGCGGCACCGGCCGGCATCGCCGCGGCGAAGGACAGGCAGAAGGCGGTCAGGATCGGTCGCATGGATTGTTCCTCGGGTTCGACTCCGCTGGCATCTCGGGGATCATCGTAACTTCTGAATGACAGCGCTGCGACCTTGTCGGGCCGATGCGCGCGCAGATCGCTGGGCCAAGGAGGGCACGCCTCGACGGCCCCCGCGACGCTGCCCCGGCATTGGACTGCTTGCTACACCCGGTCCTGGTTCCCTAAGGCTGGCGAACAGCGCGGGTGCATTCCGCCGATTGTGAACCGAACGGAAACCGGTAATAGTAACCAGAACGTGACCTGGCAATCCCGGATACCCATGCGGCGACGGGCGGTCAGGATGATCCGAACCGTGGGAGGGATGCCTTGTGAAACACCTAGCCTGGACGACCGCCGTGATCGGCATGACGGCGGCGACGCCGATCTTCGCCGAGAACCGGATCGACGGCCAGTCGCCCGACGCGCCCGCGCTCGCGGCCTATGGTGCCCTGCCCGTCGGCGTGCGTCAGTTCGACTTCGTGCACGACGACCAGATCGACATCGTCGCCCTTTCGGCGGCGGCGGAACGGCCGGTGGAGTTTCCGCGCTACGACCGGCCCCTGACGGTCGAGATGTGGTATCCTGCGGCCGACGGCGCGACCGGCGATACCTCCCTCAGGGCCTACCTGCGGGACGGCGCGACCGAAGTGACGCTCGAGGGCCGTGCGGTGCGCGATGCCGCCCCGGCCTCCGCCGCCTCGCCCTTTCCGCTGGTCCTGCTGAGCCACGGCTATCCCGGCAACCGCTTCCTGATGTCCCATCTGGCGGAGAACCTCGCCTCGAAGGGCTATGTCGTCGCCTCCATCGACCATACCGATTCTACCTACCGCACCCAGTCGGCCTTCGGTTCGACGCTGGTGAACCGCCCCCTCGACGATCTCTTCGTGCTCGACGAGATGGCGCGGCTCAACGCGGATGCGACCTCCGGCTTCGCCGGGCTGATAGACGCGGACAATACCGGGCTGATCGGTTACTCGATGGGCGGATACGGGGCCATCATCACCGCCGGCGGCGGCGTGACCGAGGCCTCGGTCGATTTCCCCTTCGGCCCGCCCTACGACGCGCTGGCGATCCACCAGACCGGAACCGAGTCGCACGAGGCGCTGTCGGACCCGCGGATCAAGACCGCGGTCGCGATCGGACCCTGGGGGCGGAACTCGGGGTTCTTCGATGCCGAAGGGCTGGCCGGGGTCGATATTCCGATGCTCTTCATCGCAGGGTCCGACGACCAGACCTCGCTCTACGAGGAGGGCGTGCGCGCGATCTGGGAGGAGACGACGAACATCGACCGCGCGCTCCTGACCTTCGATGGCGGCGGCCATAACACCGTCGCCCCGATCCCCGCCCCGGAGGAGAGCTTCGCGGCCGGCGTCTCGGGGCATTATACCGATGAAGTCTGGGATACGGTCTTCATGAACAACGTCGGGCAGCATTTCACGACGGCTTGGCTCGACGTCGAACTCAAGGGCGAGACAGAGGATGCGGTGTTCCTCGAGCTTCTGGAGACCGGAAGCGACGGGGTCTATTCGGTGAACGAGGACGGGACGTTCGCGGCGGACCACTCCTATTGGGCCGGGTTCTCGGACGGCACTGCGGACGGGCTGCGATACGAGGTCCTGACCGCCGCGCAATCGCCCTCCCCGGTCCCCCTGCCCGCCTCCGCCTGGCTTCTCGGGCTGGCCCTCGCCGGGCTCGGAGCCAGCGGCATCCGACGCAGCCGGGCAACCTGACCGTCGAAGGGCGTTAGACCGGGACTGGATGCGAGGGATCGCTACTTCTCTGATCGCCCGAACTCGACCGCCTCCCGGCCCGAACGGATCGGGGGCGCGGCATGCGGGCGACGAAGGCGGACCGACAGCGGCGCGCGGCGTCAGGCTTCTACGGAAGGCCGGAGGGCGTGGTGCGGCCGAAAGTTTCCTATCGCGTGCACCGGCCATAGTGATCGGAACTCCGATGCTAACCTCCGGCGATTCCCGTGCAACCGAGCGATAATTCGGCGGAACATGGCGGCGGCACCCGAACCCGCTCCGGCGGTCAGTGCCTGGCGGCGAGGTATTCCGCCCGCGGCGCCCGGCGCCTGCCAGCGGGTCAGCCTCCGGACTGTCATCCCCGGCTCGGCCACCCTCCTGCGCGTGCCTGTCCCCGATCGTTCGGGCATCGACGGCGTCGTGATCACAGTAAGGCTGCATTGACCGGCCGCGCCCCCCGGTGGTCGACGCGGAGATCGCGACCTTGCTCGAGGCGAGCGCCAGCCGGCAGAACGGAGTTGGCCTCGATTGTATCGGCAGGCAAGAGGTGCGGCGGCTGGCCCGGCATCGACCTCCTCAGCGGGCATGATATCGAGCCACGCCGCCGGCGGTGGCGCGGCGGACGTATCAAACGGGCGCTGCGGTCGAGCAATCGCGAGCTGTGGACGACAGATCGGGACCGGGGGACGCGCCTCCCGACGGCCCATACGGACACGCCTGGGAACCGCCGATGCCTTCCAACGCCGGTCTCCGCGGACCTGCCGTATGACATGCCAACGTGCCCCGGTCGGCCTCTCTACCGGCCACCACGCCCTGCTCGGGGCCGGCATCGGCGGCGAGGGCGAAGGGGTCTGCGAGGTTTATAAATTGCTGCATCCGCATCGCTAAGGGGGCCTGATCACCGGCGTCACCGTGATCGTCTGGTAAGCCGGCGAGCCGTGCGGCCCATCCTCCACCGCGTCGCTGGCGCCCCAAGACGGGCGTCACCCGAGCCAGCGGAACAGCATCGAGGAGGTTGGCTCCGTCCGGGGATGGCGCCGCGCGCGACGTTCGTGAGACGAACGAAGCGCAATCCTCCCCCCTTGCGCGCCCGGTTCGATCGCTTCTTGCAACCGACGACGGTCATGTTGCTGGTTCCGCTCCCCGTCGCCGAGAGACCGATGACCTCTCGGCCCACCGGCCGGTCGCGCAATACCTTTAATGATGGCCGGCCAGGATCTCGACTGTAGAATATTCGAATCAGCTCAGCGCCGGGACGAGGAGTGGTCGTGTCTCGAATCTGGTGGAAATTCTCTGGCGGCGCGCTCTGGGCATGTGAATGTTCGTGCTCTCAGGCGGCGAGGTCAATGAACATTGCTTCGATGGGCTGAGACAAGGTTTCCCAGCCATCGATCTTGCGCATCTG
>JBBQDX010000257.1:0-6334 GCA_038320125.1 Rhodobacterales bacterium | reverse complement strand
TCGCATGGTTTGGTCCGTACAGCATCCTGCCTGCTGGCGACAAACGCCATGAAGCCGGTCGCGACGGCTGCGTAAGCGGAAATGTCGAGACATCCAGCTTTCGGGGCATATACGTCGAGGCTTGTCATCTCGGCGGAAGGGGAGCGTGTCGCGGTCGTCTCTGTCTCGATTGCCCAGAGAAAGCGGACCACGATCCGGTCAAGCCCTTCCAGTGAAGCCGCCAAGTGTCGGGCGGGCATATCATGCTCGTCGGCCGTGCCGCCGCGATAGCGAACGTGAAAAACCTCTGCCACCTGTTGAACCCTCCGAGCGCCGGAGGGCCAAACCTGCTTTCATCGTGCGGGTTTGGCAAATAGATAATCGCCGAAATTTATGGGTGGAGATGGGTTTCCGCGCGGTGCCGGCGCCCTCCGTCAGGTCCTGCCACCGCGGCGACCGGCGCCTTCTGCGAGCGGCTTCCCTAATGCGATGGTTCCGGGTCGCCGCCCGGGCGCTCTCGCCGCCCCGCGCCGGACCGTTGCCAGAGCGCACGAACCGGCCCACCTGACCCTGCGCCCCCCGGCCGGACACCTGCGGCGGACGGCGGGCTGTTTTCTGGCCCCCGACCAGGACGACCGCAGGATGCGGAACTTGCGCAAACACGCCCGGCCTCCGCGCACGGCGATATCGAGCGCCCGCTCCGCGAACTGCCAGGCGCGGGCAGCCTCGCGAGGGCCGGCATGGTCGTGGGGATGATCTGGGTGGACCCGTCGGAGGGCGACGCCGGGACGCCACGGCAGAGGTCTCCAACGCCTGTCCCGCGTCGTGATGGTCAGGTGCAGGCGGGGACCGGCCCGTCCGCCCGCTCGCGTGCGACGAGGCGGTCCAGCGTGACCTCTCCCACGGCGCCGATCACGACGGATCGACCGACGACCGTCGACGGCGTGGCGTAGAACCCGAACAGCGCCGCCACCGCCCGGCTGCGAGCGAGCCTCCGGTCCACCGATTGCCCCGCCATGTCCGCCCTGAGGCGCGCCCCGTCGAGATCGAGCGCCTCGACGATGCGGGGCAGCGCGTTCGGCGAGGGCCGGGGGGATCGCATGAGGGCGTGATGAAAGGGTTCGTAAGCGCCCTGCAGGCCAGCGGCGAGCGCGGCGCGGGCCATGACGACCGAGCCTTCGCCCAGAAGCGGCAGTTCGTGCCAGGTGATCCGCACACCCTCCAGCGCTTCGAGGCGCGGACCAAGCACCCTGCAATAGGCGCAGTTGTAGTCGGAGAAATAGGCGACGGGGACGATGCCCGGCGCGACATCTCCCTCGAAGAGGCCCGCGCAGGACGGGGTCGCCGCGGCGGCAGTCGCGCCCAGTCCGATGAACGGGTCGGACGTCGCGGCCCCGCTGACGCTCCCCGTGCCGGCGAGCCTGCGGAACCCTGCCGGCCGCTCCAGCGGCTCGAACTCGAGCCCGCGCAGGCGCTCGGAGAGGGCAGGCAGGCCAAGGCGCAACCCCGCATAGGCACCCGCGAGCCCCAGTCCGCCGAGAAGCAGCCGGCGCCGCGAAGACCGATCCGGCAGGTGCGGTCTTTCCGTCATGTCGGTCTGTCGCCCACGGGCGTCACGATGCTCTCCTTCCCGCGAGCCAGTCGCCGGCGACGACGTCGAGCGAAACGCAGCGGGCGACGTCCGTCGAGGATTCGCGCGATGGTAGCGTGGCAGGTCTGGTCCCGTAAGGCTTCGGCTGCGCCGCGATCGGCATGACCACCGCCAGGCGGGTCGCCGTCCTGCCCTCGGCGGACACGATGCAGCCGGGCGGCGGGTGCGCCACGCATAACGGTGCCCGCACCGCAGGCCGCAGCCGCAGGCTGCCGGTCCCGCGCTCTTGCCGAAGCCGCTCGGGCCGACCCCGGACAACCGCCGGAGTCCTCGTGCCCGCGACCATGTGTCCGCACCGCCGAACCGAACAGCCTTCGGATGCGACCTGGCTGCGCGGGTGCCGCCCTTCGACCCGCCCCGACTTCGGTGCGGACCTGAAGGTCGCGACAGCACCGGCTTGCCTTTCCCGGGTGATTCAAGGACCATGGCCCGATAAAGACAGGTCGCGCCCGCGAAGGGCGGTCCAGCGCCATGTGACGCCCTACCGGCCCGTATCCTCCGGGCAAGCCGCGGATGCGGCGCTCCGGCCTTGAAGGAAAGGACTCGGAACATGCGCCTCGACATTCACAATTCGACCATTCCGGTCCTCTGCCGGGCTTGCGAGGCGCGGCACAGGGGAATCTGCGGCGCGCTCGATTCCGCCGAGTTGCAGCAGCTCGGACGCCAGACCGGTCGCCGGGAGGTGCCGCCGGGCACCGAACTCATCGCGGCGGGCGTTCCTTCGGAGGGCTATGCCAACATCCTGAGCGGTGTCGTGAAACTGACCAAGTTGATGCCGGACGGACGCCAGCAGATCGTCGGGCTGCAGTTCGCCCCCGATTTTCTGGGCCGCCCCTTCGCCGAGAGCAGCGATGTCGGGGCGGAGGCGGCCAGCACGGTCCGCATCTGCACCTTCCCCCGCTCCGCGCTGGAACGGATGGTTCGGCAAGCGCCCGCGCTCGAGCACCGGCTCCACCGGCAGGCGCTCCGCGAACTCGACGATGCGCGCGAATGGATGATGATCCTGGGCCGGAAGTCGGCCTCCGAAAAGGTGGCGTCGTTTCTGCTCCTGCTCGCCAGCCACATCGATCCGCTGGTGGCCGGCCATTCGCAGACCTTCGACATCCCCATGAAGCGGACGGACATCGCGGATTTCCTCGGGCTGACGATCGAGACCGTCAGCCGCCAGCTGACCCACCTGCGCAAGGCCGGCATTGTCGCGATCGAGAAGAACCGCCGGGTCACCATCCGCGACGGCAGCGCCCTGAAAGCCGCGGCCGGCCTCTGACGGATCAGAACCCGCAGGTGCGGCGGTAAAGCGGCAGGACATGATCCCTGTCGAAGGCAAGGTGCCGCCGCAACGACACGAAGAGACACCGGAGCATGTAGCCGATCTCGTGATCGTTCGACCGCACCTGCCGCGCCACGAAGGCCGTGATGGCTTCGCGCACGTCGCAGGCATGGTCCTCGTCCTCGATATGCTCCTGGCGAAGCCGGTCGATGATCGGGCGCATCTGCGGCCCCGCGATCAGCAGGACGGGGAAGACGAGGGTTTCCTCCAGCCGATGACACTGCCGCAGCACCGGCTCGAGCCGGTCTGCCAAGATCATCGCGGCCTGCGTGTCGATGCGCGATGGCAGATCGTCGGCCAGTGTCTCGAGCGCCGCACAGAGCGCGAACTGCCGCGCCAGACAGGCGTCGAGCCGGGACTGGTGGCCGGTTTCGATCCCGGCGCCGCGCTTGGACGTTCGCAAGGCCGGACCTCCTCGGGATGCGTGGGCGGGATCTGACTGACATTCGGAGCCTAACGGCCGAATCCGAATGGTGGTTGATCCAGATCAACATCCGGACCGTCCGTCCGTGGCATGGCTTCCCCGGAGCGCCGCAGCCCCCCGAAGGCCGGAGCCGGGTAACGGGACGCAGGAACACGCCGAGTGTCGGAGATCGCCAGCCATCCGGGCATGACCCCTGCCGCGACCGCGCCGCCGGCGTCCGGTCCGCTGGACCTTGCCCAGACGCGCGCGAGCGTGCGCCGGCTGGCGAACGGCCAGGGTCAAATCCTCCTGTCGCTGCCGGGGATCCGCTGCGGCGGCTGCGTGGCCTCGATCGAACGCGCCCTGAACGCCCGGAGCGATGTGGCGTCGGCGCGCGTCAACCTGACATTGCGGCAGGCAAGCATCACGCTCGACCGTCCCGACGTCGATCCACAGCCGATCATCGCGACGCTCGCCTCGATAGGTTTTGTCGCGACGCCGGCGGAGACGGGCGGCTCGGGCGACGGATCGACCGACGCGACCGGCGGACAGCTCCTGCGGGCCATGGCCGTCGCCGGGTTCGGCGCGGCGAACATCATGCTCCTGTCGGTCGGCGTCTGGGCGGGCGCCGAGGGGCCGACCCGCGAGACGTTCCACATCGTCTCCGCCCTCATCGCCGTTCCGGTGGTCGCCTATGCCGGGCAGCCGTTCTTCCGCTCCGCCCTCGGCGCCCTGCGCGCGCGGCGCACGAACATGGACGTGCCGATCGCGCTTGGGGTGCTGCTGGCGCTGGCGCTCAGCCTCTACGAGAGCCTGCGGGGCGGCGAGCATGTCTTCTTCGATGCGGCCGTCACGCTGCTCTTCTTTCTGCTGGGGGGCCGGTATCTGGACCACCTGATGCGGATGCGCGCGCGCAGCGCGGTCGCCGGACTGGCCCGGCTGTCGCCGCGCGGGGCGATGGTCCGCCGGAGCGACGGCACGCTGAGCTACGTCGCGCTCGACGCCGTGGCCCCTGACGCGATCCTGTCCATCGCCCCGGACGAGCGGGTTCCGGTGGACGCCGAGATCCTTGAGGGGGCGACCGATCTCGATCGCAGCCTCGTCACCGGCGAGGCGATGCCGGTCCCGGCGGGGCCGGGCGACGCGCTCGAGGCGGGCACGCTCAACCTAACGGGGTCGATCCTGGCCCGCGCGCTCCGGACGGCCGACGAGTCCTTCCTGGCGCAGATGATCCGGATGCAGGGTGCGGCGGAGACCGGACGCGGGGCCTACGTGCGCATCGCCGACCGGGCCGCGCGGCTCTATGCGCCCGTCGTCCATACCTTTGCGCTGGCGACCTTCGTCGGCTGGATGGCGGCGACCGGCGGCGACTGGCGGACCTCGGCTTTCGTCGCCATCAGCGTGCTCATCATCACCTGTCCCTGCGCGCTCGCGCTGGCCGTGCCAGTGGCGCATGTCGTAGCCGCCGGAAGGCTGATGAGGATGGGCATCCTGATGAAGGATGGCGGCGCGCTGGAACGGCTGGCCGAGATCGACCGCGCGGTCTTCGACAAGACCGGGACGCTGACGACCGGCAGGCCCGCGGTCGGGGCCGTGCCGGGCGACCCCGCGACGCGCGCCGCGATAAAGGCGCTGGCGCTGCATTCGGTCCATCCCGCCGCCCGCGCCATCGCGGCGCGCCTGCCCGAACTGCCGGGCGAGCTTCGGGAGGCGTGCGAACGGCCCGGCTTCGGCGTCGAGGGCATCGTGGAGGGGCGTCGCGCGCGGCTGGGCCGGGCGGACTGGGTCGCCGGGATCGCCGAGGTGCCTGCCGGAGTGCCCAGCCCCGCCTTCGCCTTCGAGGGCGGATCCGCCTGCGCGTTCGACCTCGTCGAGACGCTGCGGCCCGGGGCGCAGGAGGCCGTCGCGCGGTTCCAAGCCTCCGGCATCCCCGTCGCCATGCTGTCGGGCGACATCGCGGCGCGGGCCGATCGCATGGCCCGCGAGCTGGGCATCGCGGAGGTCCGCCACGGCGCGACGCCGGCCGACAAGATCGAGGCCCTCGAGACCCTGCGCCGCGCCGGCCACCGCGCGCTGATGGTCGGCGACGGGCTCAACGACGCGGCGGCGCTGGCCGCGGCGCATGTGTCGATGGCGCCCGCCAGCGCTTCGGACGCCGGCCGGACGGCCGCCGATTTTGTCTTCCTGCGCGAGTCCCTGGACGCCGTGCCCGCCACATGGCGCGTCGCCTGCGACACCGCGCGGATCGTGCGGCAGAACTTCGCGCTGGCGATCGCCTACAACTGCATCGCCATCCCGCTGGCCGTCGCCGGAATGGTGACGCCCCTGATCGCGGCGCTGGCGATGTCGGCCTCATCGATCCTCGTCACCCTGAACGCGTTGCGCCTGAACCGCAGCGGAGCGCAGCACCCGCGCCGCGCGCCGCGGTTCGCCCCGGAGCAGGTTCCCGCATGACGATCCTCGCCATCCTCATCCCGGTGACGCTCGGCATGGGAGCCGCGGGACTGGCCGCCTTCTTCTGGAGCCTGCGCAGCGGCCAGTACGAGGATCTCTCCGGCGACGCCGAACGAATCCTCTTCGACGCGGACCGACCGCTTCCATCCCGATCACACACACAGCGCCAGACCGCCGCGACCAAGGAGACCATGCCATGATGTCCAACCTGACCGGGGCCGAGCGCGCCAGCGCGATGCTGATCACCGGCATCGGCGCCCTGATCGGGGTGATCATGGCAGCGGTCGGCCACGACGACGCCATGGGTGCGCACGGCTGGATCGTCCTGATCTTCTGCGCCGTCCTGTTTTTCATCGTCGGCAACGCGATCTACGATCCGGAGCCGACCGAGGATCGCTCCGCCTCCTATTACGACGATCCGACGAAGGTGGGCATCCTCCTCGCGCTCTTCTGGGCGGTGGTCGGCATGGGCATGGGTGTCTGGGTCGCGTCGCAACTGGCCTGGCCCGACCTGCGC
>JBBQDX010000256.1:0-6391 GCA_038320125.1 Rhodobacterales bacterium | reverse complement strand
CTGACGGCCGTGCCCTGCGATCTGCTGGTGGCCTGGATGGGCGGGACGGTGACGCGGATCGTCGACGGCCGGCAGACCTTTCGCGAGGCGCTGGCGTGGATCGGGGGGCTGATCCTCGTCGCCATCGCCGTGAACCTGCAGTTGGGAGTGATCTGACACGGCGCGCGCCCGCGATCCGCGACGGGTCCGAAGGGACGCCGGAGGGGTGACGGCGGGCCGCGCGCATCGCTGGCCTTCGCGACGTCACCTGGCGCGGAGCCGCTGACCGCACTTGCCATCGCCGCCCCCAAGCGGACAAGATGACCCCGAGGACGCCGTCCGGAAGGCGGCGCCACCATGACGAAACGGGGAGAATCTCGATGAAGCGCCTGACCCTTCTTGCATCCGTTGCGACGCTGGCAGCCGCGACGCTGGCAGCCGCGACGGCCGCGACGGCCCCTGCCGCCCTCGCCGCCGAGGTCGCCCCCGGCGACACGCTGGCCGAGGATCAGACCTTCTCCTACTCGATCCTCGACCAGTTCCCGACGCTCGACCCGCAGCTCAACGAGGAAGTGCAGGGCAGCCACGTCATCAGCCAGCTCTTCGAGGGGCTGACGCGGCAGGACGGCGACGGCAACGTCATTCCGGCCGGCGCGACGCAGTGGACGAGCGAGGACAACACGGTCTGGACCTTCACCCTGCGCGACGACGCGAAATGGTCGAACGGCGACCCCGTGACGGCCGCCGACTACGTCTATGCCTGGCGTCGCGCCGCCGATCCCGCGACCGCCTCGCCCTATTCGTGGTACGTCGAGCTCAGCTCGATCGCGGGGGCGGCGGAGGTCATCTCGGGCGCCGCGGCCCCGGACACGCTCGGCGTCGAGGCGGTGGACGACCATACGCTGAAAGTCACGCTGACGCAGCCGCTGCCGTTCTTTCCGGCCGTCGTGACCTATGCGACCTTCATGCCCACCCACGAGGCCACCGTCGAGGCATTCGGCCCCGACTGGACCAAGCCCGGGAACATCGTCTCCAACGGCGCCTATACGCTCGAGGAGCTCGCGGTGAACGAGTTCTTCAGGCTGGCGAAGAACCCGCAATACTGGGATGCCGAGAACGTCCAGATCACGGAGATCACCGGCTACATCATCAACGACCGCAACCAGTCCGTCACCCGCTGGGAGGCCGGCGAGTTCACCATGATGGACGACTTGCCGGCGGGCACCTACCCCGACCTGCTGGCGCAATACCCCGACGAGACTTTCTCGACGCCGCGGCTCTGCTCCTACTTCTATGCCATCAACGTCACCGAGTCCGGCAACCCGGCGTTGCAGGACGTGAACGTCCGCCGCGCGCTCAGCTACATGCTCGACCGCAACGTGATCGTGGACCAGGTGCTCAAGGGCGGCCAGCTTCCGGCCTACAACTTCGCCCATGTCCAGACCGCCGGGTTCGAGCCGCCCGAAATCGACTACGCCTCCTGGAGCCAGCAGGAGCGGATGGAAAAGGCGCGCGAGCTGATGGCGCAAGCGGGCTACGGACCCGACAACCCGCTCGAGCTGGACCTGATCTACAACACCTCCGACGACCACAAGGCGCTGGCCACGGTGGCCGCTCAGATGTGGAAGCCGCTGGGCGTGAACATCACGCTCTCGAACTACGAGTGGCAGTCCTACATCGACATCCGCGGCGAGCAGAACTTCGACCTGGCGCGGTCGGGCTGGTGCGGCGACTACAACGAGGCGTCGACCTTCCTCGACCTCCTGACCACGACGCATGGCTCCAACGACGGCAAGTATTCCAACGCCGAGGTGGACGCGCTGATGAAAGCGTCGCGGACGATGGAGAACCCCAACGAGGCCTACACCGAGGTCGAGCAGATCGTGGCGGACGAGATGGCGATCATCCCGGTCTATCACTACACGCAGAACTTCCTGCTCGACGACGACATCCGGGGCTGGCCGATGAACAACGTCGAGAACAACTGGTACATTCAGGACATCTACCGCGTGGTGACCGAGTGACGGGGACGGGGCGGCCTGCCCTGCTGCGGGCCGGCCGCCCCCTCTGCCGATGATCGCCTTCATTCTCCGCCGCCTGATGGTGGCCGTGCCCGTCCTCTTGCTACTGGTCGTAGTGACCTTCGTGCTGATGTATGCGGCCCCCGGCTCGCCCTTCGCGACCGAGCGCGGCGTGCCGCCCTTCGTCCTCGCAAATCTCGAGCGGGAATACGGGCTCGACCGGCCCTTCGCGGTGCAGATCTGGACCTATGTCTCCCGGATCGTGACGCAGTTCGACTTCGGCCCCTCCTTCGTCTACCGCGATCAGGACGTGAACGACCTGATCCGCCAGGGCTTTCCGGTGACGCTCACCTACGGGTTCTGGGCCTTCTTGCTGGCGGTTCTGGTCGGGGGCACACTGGGCATCGTCGCCGCCATCCGGCACAACTCCTGGCTCGACTACCTCGCCGTCGGCATCTCGGTGGGCGCGCAGGTGCTGCCGAACTTCGTGCTGGCGCCGATCCTCGTGCTGGTCTTCACGCTCTGGCTCGGCTGGCTGCCCGGCGGCGGCTGGCGCGGGGGGCAGGCGGAATACATCGTGCTGCCGGTGATAGCGCTCGGCACCTCCTACATGGCGTCGATCGCGCGGATCGCGCGGGCCTCGATGCTGGAGGTGCTGTCGTCGAACTTCATCCGCACCGCCCGCGCCAAGGGCCTGCCGGGCTGGCGCATCGTGCTGCACCATGCGCTCAAGCCCGCGCTGCTCCCCATCGTCTCCTACCTCGGGCCCGCCTTCGTGGGCATGATCACCGGCTCCGTGGTCATCGACATCGCCTTTTCCACCGGCGGCATCGGGCAGTTCTTCGTCGCCTCCGCGCTCAACCGCGACTACGGGGTGATGATGGGCATCACCGTGCTCTTCGGCGCGCTCACCATCTTCTTCAACCTTCTCGTCGACGTGGCCTATGCCTGGATCGACCCGAAGATCCGCTACTGATGGCCCCGCTCACGTCCGGAGGTGCTACGCTCGCCGACACCCGCGCGCTGGCCGATGTGCCCCGGGGCCGGAGCCTCTGGTCGGACGCGCGGCGGCGGTTCTGGCGCAACAAGGCCGCCGTGGCCGGGCTGGTGGTGCTGACGGCCATCGCGCTTTTCGCACTCCTCGGGCCGCTCGCGGCGCCCTGGAGCTACGAGGAGATCGACTGGGCGGTGCTGGGCAACGTGTCGGAGGCCGGGCGCCCCTCGCTCGCCACCGGCCACTGGTTCGGGACCGACTCACTGGGCCGCGACCTCTTCGCGCGCACGGTGCAGGGCACGCAGATCTCGCTCATGGTGGGTATCGTCGGCGCCCTTATCGCGGTCGTGGTCGGCACGCTCTACGGCGCGGTGGCGGGCTATTTCGGCGGCCGGGTGGACGGAGCGATGATGCGGACGGTCGACGTGCTGATGTCGATTCCCTATATGTTCGTGCTGATCCTGCTGCTGGTGGTCTTCGGCCGATCGATCCTGATGCTCTTCATCGGCATCGGGCTCATCTCCTGGCTCGAGATGGCACGGATCGCGCGGGGCCAGACGCTGGCGCTCAAGGGCCGCGAGTTCGTCGAGGCCGCCGTCGCCACCGGCGTCCATCCGTTCCGCATCATCCTGCGCCACATCGTGCCGAACCTGCTCGGCGTCATCATCGTCTACGCCACGCTGCTGGTCCCCTCGATGATCATCTACGAGAGCTTCATCAGCTTCCTCGGCCTCGGCGTGCAGGAGCCGCTGACCTCCTGGGGGGCACTCATCAACGTCGGCGCGGCCGAGATGCGCAACGGCACGATCTGGCAGTTGCTGTTCCCGCTGGGGTTCTTCGTCATGGGCCTTTTCGCCTTCTTCTTCATCGGCGACGGCCTGCGCGACGCGCTCGATCCGAAGGATCGGTGACCCATGCAGACTCCGAAGGATCGGTGACCCGTGAAGACTCCGAAGGACCGGTGATGCTGCTCGACGTCTCCGACCTGACCGTGGCCTTCGACACGCCCGACGGCACCGTCCGCGCCGTCAACGGCGTCTCGCTGCACCTCAAGGCGGGCGAGACGCTGGCGATCGTCGGCGAAAGCGGCTCGGGCAAGACCCAGCTTGCCTTCGCCATCCTCGGGCTGCTGGCGCGCAACGGCCGGGCGGAGGGGTCCGTGCGCCTCGGGGGCGAGGAGATCCTGGGATTGCCCGACAAGGCGCTGAACCGCCTTCGGGCGCGGCGGATGGCGATGATCTTCCAGGACCCGATGACCTCGCTCAACCCCTACCTGCGGGTCGGCGACCAGATGGCGGAGGTGCTGACGCTGCATCGGGGGCTGTCCAAGCGCGCGGCGCTCGCCGAATGCGCCACGATGCTGGAGGCGGTGCGGATTCCCGACGCGGTGGGGCGGCTCGGGATGTATCCGCACGAGTTTTCGGGGGGCATGCGCCAGCGCATCATGATCGCCATGGCGCTGCTCTGCCGGCCGGAACTGCTCATTGCCGACGAGCCGACGACGGCGCTCGACGTGACAGTGCAGGCGCAGATCATGGACCTGCTGGCCGAGATCCGGGCCGAGGTCGGATCGGCGATGATCCTGATCACCCATGATCTCGCCATCGTCGCGGGAAGCTGTGACCGGACGCTGGTGATGTACGGCGGCCGGGTGATGGAGGCGGCGCCGACCGACGCGCTCTTCGCCGACCCCTCGCACCCCTATACCGCGGGGCTGCTGGCCGCCGTGCCGCGGCTCGACGCGGCGCAGGCGGCGCTCTCGACCATTCCCGGCGATCCGCCCGACATGACCCGCCTGCCCGACGGCTGCCCCTTCGCGCCGCGATGCCCGCTGGTTCGCTCGGCCTGCGCCGTGATGCCGCCGCTGGTGGAGACCGTTCCGGGCCACCTGCGGGCCTGCCACGCCGCCCCGGAGGAGGTGACGTGAGCGCGCCGCTGCTCCGCGTCGAGGGGCTCGACGTGACCTTTCCGGTGTTGCCGCGCGGCGCCTGGCCCTGGACCCGGCCGCTCGACCTGCAGGCGGTCTCGCGGGCCGACCTCGTGCTGGAGCGGGGCGAGACGCTCGGGCTGGTGGGCGAGAGCGGGTCGGGCAAGTCCACGCTCGCGCGCGCCATCATCGGCACGGTGCCGGTCACCGCCGGGCGGGTCTGCTGGAAGGGCGAGGCGATCACCGGGCTTGCGCCCGCCGCCCGCCGCAAGCTCGGCCGCGAGGTGCAGATGGTGTTCCAGGACCCGCTGGCCGCCCTCAACCCGCGGATGACGGTGGGCCAGATCGTCGCGGAGCCGCTCTCGACGCATCTGCCGGACCTTTCGGCGGCGGAGCGGCGGACGCGGGTGGGCGCGATGCTGGAGCGGGTCGGCCTGCTGCCGTCGCTGGTGAACCGCTATCCGCACGAGTTCTCCGGCGGCCAGTGCCAGCGCATCGGCATCGCCCGCGCGCTGGTGACGGAGCCGGAACTCCTGATCTGCGACGAGCCGGTCTCGGCGCTCGACGTCTCGGTGCAGGCGCAGGTGGTGAACCTGCTGGCCGGGCTTCAGCGCGAGATGGGGCTGTCGATGCTCTTCATCGCCCACGATCTCAGCGTCGTGCGCCACGTCTCCAGCCGCATCGCCGTGATGTATCTGGGCCGCATCGTGGAGACCGCGCCCGCCGCCGCGCTGATCGCGGCCCCGCGCCATCCGTATACCCGGGCGCTCATCGCCTCGATCCCGATCCCCGATCCGGTGCGCGAACGCGCGCGGCCGCGTCCGGTGCTCGAGGGCGAGCTGCCCTCGCCGCTGCACCCGCCGTCGGGATGCGTCTTTCGCACCCGCTGTCCGATCGCCCGCCCCGCCTGCGCGGAAGCACGCCCGCCGCTGGTGGAGGAAGCCCCCGGCCACAGCGTCGCCTGCCCGTTCCACGCCGAGGCCCGCGCGGTCGCCTGACCCGTGCGACCTGCCGCCGTTGCGTGGCGAGAGACGCCCGCGAAGAGATCGCCGACGCCGGAGCCGGGCGGATGCTGCACCACCCCGGCGCGCGGCGGGCCACGACCCGGGCCTCTCGCCGGCCCTTCAGTGCGTCCAGGAGCCCCGGCGGTTGGTCGCGAAGTTCTCGCCGTAGCCGCCGGCCCGCAGGTTCGCGGCGCGGCCCTGCGCGCGCAGGACGACGGTGTCGATGCCCTTGGCGAGCGCATAGGCCTCGGCCTCCTCCAGGGAGTCGAACCCAAGCCGGACCTGCGCCTGAGTGTCGCGCGACCCTGTCCAGCCGGTCAGCGGATCGATCTCGCGGGGGATCTCGTTGACGAACTCCAGCACCCAGTCCTTCGTCCTGGCGGTGCCCGAGGACATGGCGTTTCTGGCTGGCTTGAAGATGCGGGCGCGCATGGGGATGTCCTCCGGGGCTGCCCCGCCCGTATCG
>JBBQDX010000255.1:0-6473 GCA_038320125.1 Rhodobacterales bacterium | reverse complement strand
CGGAACGAGCAGGCCGAAGGCGGTGCGCCGAGGATCGGAGGCTGCCCCTCGATCACCTGCAGCTTCGCCGCCCGCGCCCCCGTCACCGAGGGAATCGTCTTGAGGAGCGCGCGGGTGTAGGGATGGCGCGGATCGTTGAAGAGCGGGCGGACGTCGGCCTGCTCCACCACCTGGCCCGCGTACATCACCAGCACCCGGTCGGCGATGCCCGCGATGACGCCGAGGTCGTGGGTGATCCAGACGATCGCCATGCCGAGCTTGGCGCGCAGATCCTCCACGATCTCGAGGATCTGCGCCTGGATGGTGACGTCGAGCGCCGTCGTCGGCTCGTCGGCGATCAGCACCTTGGGGTCGCAGGCGAGTGCTATGGCGATCATCACCCGCTGGCGCATGCCGCCCGAGAACTGGTGCGGATAATCCGAAAGCCGGTCGCGCGCGCCGGGAATGCCGACCAGCTCCAGTAGCTCCACCGCCCGCTCCCGCGCGGCCTTCTTCGACAGGCCCATGTGCCGGCGCACCGGCTCCATGATCTGGAAGCCCACGGTGAACACCGGGTTGAGCGAGGTCATCGGATCCTGGAAGATGAAGCCCACGTCCTTGCCGCGCACTTCGCGCAGCCGCGACGGGCTCGCCGTGAGCAGATCCTCGCCGTCGAGCAGCACCTCGCCCTCGCACACGTCGGCGGGCGGGCTCGGAAGCAGGCCGACCAGCGACATCATCGTCACCGACTTGCCCGAGCCGCTTTCGCCGACGACGCCCAGCAGCTCGCCGGGCTTCACCTCGAAGCTGACCGAATTGACGGCGTGAACCTTGCCGCCCCTTGTGCCGAAGACCGTGCTGAGACCCCTGACCTCGAGCACGTTCCGGGTGTCGCCGTCCGGCATCCACCACTCCCCTGATTGCTGCGGGTCGATCGCCCGCATGTCGTCGCGCGGGCCTGTCGCCCGTCGTCTGTCCTGCACGCTAGCAGATGATCCGCCCCCCGCAAGGCATTTGCCCGCTGATCGTTCACAGGCAACAAGGTGCCCCGGATCAGGGCACCCGGCTTGACCTTCGCCGCCTGCGGCAGCACGGATGGAACCCGAAGGAGCCCGCCCATGTCCCCACACGCGCAAAACCTCTCGGCCCTCGAGATCATGCGGACGCTCATCGCGTTCCCCACCGTCAGCCGCGACTCGAACCTCGACCTCGTCGCCTGGGTCGAGAGCTATCTCGCCTCGCATGGCGTCGCGGCGCACCGCGTCTATGACGAGACCGGCAGGAAGGCCGCGCTCTATGCCAACGTCGGCCCCGAGGTGGCGGGCGGCGTGGTGCTCTCGGGCCATACCGACGTGGTGCCGGTGGACGGGCAGGACTGGACGATGGACCCCTTCACGGTCACCGAGAAGGACGGGAAATACTACGGGCGCGGCACCTGCGACATGAAGGGCTTCGACGCCCTGGCCCTCGCCATGGTCCCCTACGCGCTCACGCTCGATCTCAAGCGCCCGCTCCAGATCGCGCTCTCCTACGATGAGGAGGTCGGCTGCATCGGCGCGCCGCCGATGATCGAGGACATGGCCACCCACCTGCCCCGCGCCGCCGCCGCCATCATCGGCGAGCCGTCGATGCTGCGCCCCGTCACCGGCCACAACGCCAGCGCGATGTACCAGATCGACGTGCACGGCTTCGAGGTCCACTCCTCCAAGCTGCCGCAGGGCGTCTCAGCCATCCACGAGGCCGGGCGCATCCTCGGGTGGGTCAACGACTGGAACGCGAAGCTCATGGCCGAGACGCCGGATCCGGTGTCGGCCACCTTCGACCCGCCCCACACCACGGCCCATGTCGGGATGATCTCGGGCGGCACCGCGCATAACATCACCGCGAAGGATTGCGGCTTCAAACTGGGCTTCCGCGCCCCCGCGGGCGACGACCTGGAGCGGCACTGCACGGCGCTGGAGACGTTCCTTGCGGCACTGCACGAAGACCTGCGCGCCCGCAACGCCCGGGCCGGCGTCACCTGGGAAAAGGTCAACGGCGTCCCCGCGCTGAAGCCCGAGAAAGACGGCGCGGCCGAAGCGCTGATCCGCCGGCTGACGGGCGACAACGGCACCCACGTCGTGACCTACGGCACCGAGGCCGGCCAGTTCCAGGCCCGTGGCCATTCCGCCGTCGTCTGCGGCCCCGGCGACATCGCCCAGGCGCACCAGCCCGACGAGTGGATCGCCATCGAACAGTTCGAAGCCGGCGAAGCCCTTCTGCGCCGCGTGGTGGAGACGCTTGCGGAGTAAGGCTGCGGATCGGTCGCCACACTGCCGCTGAGGGCTTGCGCGGGCCCGGCGGGGCGATGACGGGCCACCCACTGCGCGCCGGGCAATACCTTCGGACACGACGAAGCCGAGCGTGGTCCTGCCACCTTGCCGGACCGGCCGCGCCCGCCACCGGGAACCCCCGCCCGTCTCGCCGGTTCGAACTCGCACAACCCACCGGAGACTTCATGGAAGAGACCGCCGCCGATATCGTCGACGCCGACCCCACGCTCATCCTCGACAAGCTCGACGCATGGATCGACGGCTTCTTCCGGCTCTTGCCCAACATCGCGGTGGCGCTGGTGCTCCTGGCCATCTTCATCGGACTGGGGATCGGCGTCGGCTGGCTGGTCCGGCGGGGCGGCAGGGCGCGCAACCGCCAGAACCTCGGCGACGTCGGGGGCAGCCTCGTCAAATGGGCGATCTACATCGCGGGTGCCTTGCTCGCCGCCACAATCGTCATGCCCTCGCTTAATCCCGGCGACCTGATCGCGGGCCTCGGCATCGGCTCGGTCGCCATCGGTTTCGCCTTCAAGGACATCCTGCAGAACATGCTGGCGGGCATCCTGATCCTGATCCGCCAGCCGTTCTCGGTGGGCGACCAGATCGTCTCCGGCGGGCACGAGGGCACGGTCGAGCGGATCGAGACCCGCGCCACCCTCATCAAGACCTACAACGGCCGCCGCGTCGTCATCCCGAACTCGGTGATCTATACCGACAGCGTCATCGTCAACACGGCCTTCCCCACCCGCCGCAGCCAGTACGACGTCGGCATCGGCTGCAACGACGACTGGGAGGAGGCGACCGACCTCATCCTCGAGGCGATGCGGAGCGTGGACGGCGTCCTCCCGGACCCCGCCCCCGAGGTTCTCTTCTGGGAGATCGCCGACAGCTGGAACACCCTGCGCCTGCGCTGGTGGACCGACGCGCGGCGCAGCGACGTCGTGCACGTGCACGCGCGGGTCCTCCCTGCCGTATACCGGGCGCTGGATTCGAACGGCATCGATATGCCCTACCCCACGCAGGTGCATCTCTTCCACGACCAGACCGAAGAGACGGACGGCAACCGCAAGCGCCAGCGCGAAGGCTGGCCGGCCGGTCCCCGCGACGTGCCGCGCACGCGCGAGGAGCGGCGCTCGGAACAAGAGGACCGGCGCGAGGAACGGCGCGGGGAGAGGCGGGCGGCGGGGGCGGACGCCGACCCGACGTAAGGCCCTTGCGGCCCGCCGGGGCGCGGTCCAGGCTCGTGCCAGCACAGGAGACCCGCCATGCCCGTCAAGAACCGTTTCGCCGAACTGCTCCCCGAGATCACCGCCTGGCGCCGCGACCTGCACGAGAACCCCGAGATCCTGTTCGACACTCACCGCACCAGCGGCATCGTCGCCGAGAAGCTGCGCGCCTTCGGCTGCGACGAGGTCGTGGAGGGGATCGGCCGCACCGGCGTCGTCGGCGTCATCCACGGCAAGACCGGCTCGAAGGCGTCCGGCAAGGTCATTGGCCTGCGCGCCGACATGGACGCCCTGCCGATCCACGAGCAGACCGGCGCTCCCCATGCCAGCAAGACCGCCAACGCCATGCACGCCTGCGGCCACGACGGCCACACCGCGATGCTGCTCGGCGCCGCGCAGTATCTCGCGGAGACGCGCAACTTCGACGGCACGGCGGTGGTGATCTTCCAGCCCGCCGAGGAGGGCGGCGGCGGCGGCCGGGAGATGTGCGAGGACGGCATGATGGACCGCTGGAACATCGAGGAGGTCTACGGGATGCACAACTGGCCCGGCATGCCCATCGGCAGCTTCGCCATCCGCCCCGGCGCCTTCTTCGCCGCGACCGACGTGTTCCGCCTCGAACTCGAGGGCCGCGGCGGCCACGCGGCCAAGCCGCAGGAGGTGGTCGATACCGGCCTGATGGCCGCGCATCTCATCACCGCGCTCCAGAGCATCGTGTCGCGCAACGCCGACCCGGTGGACCAGATCGTCATCTCGGTCACCTCGATGGAATCCTCGTCGAAGGCCTTCAACGTCATCCCGCAACGCGTTGAACTAAAAGGAACCGTTCGCACGATGTCGGCCGGGATGCGCGACCTGGCGGAGACGCGGATCAAGGCGATCTCGGACGGCATATGCGCCACCTTCGGCGGCAAGGCGACGGTCGAGTACCACCGCAACTACCCGGTCATGGCCAACCACGCGGAGCAGACCGCCTTCGCCGCCGAGGTCGCCACGGCGGTCTCCGGGGCCTGCGAGGAGGCGCCGCTGGTGATGGGCGGCGAGGATTTCGCCTTCATGCTGCAGGAACGCCCCGGCGCCTATATCCTGGTCGGCAATGGCGACACTGCGCCGGTCCACCACCCCGAATACGACTTCGCGGACGACGCCATCCCGGCGGGATGCTCCTGGTGGGCGGAGATCGTGGAGCGGCGGATGCCCGCGGCCTGAAGGTCGGGGCGAGGGGTCAACCCCTCGCGCTCCCCGGGATATTTCCGGGCTTATGTAGCAAACGCACCAACACGGATAGTCGATTTCCGTCTTCCGCGCCAGTACCTTGACGGCATGCAGGAGCGATCCATAGACAACGCGCTTTTGGCGCTGCGTAAGGTTACGATCAGGGAAGGCCGCGATGGCCTGCCCCAGGTCGAGGCTTTGCTGGTATTGCGTGGCATCCACATGCCCGAGTGTTGCCCGCCAAACTTCCCGACGCGGCAAGGCGGGGGCATATGGCCCGGCCGGTGCTAAGCGCCCTTGCTGGTGGCCCCATGACCGGGCGTGAGGTTGCGCTATACGTATCGGGGCCGCGGACGGAGATCAGCGTGGACGCTGCTTACAAGCGGGCCACGTTGGCACTGAGCACGCTGAAAAGGTCCGGTCTTGTCGCCCGCAAAGGGCGGCTTTGGCGGGTGACAAGTTCTCCATGTGCGACGACCACGGCGAGGGCGGGCCGTGGAAGTTGTGGGTGCCGGCTCAGGCGTAGGGCCGAAGCGAGATTTCCCGCCGGTGCGGTGCAACGATCTGGAGCCTAATAAGGGCCGGCCTATACGCAAGGTATGATACATATTCTTGGTGTTGCAGCCGACGACGCTCAGCGGCGGATGAAATGCCAAAGAATAATGAAGCCTAGGCGGTTTCGGCGGGCACCGCCTCTATGCCTGAAACTATTGATGCTACATACTAAAAAAGCAACCTGTTTCGCGTAATTCACGCAGACGGGTGCTTTGAAGGTGTTACGCCGAGAGGGTCGATGCAACTGTGTTTTTACAATGAGCGGCATGCCATCCCTAATCGAACATCAATCCCCCTGACAGACGGCCGCCCTTCTGAACCAGAACAGATTATTGAAACTAAGGGGGGATTGGTTAGGGAGTTGGAGGTAAACGTTGTTACTGATTTCAACTCTGCGACCGCGTTATATATTTGGCTTGGACAACACCTTGAGACCATGCGGAAAAGTTTAGATGGTTCTGATAAAGACTGGCAGCATATTTTAGCGGATAGCAAATAGTTGATGAACAGAAGCTTGTTGCATCTTCCAGAAAGTACTGAGGGAAGCGCTACGCCAAACTTGAGCTTGGTCCAGGTTCCGTTAATGCGTAATCGCCGTATGAAATAGGAAGTTAGCGGAACTATCTTCTTGTCAATACCAAGGCCTCTGCCCAAGTCTTATCAGACCTTTATGAAGTCTGATAATTCAAGGCCAATTGGCTTTGCAAGAATTTTAGCCTTATTCAGAAGTGAGCCCAAAGAAGCTATTTATTGGATAGTAGGTTTAGTCGGATCGTTGTATTTAATTTTTAGGTCGATAAAGCAAATTGTCCCATATATGATAGACTGGTTTCCTATCGGAGCGGCACATGCACAAACCTCAAATATGGCATCTAGTTACGACCCTTTAGATTGGTTCATTGCTTTGGCAATGGGGTTGACTTTGCTAGCAGCATTGCCGATGAGTGCCTTCGCTCAAAAAGAATCTAAGGTGCATTTTGCTCAAGATCTGACATAAACGATTGTTGGGTTTGTCATCGGATTTCTTAGTGGCATTAGGCGTTAAGCCGCCCTCTGCCACTATCCCTTCCACGACCGGCTGACCGGGGCACCCATGGCGTTCGACACCATGATGTGCGCCAGCGTCCCGTTGTCGGTGCGGCGGTTGTCCTCAAGCCATGCGGCGTGGTTGGCGGACTGGTGCAGG
>JBBQDX010000254.1:0-6486 GCA_038320125.1 Rhodobacterales bacterium | reverse complement strand
GACAGTAGCGCCGGCGTGGTCATGTCTGTAGTCTGGGTCATGGCGTGATCTCCATGGCGGTTGCAGCCGCCGGTAGGGGTGGGTTGTTCACCCGGAGATTACGCCGCTTCCAAATTTCCACCACCTTCGCGACACTACCTCAGCTCCGGCGATGCCGGCAAGCGTCTGCGCGGAGGACGGTGGTGGGACGACTGCCGGACGTGCTGGATCCAGTCGATGTTCTTGGCGTCTGTCAGCCCGAAACGGTCGCCAGCCTTGTGGGGGAAAGACTGCGCGCGCCGCCGGGTCTCGGCTGCTTTTGGTTGCAGGTCGGCGTCACGAGCGGGGAGGCCTGGGGGGGGTGCCGATCCGTGGGGAGGGCGTTCATGTAGAACCGCTGTCTCAAGATCGAATGGCAACGCCTTATCGGAGAGCACTGTCGGGGCAGTGCCCAAGGCGCGGGTCGCCGGTCCCGGAATGACGAAGAGCCCGCCGCAAGGCGACGGGCTCTCGACAGTTTGACCGCTCTGCGGATAGTGACAGGCTCAGCCTTCGTAATCCGGCATGTTGGTGAGCTGCTCTTCAGTGGCATCGACGTAAACGCGCACGTCGTTCTCGCCGCGCATCACCTGAAGCTGGTCGAAGGGGATGGCGACCGGCTTCGCGCCGAGACCGAGGAAGCCGCCCACGTCGATGACCGCATCCTGAAGCGTGCCGTCGGCCGTCATGACCAGTTCGCCGATTTCGCCGATGTCCTCGTCATTGACGCCGTAGACGCGCGCTCCGGTCACGTCCTCGGTGGTGAGCGCGTCATATTCGACCGTCTCGTAGCCATCGACGACCATCGCGGGGGCGGTCAGCATGCCGGGCTCAGCCAATTCGCCGTCCGTCGCCTCGGTTTCCATCGCAGCGGCGTCGGTGCCTTCGGCGATGGGCTCCACATCGGCCTCGGCGGTGTCCGTCGGCGCCGTCTGCGTCGCGACGTCGGCTGTCTCGGCCGATTGCGTCGTGACGCCCGTGCCCTGGACCGTCGGGATCACGGCGGCGTCATTGCCCAAGTCAGTGTCCGCCATGCCCGGGGTACGGCCCATTTCGAACTCGGGGTCGAACTCGGGTGCGCTTTCGAGCATTGCACGATCGGACTGCAGCACGACGAAGAACGCATCGGCAGCCGCTCCATCCGAGACGAACTGCAACTGGTCCATGTTCACGGCAACCGTCCGCTCGCCCATTCCAAGGAAGCCGCCGATGTCGATCAGGACGGCGTCGATGCCGCCGCCGCTGCCGACGATGATGTCGGAGATCTCGCCGACATCCTCCCAGTCGGGGGATTGGCCAGCCATCGCGTCAATGTCGGCATCCGAAACGTAGAGACGGGCCCCCATCAGGTCGGAGGCACGGAGGGCCTCGGTCTCGATGGAGGTGACGAATGCGCCGGACATGTGGGCTTCGGCGAAAGCCGGTGCGGCGAATGCCAGCGCGATGGCGGTGGACGTGGAAAGAAGTTTCATTTTAATCTCCGGTTGTTGTCGGCGTGGCCGGTTTGCAGGTTGGTCACAAAGGCAACACGCAAGGCGGCGCGCCGGTTCCGCACAGGTCGCGTCGTCTTGCACCAAGGTCCCCGTGCGGAAGAAGCTTTCCCGGAATGTTGGTATGCAACAGGATAAGCGTTCGTGTGCTATCACGCGACAGGGGCACCCGACGGATCGCGTCAATCGCTGCGCGACGCTCTTTCGGCAAGGCCCGACCTCTCTTCGCGCCGACTCAGCTCCGCCGCAAGGTCCGCCGGGCCTATGTCCTGTGACGCAAGCATGATGCAGAAATGATACAGGACGTCCGCACTTTCGCGGATCAGCGCGTCGCGGTCGCCGCGGGCGGCTTCGATGATCGCTTCCACGGCTTCCTCGCCGAACTTCTCGGCGCATTTCGCGGGTCCTCTGGCGAGCATCCGCGCGGTCCAGCTTTGCTCGGGGTCGGCGTCGCGTCGGGCGTCGATGGTGGCGAAGAGGCGGTCGAGGCTGTCCATCGGGATCACTCCAGTCGCATGGCAATGCCGGCAGCGGCCATATGGGCCTTCGCCTCGGCGATCGTGAAGGTGCCGAAGTGGAAGATCGAGGCGGCGAGCACGGCGGAGGCATGGCCCTCCGTCACGCCTTCGACGAGGTGGTCGAGGATGCCGACCCCGCCCGACGCGATCACCGGGATCGTCACCGCATCGCAGATCGCGCGGGTGAGGGGCAGATTGAACCCTGCCCTGGTGCCGTCGCGGTCCATCGACGTGAGCAGGATCTCCCCCGCGCCCTTCGCCGCCGCAAGGCACGCGAAGGCCACCGCGTCGAGGCCCGTCGGTCGGCGACCGCCATGGGTGAAGACCTCCCAGCGGCCCGGGGCGACCGTCTTGGCGTCGATGGCGCAGACGATGCACTGGCTGCCGAAGCGGTCGGCGGCGCGGGCGAGCACATCGGGGTCGGCGACGGCGGCGGAGTTGAACGATACCTTGTCGGCGCCGGCGAGCAGCAGGCCGCGCACGTCGTCCACGGTGCGGACGCCGCCGCCGATGGTCAGCGGCATGAAGCAGGCCTCGGCGGTGCGGGTGGCGAGGTCGTACATCGTGCCGCGGTTCTCGTGCGTCGCGTGGATGTCGAGAAAGCAGAGCTCGTCCGCCCCGGCCGCGTCATAGGCCCGTGCGCTCTCGACCGGATCGCCGGCGTCCATCAGGTCGACGAAGTTCACGCCTTTGACCACGCGGCCGTCGGCCACGTCGAGGCAGGGGATGATGCGCGTCTTCAGCATGGCCGCGGTTTGGCCCGAGTCCCGCGGGGTGGCAAGAGGGCGGCGCACGATGACCTTTGCGTGAGGAGGGACCGTTCGGCCGCGCGGGCGGTTGGGACAGCATCGCCACATGGGGAGCAAGACATGATCCGCACGATGATCGCCACCGCCGCCGCACTCACCATCGCCTTGCCGGCCGCCGCCCTCGAGACCCTCGCCTCGCCGCATTCGGTCGCCGAGACGATGGACAGGCTGGTTGCCGCCGTCGAAGGGGCGGGGGCCGCCGTCATGGCGCGCGTCGACCACACGGCGGCCGCCGAAGGGATCGGCCTCGAGATGCCGGCGGCGGAGCTGCTGATCTTCGGCAACCCGATGATCGGGACGCCGATCATGCAGCAGGACCTGAACGCGGGCCTGGTCCTGCCGCTGCGGGTGCTGGTGTCGGAAAGGAACGACGGCACCGTCATCACCTGGCAGTCGGCCGACGAGATGTTCGCGGGCTTGGACGTCGATCTCGAGAGCGAACCGGTCGCAGCGATGACGGCGGCTCTGGAGAAGCTGACGTCGGCGGCCGCCGAGTAGGTGGCGGGCGAGCGGCCCGATCCGCTGCCTGGAGCGCGGCTCCTTGCGGGCCATGCCGTTCCGGGGTCCGGGCCTAACGCAGCGCGGCTAATGCCTGGCGCAGATCGATCGCGCCATCGTAAAGCGCCCGCCCCGAGATCGCCCCCGAGATTACCCCCGTCGCCTTGAGCCGCCGCAGATCCTCCAGCGACGACACGCCGCCGCTTGCGATGACGGGGATCGAGACCGCTCGCGCCAGACTTACCGTCGCCGCGATGTTGGGTCCGCGCATGGCCCCGTCGCGGTCGATGTCTGTGTAGACGATGGCGGCCACGCCCGCGTCCTCGAAACGCGGCGCCAGTTCGGTCGCGGTCACCTCCGTCGCCTCGGCCCAGCCCCGCGTCGCCACCCGGCCCGCCCGCGCGTCGATCCCGACGGCGACCTGCCCGGGAAAGGCGCGCGCCGCGCGCCGCACGAGGTCGGGGTCCTCCACGGCGACGGTTCCGAGGATCACGCGGGCCAGGCCCTTCGCCAGCCATGCCTCGATGGTCGCCATGTCACGGATGCCGCCGCCGAGCTGGCAGGGCACGGTCACGGCCGCCAGGATCGCTTCCACCGCCGCGCCATTGACCGGCGCGCCGGCAAAGGCGCCGTTCAGATCCACCAGATGCACCCACTCGCAGCCCGCGTCGGCGAAGGCCCGCGCCTGCGCCGCGGGGTCGTCGTTGAAAACGGTCGCCGACGACATCTCGCCGCGCAGAAGGCGGACGGCCTGACCGTCCTTCAGGTCGATGGCGGGATAGAGAATCATGGACGCGTCTCCTGTCGGCTGGCTCTGTGGGCCCGCCGGGCCATAGCGGGAAACCGGGGCCGGGCGGAAGCCCGTGCCGCATCGTAACGCTTGCGGGAGGGGGCCTCTCGCGCCACTCTTCGGACAGTTCCGGGAGGACGACACATGAAACGCATCATATTGACCCTCGCCGCCGTCGTGGGGTTGGCTGGCATGGCCGCCGCGGATCCGATCGAGGGCATCTGGCAGACCGAGGTCGACGACGGGTCCTACGCCCATGTCACCGTCGTGCCCTGCGGCGCCGGTTTCTGCGGCACGGTCAGCCGGACGTTCAACGCCGGGGGCGAATACAGCTCGCCGAACCTCGGCAAGCAGATCCTGCGGGAGATGGTGCCGCAAGGCGGGAGCGACTACGAAGGGCGGGTCTGGCGACCGTCGAACGACAAGGTCTACTTCGGCAAGGTCTCGCTCAGCGGCGACCAGATGGCGCTGCGCGGCTGCGTCGCCGGTGGCCTGATCTGCGCGCGTCAGAACTGGGTGAAGGTGCAGTAGGGACGCGGCGTCCTTGGGCCCCGGACGTCTCCTGCGCCGCGCGCGCCTTCAAGGCCGCCAGCGCAGGAAGTTGGCGATGAGCCGCAGACCGGTGCGCTGCGACTTCTCGGGGTGGAACTGCGTGCCGACGACGTTGCCGCGCGCGACGATGGCGGTGATCTCGCCGCCGTAATCGACGTGGGCGATGCGGTCATCGGCGTTCTCCACCACCATCTGATAGGAATGGACGAAATAGGCGTGGTCGCCCGTGGCGACGCCGTCCAGCACCGGATGCGCGCCGGTCACGACCAGGTCGTTCCAGCCCATGTGCGGCACCTTGAGCCTGGGGTCGGACGGCACGATCCGTTCGACCGCGCCGCCGATGATGCCGAACCCGGGAACGTCCTCGTATTCGCGGCCCACGGTGGCCAGCATCTGCATCCCGACGCAGATGCCGAGGAAGGGGAGGGCGCGGGGGCCGACCGCCTCCGTCAGGGCCTCCTCGAGGCCGTCGAAGCCGGCGAGGCCCCGCCGGCACGCCGGAAACGCCCCGTCACCGGGCAGCACGACACGGTCGGCGCGCGCCACGTCCTCCGGGCGCTGCGACACGAGGATGCGGCCCGCGTCGGTCTCCCGCGCCATCCGCTCGAAGGCTTTCCGGGCGGAATGCAGGTTGCCGCTGTCGTAATCGACGAGGACTGTCAGCACGTCAGAGCGACCCCTTGGTCGACGGAATCGCATCCGCCCCGCGCGGGTCGACCTCCAGCGCGTCGCGGAGCGCGCGGGCCACCGATTTGAACGCGGCTTCGGCGATATGGTGCGCGTTGACGCCGCGAAGGCAATCGACGTGCAGGGTGATGCCGCCATGGGTCGAAAGCGCCTGAAAGAACTCGCGCACCAGTTCCGTGTCGAATTGCTTGATCTGAGGCGCCGTCATCCTCACGCCCCAGGCCAGATAGGGCCGGCCCGACAGGTCGAGCGCGGTCCGCACCAGGGCGTCGTCCATCGGCAGGAGGCACGAACCGTAGCGCCGGATGCCGCGCTTGTCGCCCATTGCCTGCGCGAGGGCCTGACCCAGGGCAATGCCCACGTCCTCGACCGTATGATGGTCGTCGATGTGCAGGTCGCCCTCGCAGCGGATATGCAGATCGACGAGCGCATGCCGCGCCAGCTGGTCGAGCATGTGATCGAAGAAGCCGACGCCCGTGCGGTTGTCGTGGCGTCCGGTTCCATCGAGGTCGAGCGTGATCGAGATATCCGTCTCGGCGGTCTTCCGGCTGATCTGGGCGGTGCGCATCGGAGCCTCGACGGAAGGGGACTTCGCCGCGTCCCTAGCCCGATGCGGAGGCGCGCGAAAGGGTGCCCTGTCCGGCTCCGGGGCTGGAAATCGAGAGACGAGTCGTCGGCCGGGGCAGCCTGCGGCCTTTCGAGCCGTCCCTCCCGCTACGATCTGTCCGTCATGGCTCGAACGAAGCCGTCACGGCCGGAGCCGTACGGTCGCCAAATCCTGGTGGTTTTGCAGCCTCCACGAATGGCACCCCTCCGCGGTCCTGTCGCGATTGGGCGCACGGCCTGCGATACTTCAGGTGTCGGAGATTCGCGCCTCGGCCAGCGCATCAACGGCAGTTAGCGTTCTGACCGCCTCGACCGTCACGCTGCCCATTCAGTGGGGGCTGCGACAAGTTCGAAGGTTTCCGCGCGGAATACCAGGATCAGGACCCATAAATCCGCTTGGATTCAGCTCGCAGCGTGATTCAAACTCCCGACTTGAGGAGGGATCATGAGCGAGCTTTATTGGCTGACGGATATGCAGATAGATCGGCAACGGCCGTATTTTCCAAAATCACGTTGCA
>JBBQDX010000253.1:0-6509 GCA_038320125.1 Rhodobacterales bacterium | reverse complement strand
ATCAACATGCACTGGTGGCACGTCCCACTGATCTACGCCGGGGCGCTGGCCTGCGGTGCCGTCGGAAACTGGCTGAACCTGCCGCTCCCCTGGATGATTGGCGCGATGGCATTCGCGACGGCGGTCCGGCTTTCGGACCTGCCGGTCCGGGTGCCGGTGGTGACCCGTCCGATCGGTCAGATGATCGTCGCGTCGTCCGTGGGACTCTCGTTCACGCCGGCGGCCGTCGCCGCGCTGTCGACGCTGTTCGTCCCGATGATCGGCGCCGCGATCCTGACCGTCGTCGCAGGATTTGCGGTCGCGGCGCTCCTGATGCGGATGACGCGGGTGGACGTGATAACGGCCACCCTTGCCTCGATCCCGATGGGGCCGGTCGAGAGCGCTCATCTGGCAGACCAGCATGGCGTCGCCCCGGGGCCTGTCATCTTCGCCCAGACGCTGCGGATCATGATGCTGGTCGTCTCCATTCCTCCGGTGCTCATTGCGCTGGCCGAGGGCATCGAGGATCCGATCGCGGTGCTCCAGGCCATTCCGTGGACGGCAACAGGAGCCGCCATGCTGGGCGGCTTCGGTCTGCTGGGCGCGCTGGTCGCGCGGGCGGTTCGCCTCGGCAACCCCTACTTCGTGGGGTCGATAGGCGGCGCCGCGCTGGCGGCCGCATTCAGCTTCCCGGTGACGGCCTATCCGTACCCGGTCCTGGTCGTGGCCCAGATCTTCCTCGGTGTCTGGCTGGGGGCGGCCTTCGACCGCGAGCTGTTTCGCCAGGCGGGGGGCTTCATCCCCGGTGTCGTGGCCTCCTCGCTGGTGATGGTCGCCCTCTGCGCGGCAATGGGACTCGGCCTGACCTGGGCAACCGGTCAGCAATGGACGGTGATGGTCCTGGCGACCGCGCCGGGCAGCGTGACCGAGATGGCTCTGACGGCAAAGATCCTGCAGGAAGGGATCGCGGTCGTGACGGCCTTCCACCTGGTGCGCATCTTCATCATCCTGCCGGCTGCTCCGCTGATCATCGGCGCCACGGCACGACTGGCGGCACGGTGGGGACTGCATCCGCATATGGGGCCCCCGCAAGCATGAGGCTTGCCGTGCGGCAGAGGGGCGGGATGGGGCTGAAGGGACTGTTGCATCGTCCGGTGCGGGCCGAGCCAGCCTGTCGCGTCCGTCTCCTGGGCCGCCACCGCGAACGGATTCCGGACAAGGTCGATTTCCCCACGAACGCCCGACTGCTTGCTCGGGATGGGGCCGCTCCTGAGGGTAGGATCGGCTCCATGGCCATGTTCGTTGCCTTGGCGGATCGCAGTGAGCGGAGCGGTTGCCGCGTTCCGGGCAGGCGCTCCACCCGCGCCACCGAGAGGATGTGAGAAGACCGTCTCGGTGACGAGATCGCCTCCTTTGGAGATGATCTCGATTCTTCGCTTCGCGGCCTGGCCGGATGCGCGGCCGAAGGTTTAACAGGCTGCTGAAAAAGCTCTCGAAAGCTGCTGCTTGGCCTTCGCCCAACTTTCGGAGCTGGCCTGCGCCGCTCCGTTGGGGCGGGTTCGACGAAGTGCGCTGTCGTTCAATTTGGGTTATGAGGGCTCTGCGGCGATGAGCTTCGGCATTCGCGTGAGATTGTAGGCGGCGAGCGCGAGTTGGAAGCCGTGTTCGGTGCGATCGAGCCCTCGGAACTTCGATTAGCGCCAGCCGGCGACGATTTTCAGCCAGCCGAAGATCTCCTCGATCCGTTTGCGGACCCGTTGGCTGATGGCATAGCCGGGATGGCGGGTCGTGCGCCCATCGATATTCGAGCGCCGCCGGGCCTTGCCTGTGTCGTAGGCGTTCTGCGCGACATGGGGGGTGATGCGCCGCTCGCGGAGTTCAGCGACGAAGTTGGCGGTGTCGAAGCCTTTGTCGCCAGCCAAAGTCCCGCCCGGCAGGATGTGCGCGTCGGCCAGATCGATCCCGGCCATGCATTCCGAGACGCCGGACGCTCGGGTCAGGCGACCGTCGACCACGAGCCCGTTACGGTTCTCCATCAGCGCCGTGCCGATGAAACAGAGCCGGCTCGCCTGACCGGCGGCTTTCTCGAACAGCCGCGCGTCCGGATCGGTGGTCGATGCGTGCGTCTCATTCGACCGGGCTTCGCCCCGGAAATCCCGCTCGGCGTTGCGCCCGCCGGCGCTGTCGCCGCCCGTATCGTCGCCGCCAGTTTCGTCCTTGGGCCGAAAGCTCTTCATCGACGCCCAGGCGTCCACGAGCGTTCCATCCACCGAGAAATGATCCCGGCTCATCTGGCGGCCACATCCGGATGATCGACTACGCCCCACAGAAACGCCGCCGCCGCGTCCATGGCCAGGAACCGCTCCCGGTTCTTGGCGTAGGTCGAGGCGTCCCAGACCCGATCATCGATCCCGAGGCCGACGAACCAGCGAAAGAGAAGGTCGAAATCCAACCGCTCGACCAGCTGCCGCTCGGACCGGATCGTGTAGAACGCCTGCAACAGCAGCGCCCGCGTCAGCCGCTCCGGCGGGATCGAGGGACGGCCAAGCCGCGCATAGGCCGCGTTGAACGCGCCAGACATCCCTGCCAGCACCTCGTCCGCGATCCGGCGGATCACTCGAAGCGGATGGCTCTTCGGGACACGGACCTCAAGGTCGACATAGGAAAACAGGCTTCCTGAACGAGCATCTGATCCGCGCATCGAACCCTCCCAGCATCCGGAACATGGAATCACGAGAGATCGATCTGAGCGAGGACTTTTTCAGCAGCCCGCTAAAGCGCGGAGAAGTGGATGTGACGCGCGGTCGCGCGGTTCCGTCGCCTGTCCAGCGCGTCGTCGTCGGCGCGGGGGGTCTCGATTGCAAGCGTGATCGGCAGCCCCGCCTTCCGAGCCGCCCATGCCAGCTGGCGGAGAGGCGGTCGAGGATGCTGCGCCATTCGGAGGGCAGGGCGTCGAGGGGCAGGGAGGCCGCTCCTTGGATGTGCCGTCTTGATGACGGGCGGGCGGGAGGTCGCCTTGGACTTATCCAATCGCCCAGGCCTCGCGACCCGACAGGCGTCCGGCTGCGACACCTCGATGTTAGGACCGGTCTTGCCACGCGCACGGCAGGGAACGCCGGGCGTCAGGGTGACGAAGCGGTCGCCGAGGAGGGTGAGGGTACCGAGCACCAGATGCGGGGCCCCGTCCCGGCCTGCCCCGTTGTCCGGCAGGGCGATGACATCGCCCGCGGCAAGGGTATCGGCCCGCCACCGGGCATGCGGATCGGGTCGGGTTCGACATCGGGCATCGTCCTGTCCTCGAGGTGAAGGGCGACGCACCGGACAACCGGTCTGATCCGGAGCAGCGGAGGTGGTCCGTCCGGCGCGTCACCACGCTGCGCCGGACCGTTACCCGGACCGCCGATCGCCACGCGGCGGATCTTTTCCAGGCGGTCGCGGACATCCCTGCTGCGGAGCACAGCAGGCTGCGCGAGATCGCGGAGGAATCCGGGCGGCAGGGGATCCTGCCGCGACGCCGCATTTCTGGAAGGCAGCCGCGGCAGCACGCGACCATCTGCTTCGGGTGTCGACCGGCAAGGCTGCCCGGCTCAGGGGGACAGCACCTCGACTGCGGCTCGTAAAATTTCTGCAGACCTGGCGTCGGCCCCGAAAAAGCCGAGAAGTTTGCCGATGACGAGATCGGGAACTTCCTCCTGCAAGCTGTGGCCGCAGTCCAGGGCTTCTCCGGAGACATTCAGCGCCTTCTCCCTCCAGGTCTCGAGGACGTCGAAGGTCTGTCCGACGGTGCCCCGTGCGCCCCAAAGGGCCAGGACGGGGGCCTTGATCCTCTTGCCTGCGTCCTGCTCGTCGTGAACCAGATCGATGCCCGCCGCGGCGCGATAGTCCTCGCAGATCGCATGTCGCGTCGCAGGATCCATGTAGCAGCGAAGGTACTCCGCGAAGGCGGCAGGCTCGGTCGCGCCGCCGATCTTGTTCTGGCCGTTGATGTGGTGTCGCAGGAACGCCTCCGGGTCGGCGGCGATCATGTTCTCGGGAAGGGGAAAAGGCTGGATCAGGAAGAACCACCAGAAGTAGCGCGTCGCGAAGGATTTGTCGGTCCGCGCGTACATCGTGGCAGTCGGTGCGATATCGAGGACCGCCAGCCGGTGGACAGCATCGGGATGGTCCAGAGCGAGCCGATGCGCGACGCGGCCACCGCGGTCGTGGCCGACCAGACGGAAGCGGTCGTACCCGAGCGCGCGCATGAGACCTACGGGGTCTTTCGCCATCTCCCGCTTGGAATACACGACATGCTCCTCGCCCCCGTAAGGTTTGTCACTGTCTCCATAGCCGCGCAGATCCATGGCCACGACGGTGAACTCCCTGGCGAGTTCCGGCGCTATCTTCCGCCAGGTGACATGAGTTTGAGGATGCCCATGCAACAGCAGAAGCGGTTCGCCTTCCCCGGCCATCGCAAACCGGATGCGAGGCCCGTCCTCCGGCGTGAAATCCGAAAGCGTGAAGCCCTCCAGGAACGGTGACGGCCCGATCGATCCGATATACCTCATAGCCTGATCTCGCCCTCCGGGCTTCTTTTCGGGATCGGTCTTTTCTGGTCCCGGATCCCGGGAATTTCGAGAAAGTCGGCCGATATCGAGGTCAGGTCCGACCATCGGCCTTCAGATGCGCACGCCTGTTGCGCACCCAGATGTTCAGGAACTCGACGCCGGCAGAAAACGCCATCGCGGCATAGATGTACCCCTTGGGAACGTGGACTCCCATGCCCTCGGCGATCAGCGTCGTTCCGATCAGCATCAGGAACGACAGCGCCAGCATCACGATCGTCGGATTGCGCTCGATGAAATTGGCCAGCGGGGTCGCGGCCACCAGCATCACCGTCACGGTGACGACGACGGCGATCACCATGATTTCGATGTGATCGGTCATCCCGACCGCCGTGATGATCGAGTCGATCGAGAACACGAGGTCCAGCACAAGGATCTGTCCGATCGCGCCCGCAAAGGATGCGGCGGCCCGCTCGGTGACGGGGCTGTCGGTATCATGGGCCGGGTCAACAGCATGGTGGATTTCCTTTGTCGCCTTCCAGACGAGAAACAGCCCCCCCGCGATGAGGATCATGTCCTTCCACGAAAACCCGTTGCCGAGAAAGGAGAACACCGGCTGCGTCAGCTGCACGATCCACGCGATGGTGGCGAGAAGCCCGAGCCGCATGACGAGGGCGAGGCCGATGCCGATCCTGCGCGCGCGTTCCCGGCTCTCGGCAGGCAGCTTGTTCGTCAGGATCGAGATGAAGATCAGGTTGTCGATCCCGAGCACGACTTCCATGACGATCAGGGTGATCAGAGCGATCCAGGCTTCGGGACTCTGGGCAAGGGCAATGAGTTCGGGCATCGGCTGGTCCTGAAAATTGCAGCGTTATCGGCGCTGTATTGATCGGACCATGGCCATCTGGCGACCACAATGTCGAGGCCTGCCGCGTCCCGCGACCGCACCCGGAACTGGTCCACCGACCCTGCGCCGCCGGCGGTCGCTGACCGTCCGGTCCTGTACAAGCCTGGCATGTCATGCGCCTCCATCGGGCAAGCGGCGCGGGGGCCGGTGGCATGGCTCGACGGTGCGGAACCTGCTGCGGCGACCTGACACCTGATGACCTGTCTCGATCACAGGTGAAGGTCGGGCACGCGAGCCTTCCTGCTGGCCACTGCAAATGCTCCGCTTCCGCCGCGGCTGCGATGCGGTTCGCAGGAAACGGCGGCAAGTGGCCGTTCGCCGCACCCGGCGGGAAGGTCTGCGATGTGAAGGAAGGGGAGGCAAGTCGGGACGGAAGCATCACGGATGGGCAAGCGTCGCAAATTAGGTAGGCGCGAGCAGGTCGAGATCCTTAATCGGGGGTCATGACTGCAGCCACCTCCGCCACTCCGTCCACCGACCGCGTCCTTGCCGCTGTCGCGCTGATGCTGGGGTTCTGCGTGATCGCCCCCATGCTCGATGTGGCGGCCAAACTGGCGTCGAGCAGGGTTCCGGTGGGACAGATCACGGCGGCCCGCTTTTTCGGTCAATGCGCGCTGATGGCGCCCTGTGTCTGGATCATGGGGCTGTCGTTGCGGGTGCCGCAGGGGCAATGGCTGGCGCTGGTGTCTCGCGCGGTGCTCCTGCTTGTCTCTACCTTCTGCTTCATCGCGGCGATCCGCGTCATGCCGCTGGCGGATGCGCTGGCAATTGCCTTTGTGGCCCCATTCATCGTGCTGCTGATGGGCAAGTTCTACCTGAGCGAAGATGTCGGCCCACGCCGCATCGGGGCAGCGATCGTGGGCTTTGTGGGTGTATTGTTCGTGATCCAGCCCAGCTTCGCGGCCTTTGGCACGGTGGCGCTGTTTCCGCTGGGCACTGCGGTCGGGTTTGCGTTCTATATCCTCGTGACCCGCGGGCTGTCGCGGCGGATGCATCCCGTGGCCTTGCAGTTCCACACCGGCCTGATCGCCAGCCTGTTCTGCCTGCCCGTGTTGATGCTGGCCCAAGGCACGGGGTCC
>JBBQDX010000252.1:0-6526 GCA_038320125.1 Rhodobacterales bacterium | reverse complement strand
CTTAAATATTCCCGGGGGTCCGGGGGCAGCGCCCCCGAAATCGAAGCCTGCGATCAGCGCGTCGGCACCGGCGTGTCGCCCCGGTAGTCGTAGAAGCCGCGCTGCGTCTTGCGGCCGAGCCAGCCCGCTTCGACGTATTTGGTAAGCAGCGGGCAGGGGCGATACTTGGTGTCGGCCAATCCGTCGTGCAGCACGTTCATGATGGCAAGGCAGGTGTCGAGACCGATGAAATCGGCCAGCTCCAGTGGCCCCATCGGATGGTTCGCCCCGAGCTTGAGCGACGTGTCGATCGACGTCACCGTGCCGACGCCCTCGTAGAGGACATAGACCGCCTCGTTGATCATCGGCATCAGGATCCGGTTGACGATGAAGGCGGGAAAATCCTCGGCGGTCGCGGCGGTCTTGTTCAGCCGCTCCACCACGGACCGACAGGCGGCATAGGTCGGCTCGTCGGTCGCGATGCCGCGGATCAGCTCGACGAGCTGCATGACCGGGACGGGGTTCATGAAGTGGAAGCCCATGAAGCGCTCCGGACGGTCGGTCCGGCTGGCGAGCCGGGTGATCGAGATCGACGAGGTGTTCGACGTCAGGATCGTATCCTCTCCGAGATGCGGCAGGAGCGCGGCGAAGATCGCGTCCTTGATGTCCTCGCGCTCGGTCGCGGCCTCGATGATGAGGTCGCTGGGGCCCAAGTCGGTGAGCGTGGACGTGGTGCGAATGCGGCCCATGGCGGCGTCCCGGTCGGCTTGGCTGATCTTCTCGCGGCCGACCTGCCGGTCGAGGTTGCGACCGATGAGCGCCACGGCCTCCTCCAGCGCCGCCGCGCGCACGTCGGTGAGCGTCACGTCGTAGCCCGCGAGCGCGCAGACATGGGCGATGCCGTTGCCCATCTGGCCCGCGCCCACGATGCCGATGCTGCCGATCTCCATCGTTCTCTCTCCTGTCCGCATCGCGGCACTATAGCTGCGCGGGGGGGCGGGGCAAGGCGCGGGGTTTAGGCGCAATTCGAGGCGAATACCCGGTTCAACCATTGGGTAACGGCGGTTTGCGATGGTGTCGAAGACCGGAGACGAATCGCTTGGAGCCGACATGAGTTACGAAGGGCGGTCCGACGGGCTGGACTACTACCCCTGCAGCTACGAGGCATCGCGCACGGTCTTCCGCGGCCCCCTCAGCGCGCTCGACGCCCCGTTCACGGCCGTGATCGGCGGCTCCGAGGTCTACGGCAGATATGTCGAGGACCCGTTCACGGACCAGCTGGCGGAGCGGACGGGGCGCCGGGTGGTGAACTTCGGCGTCATGAACGGCGGGCTCGACGTCTTCGCCCAGGACGCGGCGCTGATGCGGCTCATCGCGAGGGCGGACGTGGCCGTCATCCAGGTGACGGGGGCGCAGAACCTGTCCAACCGCTATTACACCGTCCATCCCCGCCGCAACGACCGGTTCCTGCGGCAATCGCAGATCATGACGGCGCTCTACCGCGACGTCGATTTCAGCGATTTCACCTTCACGCGCCATATGTTGACGACGCTGCGCAAGGTCTCGCCCGACCGGTTCCGGCAGATCGAGGCGGAGCTGCAAGTGGCCTGGGTGGCGCGGATGCGGCTCTTGCTGTCGCGCCTGCCCGGTCGGCGCATCCTGCTGTGGGTCGAGACAGGGCAGGACCGGGGCTTCGGACAGGAGCCCGCTTTCGTCACGCTCGAGATGGTGCAGGCGCTGGAGGGGTCGATCGACGGGATCGTGCAGGTCGATGTGGCCGACACCTACGGCGAGGCGCATCTGGCGGCGATGACTTTCCCGGAAACGGAGCGCGGCGCGGCGCGGCATGCCCTTACGCCGGCGGGTCACACACGGGTCGCCGAGACGCTGGCGCGGGTCGTTCGGCGTGCGAACGGGCTGGCCGCCTGAGGCAGCGACGGGCGCGCGAGATCGGGGTAGGGCGGGGCCGAACGAAAGAGGCGGACCGAACGAAAGAAGGGGCCGAACGAAAGAAGCGGGCCGACCGAAAGAGGCGGCCCCGGATCGGTTCGGGACCGCACGCCGCCGGGTCTTGTTATCAGAGCTTCTCGATGAGTTCCGGAATGGCGGTAAAAAGATCGGCCACGAGGCCATAGTCGGCAACCTGAAAGATCGGGGCCTCCTCGTCCTTGTTGATGGCGACGATGATCTTCGAGTCCTTCATCCCGGCGAGATGCTGGATCGCGCCGGAGATGCCGACCGCGAGGTAGAGGTCGGGGGCGACGACCTTGCCGGTCTGGCCCACCTGCCAGTCGTTCGGCGCATAGCCCGAGTCGACCGCCGCGCGGGACGCGCCGACGGCGGCCCCGAGCTTGTCGGCCAGCTTCTCGATGAGGGCGAAATCCTCCTCGGAGCCGAGGCCGCGCCCACCGGAGACGACGATCCCGGCGGAGGTCAACTCCGGGCGATCGGAGGCCGCGACCTTGTCCTCGATCCATTCCGACAGGCCGGGGTTCTCGGCCGCATTCACCGTCTCGACCGGGGCGGAGCCGCCTTGGGCCGTCGCCTCGAAGGTGGAGGTCCGGATCGTCATCACCTTGACCTTCTCGGCCGATTTGATCGTCTGGATCGCGTTGCCCGCGTAGATCGGACGCTCGAAGGTGTCGGCGTCGATGACGGCGGTCACATCCGACAGGATCATCACGTCGAGCAACGCCGCGATCCGGGGCATCACGTTCTTGGCGTCCGTGGTGGAGGGTGCGAGGATATGGCCGTAGTCGCCCGCCAGTCCCACCACCAGCGCCGCGGTGGGTTCGGCCAGACGGTGCCCGAGCGAGGGGTGCTCGGCCACCAGCACTTTCGCCACGCCCTCGAGCTTCGAGGCGCTCTCGCCCGCGGCGGCGGCGGAGGCTCCGGCGCAGAGCACCGTCACGTCGCCAAGCTGGCGCGCCGCGGTCAGCGCCTTGGAGGTCGCGTCGACGTTCAGCTCGCCGTTGGTCACTTCGCCGATAAGAAGAACAGCCATCAGACAGCCCCCACTTCCTTGAGTTTCGCCACCAGGTCATCGACCGATTTCACCATCTCGCCCGCCTTGCGCGTCGCGGGTTCCGTCGTCTTGAGGATCTCGAGGCGGGGGGCGGAGTCGACCCCGTAATCTGCGGGCGTCTTCTCCTCGAGCGGCTTCTTCTTGGCCTTCATGATATTGGGCAGCGACGCGTAGCGCGGCTCGTTCAGGCGCAGGTCCACCGTCACGATGGCGGGCATCTTCACCCTGATGGTCTGCAACCCACCGTCGACCTCGCGCGTCACGGTGGCATGGTCGCCGTCGACGGTGAGTTCGGAAGCGAAGGTCGCCTGCGACCAGCCGAGCAGCGCCGCGAGCATTTGCCCAGTCGCGTTCATGTCGTTGTCGATGGCCTGCTTTCCGGCGAGCACGAGCCCCGGCTTCTCGTCGTCGATCACCGCCTTCAGGATCTTGGCGACCGCCAGCGGCTCGATGTCCCGGTGCACGTCGTCGGTCGCAACGATCAGAATGGCGCGGTCGGCCCCCATGGCGAGCGCGGTCCGCAGGGTCTCCTGCGCCTGCTTGACGCCGATCGAGACAGCGACGACCTCGGTCGCGACGCCGGCTTCCTTGAGACGAATTGCCTCCTCGACGGCGATCTCGTCGAAGGGATTCATGGACATCTTGACGTTGGCCAGATCGACACCCGACCCATCGGCCTTGACCCGCACCTTGACGTTGTAGTCGATAACCCGCTTGACGGGCACGAGGACCTTCATCGCTCTCTCCTCCGATAACATCCGTTTCAGCGCTGTTACCGGATGCGGCACGCGGCGCACAGGGCGAAAGCGACGGAATGATGCGTTGTGACGCACCGTTGCGCCCGCGCGGGCCCACCCGGAAAGGATGTCGCTTGCAGGCGGAGGCGCGCTGGCGACGTCGCCGCCGGGCTTCGAAGTTGCGGCCCGGAAGGGCGCCTCGGATCCCGACGCGGCGCCGCGGGACCGGTGCCGGGCGGCTGCCGTGTTTGGTGGTGTGTCGCGCATGGCTTGGGGGGTTTTCGGGGGGAGCAGGGCGGCAGGTTACCCGGTCGGCAGGCTGCGCAGGTAAGGCGAGATCGGGGGCAGGCAGGAGATCGGCGCAAAGGCGAGCAGAATCGTCGCGACGGGGATGAAGGGCGGGCGGAACAGGTGCTCGACCTGCACCACCGAGGCCGCCACCATGGCAAAAAAGCCGATACCCAGCGTTAGCTTGATCACGCTCTGTAGGGGACGAAGACGCCCAATCCCGGCCGTCGCGGCGCGGGCCAAGTCGATCGGCTGCCGGGAGACGCCCCTCGGCCTTATCAGGTTGCCCGCTAGGATGAAGTACGGGATCGCAAGCAGCGGAAAGCTGTCGAGACGCGCGAAGATCCCGACGCACGACCGCCAGCGACAGGATGCGGAGGAAGGAGATGCCGAAGACCGAGGCGAAGAGGATCGCGCCCGCGACCGGGACTGCGACAAGCAAGACGCGGGCGACCAGGCGCGCAAGGTTCACGCCGTATCCCAGCGGGAAGGCGCAGCGAGCTGGATGCATCGCGTCCTGTCGCTCCTAGGCCAGCCCGATCGGACCGACGACCGGGCCGGCCGTCCGACAGGAGGCGGCGGACGATGCCGCGCGCTCCAGACATGAGCGGCCCCCAGGCGCTTCCGTCGCGTCGCTGCGCCATCGGCAAGGTCGGTTCGCTTCATGGCATGGCCCCGCCCGCGACGCGCTTGGCGGCGAGGGTCTCGCCCGCGATCTCGTTCTGCGGAGCGAACCGTCCGCCAAGTCGGCCGTCGCGGAGCGCACATTCTCGCGCATCATGCCGTGACGCACGGAGATCAAGCCCGGGGGCCGCTTCGAGGCAGTGCCCCCGGCAACGCATGCGTGCCCGGATGGTTGAAAAGGAACGTGCCGGTCGCAACCGGATGGGGTGTCGAGCGGCTTGCGGGTCACGCCGCCTGCACGGCAGTTCATGTCGCCCGCTTGCACTGAAAGTACCGCGTTCCTTCGGCTCTAGTCGATGCCGGGGCCGCCGAGGGGCACGTTCGTGCCGCCCTCCAGCGAAGTCGCGGTGCCGCGATCAGCCACCGGCAGGCAGTGGCGGGCGCAACGGGCGTCGGCGAGTTATTCGGTTCTGGGCGCAACAGGACGGCATCGGGCAGCTCGACCGGGCGCCAGTTTGCCGGATTGGCATGCCGACCGCGACTTCAGCGGCTTCGGTCCAGCCGCGCGTGGAGCCTCGGCTCAAGCACTAAAATGCCAGGGCGACGCGATGCCTGACCCGTCCCATCGCTCCCATTCGTCCCCGCTCGGAAAGGCGAACCATATCAGACGGCGCACCGCGTCAGCGAGCAACGGGGATCGGGCAGGTCGAGTCGGTCAAGCTGCCCCCACCCCGTCTGCCTGACTCCAGCGCCGCGCGTTCAGGGGGCCCCGAACCCCTCGGTCTTCAGGACTTGCACAACCAGAGCAAGAACGAACGACAGGCGAGGCTCCGCGCGTTTGCGCGCGGGAGCCGGTCGAAACCGTGGCCAAACCCTGCCGGATCCACCGCAATTGTCTACGCGCTACCCCATGTCGGTCGGCGCGATCGAGCGATGGTCTGCCTTGCGTAGCCATGTCCCGCCACTCCTCAAACCTCGCGGTTTGCCGCGCCGCCGGACGCATGCTCAGTTCCGCCACCGCAGCAGGCGCCGTTCCAGCCCGCCGATCGCGGCGCTCGTCAGCACGCCCAGCACCGACAGGATGACGACCCCCGCGAAGAGGCGTTCCAGGTCGTAGAGCGACCCGGCCTCGAGGATGTAGGCGCCGATGCCGCGTTGCGCGCCCAGCATCTCGGCGGCGACCAGCAGGATGATCGCGATGGCAAGGCCGATGCGCAGGCCCGACAGGATCCCGGGCATCGCACCCGGCAGCACGATCTTGCGGACGATGCTGGACCACGACAGGCCGAACGACTGCCCCATGCGGATCAGCGTCCGGTCCACGTTGTCGACCGCGCCGTAGGTGGCGACGACCATGGGCGTGAAGGTGCCGAGCGCGATGAGGGCATATTTCGACGGCTCGCCGATGCCGAACCAGATGATGAAGAGCGGCAGCAGCGCGATCTTCGGGATCGGGAAGATCGCGGCGACCAGCGGGACCAGGCCCGCGCGCACCATGCCGAAGAGCCCGATGAGGGTGCCGACGCCCACCCCCGCCAGCGCGCCGAGGCTGGCACCGACCGCGAGGCGGGTGAGCGACGGGACGAGGTGCTCCCAGAGAAGGCCGCTGCGCCAGAGTTGCACGAAGGTCTCGATGACTTCGGACGGCAGCGGCAGCGTCAGGCGCGACATCCAGCCCATGCGCAGGCCCAGTTCGACGATGGCCACGAGGACGACGAAGATGACCGCCCCGGCCCAGCGGTTGCCCGACGGGCGGAAGCCGCCGCCCCGAAAGGCGACCGGGCGCGGCTCAGGCATCGAGCAGTTCCGCATCCGCCGCCCGCGCCTCGTCGCGCATCAGGCTCCAGAGGTGCGCCTGCACCTCCTCCATGGC
>JBBQDX010000251.1:0-6640 GCA_038320125.1 Rhodobacterales bacterium | reverse complement strand
ACCTCGTCGATTTCGTCGGGGCCTGCAACTACGCTCGGAGGCTCAAGAGCCTACGCGGGCTCACGCCTTGCGAATTCATCGTCAAATGCTGGACCGAAGAGCCACAACGGTTCAGAATCGACCCAACCCACCACACTCCGGGACCGAACACATATAGCCGCGTGCGACCCCGCGCGACGGCGCCCGGGCACCGATCGCAGGGAATGCGGCAGCTCGCGCGGGCCGACGGCGTGGCGGGAGTGTCCGGGCCGCGCGGGTCAGGTGGCGGGCGGGCGTCCGGCTCCACCGGCGGGGAAGCGGCGGCGTCAGCTGGTGCCAGCCTTGGCTGCGAAGCGGCGGGCGTGGTCGGGCGCTTCGCCCCACTGGGCCTGTGGCTCGAAAAGGGCGGGGTCGAGGCCGGAGAGCGCGACGAGCGAGCCGCCGGCGTCGCGGATCTGCGCGACCCATGCCTTCACCTTCGCCTGCGTATCCGGCCGCGGCCCCGGCAGTGCGAAGGAGATGGCCTCGGCATGGACGAGGCCCGAAGGATCGTCGAGCGAGGCCCGCAGACGCGCCGCGTCCGGGCGGATGTCGAGCAGCGACGCGAGCGTCAGAGCGCGGGCCGTCGCGGTGAGCATCTGCGGCAGGGCCAGCCATTCGGCGAACCACGCGGCCCCGTCGCGCTGGTCCCAGGGCACGGCGCGCAGCGCCGTGGCCAGCGCGGTCCCATGGAGGGCGAGACCGCGGATCTGGCTGGGGGCCACGGGGTTCGACTTCTGCGGCATCGTGCTGCTGACGCCGCCGGTGCCGAACGCGATGGCGCCGTCGCGGGCGAGGAGCAGAAGATCGGTGGCCAGCTTGTCGAGCGCCGCGAGCGTATCGGCGAGCCAGCTTGCGAGCGCCCGGACGTGGTGCCGGTCGGCGTGCGGGCTGCGCGCGGGGTCGCCGAGGTCGAGGGCGCGCGCCAGCTCCGCGCGGATCCGGGGGCCGTGCTCGCCCATCGCCGAGAGGGTGCCGCAGGCCCCGTGGAGCGTGACGATGCGCATACCGTCGCGCACGTGCGGCAGGCGTTCGCGCAGGGCGAGCAGCGCCTCGCCCCAGGTGGCGACCACCGCTCCGAAAGTGGTCGGCGTGGCGATCTGCCCCCAGGTGCGGGCGGCCATCGGCGTCTCGGCATGCGCCTCCGCGAGCGTCGCGAGGCTGTCGAGCGTGGCATCGAGGCGGGCGGCCATGAGCGTCAGGGCCTGCCGCAGGCGCAGGGCGAGGCCGGTGTCGACGATATCCTGCGTGGTGGCGCCGTGATGCACCCAGCGGGCATGTTCCGGGGCCTGCATCCCGGCGCGGAAGGCGGCGAGAAGGCCGGGGACCGGGATGCCGTTGGCGGCGGTCGCCTCGGCGAGGCTGCCGGGGTCGATCTGCACCTCCATCGCGGCGCGGTGGATTGCCTCGGCGCTGTCGCCGGGGATCAGCCCGTGGGCGGCCTGCGCCCGCGCGAGCGCCCCCCAGACGAGCAGCATGGCCCGGATCTCGGCGCTGTCCGAGAACAGCCGCGCGATGTCCGGGTCGGAAAAGGCGCGACCGTGCAGCGCGCTGTCGAAGGGGGTGACGGTCATGGCAGGAAGGGGCCGAGCAGCTCGGCATAGGCGGCCGGATCCTCGACGCAGGGCAGGTGGCCCACGCGGGGGATGATCTCGAACCGCGCGCCGGGGATCAGGGCCGCGGTCTCGCGCACGAGGTCGGGCGGGGTGGCGCCGTCCTCGGAGCCCACGATGGCGAGGGTGGGGAGGCGCAGTCTGGCGGTCGCGGCATGGAGGTCGGTGCCGCGGATCGCGGCGCAGCAGCCGGCATAGCCCTCGCGCGGCGTCTCGCAGAAGCGGGCGCGCCAGAGGGGCAGGGCGTCGCTTTCGCGGAAATCACGGCCGAACCAGCGCTCCATGACGCCATCGGCCAGCGGCTCGAGACCGCTCTCGAGGACGGTGGCGATCCGGTCGTCCCAGAGTTTTTGCGTGCCGATCTTCGCGGCGGTGTTCGACAGGACGAGACGGGCGACGAGGTCGGGGCGCTTCACGGCCAGACCCTGGGCGATCAACCCGCCGATGGAGAGCCCGACGAAGGTGCAGCCGGTGACGCCGAGATGGTCGAGGATCGCCTCGGCGTCCGAGATCAGGGTTCCCATCCGGTAGGGCTGCGGCGGCACGTCGGATCGCCCATGCCCGCGCTTGTCGTAGCGGACGAAGCGGTGGCCCGGCGGCAGCAGCGGTAGCAGCGCGTCCCAGAGACGCGTGTCGGTGCCCAGCGAATTGGCGAAGACGACCGGGGTGCCGCCAGGGTCGCCGCCTTCGCGGATGTGGAGGCGGGTGCCGTCCTTCATGGTTAGATGGGTCAATATGGAAGCCCTACGTAGTTCTCGGCCATCGCGGTCTGCGCCGCCCGGCTGGTTTCGAGGTGGTCGATCTCGGCCTGCTGCATCCGGGCGTGGAAAGCGGCGTCGTCGCCGGGAAACCGGTGCATCAGCGTCGTGAACCACCAGCTGAAGCGCGTCGCCTTCCAGACCCTGGCAAGGGCGCGTTCCGAATAGCGGTCCACCCCCTCGTCGCAGCCCGCGTAGTGGTCGATCAGCGCGCGGGACAGGTAATGGACGTCGGAGACGGCGAGGTTAAGGCCCTTCGCCCCGGTGGGCGGCACGATGTGGGCCGCGTCGCCGACGAGGAACAGGCGGTTCCAGCGCATCGGCTCGGCCACGAAACTGCGCAGCGGGGCGATGGATTTCTCGATCGACGGACCGGTCTCCATGGCCTCGGCCACGTCCGACGGCAGGCGGCGGCGAAGCTCGTCCCAGAAGGCGTCGTCGGTCCACTTCTCCAGCGGGTCGTCCGCCGGGGCCTGGATGTAATAGCGGCTGAGGTGGTCGTTGCGCATCGAGGCCAGCGCGAAGCCGCGGTCGTGATTGGCGTAGACGAGCTCGCCCGCGGCCGGCTTCGTGCGCGACAGGATGCCGAGCCAGCCGAAGGGATAGAGGCGCTCGACGGTCTTGAGAACCTGCGCCGGGATGGCGGCGCGGCTCGGCCCGTGGAAGCCGTCGCAGCCCGCGATCCAGTCGCAGTCGACGCGGTGCTCGCCGCCGCCCGCGCGGTAGGTCACATGCGGCGCGCCCCCCGCGTCCCGGATCGCGACGTCCTCGGCCCCGTGCACGATGACGCCGCCCATCGCGTCGCGCGCGTCGTAGAGGTCGGCCGTCACCTCGGTCTGGCCGTAGACCGTGACCGATCTTCCGGTCAGCGCCTCGAAATCGATGCGGAAGGCACGGTTGCGGGCGGCGAGCAGCGTGCCGGAATGAAGATATCCCTCGGCCTCCATGCGGCCGCCGACGCCGGCGTCGCGGAGCATCCCGACCGTGCCGCCCTCGAGCACCCCCGCGCGGATCCGCGACAGGACATGCGCGCGCGACCGCCGTTCGAGGATGACCGTCTCCACGTCGGCGCGGTGCAGGATCTGGGCCAGGAGCAGGCCCGAGGGACCGCCGCCGATGATGCAGACCTGCGTGCGCATGGAGCCCCCCTTCGACCGGAGACGAGAATGGACCCGCCGCGAAAGGCGGGCAAGCGGAAGCCGCCGGACGCGGCCGCCGGTCAGCCTTCCCCGCGGCGCTCGTCGAAGCTCAGTTCGATGAAACCGGGCACATGATCGCCAAGACCGACGACGCGGGACCCGCCCTCACGCCCGCCGTCACGCCCGGTATCGCGTCCGCTCTCACGCCCGGTATCACGGCCACCGTCGCGTCCGCTCTCACGCCCGCGGCCCCCGCGCGCGCGGGAACTCCCCGAGGCGCGGTCGTCGCTCCGGGCATCGCCGCGCGGCTCGGCGTGGGGTTCCGGCCGCGGCTCTGCCGGCGCTTCACTCAGGGCATCGGAGCGCGGTTCCGCCCTGGCGGGGGCCGGGGTATCGCGCGGTTCCTCGACAGCGGGCAGAGCCGCTGCTTCCACAGCGGCCGGCGTCTCGATCCCGGCGCCTCCGGTCGGGCCCTTGCCGCGCACCCGGGTGCGCGAGCGCGAGGTGGTGCGGCGCGGCTCGTCCTCGGGGTGCGACGTCCTGTCGGCTCGGTCGTGGGCTCGGTCGGCGGCCCGCTCGGGGGCCGTCGCCGACCCGGTGCCGGTGCCCGCCCAAGGGTTGTCGCCCTTCGGAATATCGGCCTTCACCAGGTGCCGGATCGCGTCGAGATACTTGGCGTCGGACGGCGTCGAGATGGTATAGGCGATGCCGCTCTTGCCGGCACGGCCCGTGCGGCCGATGCGGTGGATGTAATCCTCCGCATGGCTGGGCACGTCGAAGTTGAAGACGTGGCTCACGTTGGGGATGTCGAGGCCGCGCGCCGCCACGTCGGAGGCAACGAGGAACCGCAGGCTGCCGTCGCGGAACGAATCGAGCGTCCGGGTGCGGTGCGACTGCTCGAGGTCGCCGTGGATCGGCTCGGCGTTGTAGCCGGCCTTCTTCATGAACTTGGCGACCGCATCGACCTCGATCTTGCGGTTGCAGAAGATGATGGCGTTCCGGCAGTCGGGTCCGTCGCGTTCGATGATGGCCCGCAGGATCTCGCGCTTGTCCCTGGCCGTCGTCGCGCGGGCCGCCGGCTCGTGCTCGATCAGCACCTCGGTGATCTGCTCGGAGGTCGCGTTCTGGCGCTCCACCTCGATCTTCACCGGGTTCGACAGGAACTTGTTGGTGATCCGCTCGATCTCCGGGGCCATCGTGGCCGAGAAGAACAGCGTCTGGCGGGTGAAGGGCGTCATCTCGAAGATGCGCTCGATGTCGGGGATGAACCCCATGTCGAGCATCCGGTCGGCCTCGTCCACCACCATGATCTCGACGCCGGTGAGCAGGAGCTTGCCGCGCTCGAAATGGTCGATGAGGCGGCCCGGCGTGGCGATCAGCACGTCGACGCCGCGGTCGATCAGCATGTCCTGCTCCTTGAACGACACGCCGCCGATCAGGAGGGCCTTCTTCAGGCGGCTGCCCTTGGCGTAGGTGTCGAAGTTCTCGGCGACCTGCGCGGCCAGCTCGCGGGTGGGGGCCAGCACGAGGGAGCGCGGCATCCGGGCGCGGGCGCGGCCCTTGGAGAGCAGGGTGATCATCGGCAGCGTGAAGGCCGCCGTCTTGCCGGTTCCGGTCTGGGCGATGCCGAGCACGTCGCGGCCGGCAAGGGCGGGCGCGATGGCGCCGGCCTGGATCGGGGTGGGGGTGGTGTAGCCGGTGGCCTCGATGGCCTGGAGAACCTTCGGATCGAGGTTCAGGTCGGAAAAGCTGGTCATGTGCGTCCTGATTGGCGCGCGGGGCCGGATGCCCATGTCACGCGGGGGGGGTGGCGGGACGCCTGCTGCCTGATGCGCCCCTCGGATCTCTCGTCTGCCGGGCCGATGCGCCCGCGCGAGGCGGACTTAGCAAAGGTCGCTCCCGGGGTCAACTTTCGCGGGCCAGGCTTGATGGAACGGGACGGGCGCGGGCGGGTTCTCATTGCGACAAGGCAACCAGAACTGGAGTGAGACATGCCCAAGAAGACCGGAAGCGCGCATTGGGAAGGCGGCCTGAAGGACGGCCACGGGACCGTCTCGATGGAATCGGGCGCCCTCGACGCGCAGCCCTACGGGTTCAACACCCGCTTCGAGGACAAGCCGGGCACCAACCCCGAGGAAATGGTCGCCGCGGCGCATGCATCGTGTTTCTCGATGGCGCTCAGCATGGTGCTCGGCGAAGCGGGGATGACCGCCACGGCCATCGACACGAAATGCACCGTCACGCTCGACAAGGTGGACGGCGGCTTCGCCGTCACCAAATCGCATCTGGCCGTTGCCGTCTCGGTGCCGGGCGCCGACGAGGCGGAGGTGATGAAGGCCTGCGAAGGGGCGAAGGCGAACTGCCCGATTTCCAAGCTGCTCACGGTCGAGGTGACGATGGAAGCGCGGGTCGTCTGAGCTACGCCGGCGCGGCGCCTGCCGCCCGCGTCGAAAGCCGAAGATTCCGGAACGAAAAAGGGCGCGGCCTGGGCCGCGCCCTTTCGTCGTGTCGGGAGCCCCGTGTCGGAAGCTGCTGTCAGGACGGGACCAGCCGGGCGCCGGTCAGCGTCGCAGCCTGCCAGGTATCGGGATCGCGGTTCAGCTCCAGAGCGCCCCGCAGCGTGATCCGCTGGCCCTCCTCGACCGCGATGGGCGCGTCCAGCGTCACCTCCAGCGCCGCCGCGTGATCGGGCAGGCCGCAGAACGGGCAGGTGAGCATGTCCGAGACGAGCATCAGCGTGCGGACCACCGCGCCCTCCTCGGTGGGGATGGCGAAACCGGTGATGTCGAACTGCGCCACCCCGTTCTCGATGGCCGCGGGGTAGGTCTTGATGGCGCGGTAGCTGTCGGCGGTGACGACTTCCTGGATGTCGATGCCGCGCAGGAGCGCCCAGGAAGATTCGTCGGCATGAGCGCCGCCCGCGAGAACGGCCAACGGAAGGAAGGAGAGGGCTGCGCGTTGCATCGGAGGTCCTTGCTGCGGGGTCTGCCGGTACCCTAGTGCGACGGGGGGACCCGCGGCAGGGCCGATCTGAGGGCAACCGACGAGTCGGCGTCGGTCCGCCGACGCGCTGCGTGCGGGCGGCGCGCAGGCTTCCCCGAGGAACGATGTG
>JBBQDX010000250.1:0-6649 GCA_038320125.1 Rhodobacterales bacterium | reverse complement strand
CACGTCGCGCCCGGTGCCGGCGAAGATCTTATCGTCTCCGGTTCCGCCGAAGATGCGGTTGTTCCCGGTGCCCGCGACGAGGACGTCATCGCCGGCGCCGCCACCGGCGACATCGTTCCCGGCCCCGAGGTAGATCGTATTCGCCCCGTCCCCGCCGTAGAGCGCGTCCTGTCCTGCTCCGCCCGCCAGCCTATCGTCCCCCGTCCCGCCGTAGACCAGATCGTTGCCGCCGTTGCCGTAGATCGCGTTGGCACCGCTGCCGCCGGCGATGACGGTGTCGTTGCCGCTGCCGCCCTGCACCACGTCGTTGCCGGCGCCGGTATAGATGCGGTTGGCCCCCGCGATGCCGTGGATCACGTCGTTGCCATCGCCGCCGCCGACAAAATCGTCGCCCTGTCCCAGATAAATCCTGTCGTTGCCCGCGCCGCCGATGACGACGTCGTTGTTCTGGCCCGCACCGATGAGGTCGTCACCGTCGCCACCATGGATCGTCTCGATCCCATTGCCGCCGAGGATCACATCGTTGCCCGCGCCGCCATCGATCCGGTCGGTTCCGCCCGCGCCGGCGGTGATCCTGTCGTCGCCGCCCTCGCCGTAAAGCCGGTTCGACCCGGTACCACCCACGATCACGTCGTTGCCGGCTCCACCCTCAATTCTGTCGTCGCCCAATCCGCCATAAAGGCTGTCGGCCCCATCGCCGCCATTCAGCTTGTCCCGGCCCCAGCCGCCGAAGAGAGAGTCGTTCCCTTCTTGCCCGGACATCAGATCGTTGCCGTTTCCCCCTTCCAGGCGATTGTCGGAAGCGTTGCCCGTCAAACGATCATCGAAGCGGCTGCCTTTCGCCTCCTCGATCAAGGAGAAGTTGCCTAGCCAGACCTGCCCGTCGATAAGCAGCGACGAGGACTTTCTGCCCACGTGGTTCCAGCTTCCGTCCTGAAGCGACAGCGTGACCTTGGCGGCTGCCCCGCTGGCATCGATCCGATCGTACCCGCCGCCGTCCCAGATGAGCTTGTCCTCACCAAAGATATAAGTATCGTCGCCGCGCCGTCTGGCGGCAGGGCCGTAGATGCTCTGGAGCGCGATTACATCGAAGAGCCCGAGACTCTGTGGGTCGATGTCGTTGCTGTAGGACATGACCGTATTGGCGGACCGATCCTCGTAATCCGGGAGCCGGAGGTCGCCCTCGAAAGGGTGCTCGAGCCCCAGGGTATGACCAAGTTCGTGTAGCGCGACGGAAAGCGATCCGACGCCTCCCCATCCCCGGTCGAGCCAAACATGGCTGACGTTGGCCCGGCTGCCGCTCCAAGCATCCCACAGAGGGTAATCAGCATATCCCGCAGTGTTGCCGGGTATATTCCAGGAGCCGATCAGGAGATCGGCTTGGGCAGTCGTATCTGCCTTGTCGAAGGTCACGCCGCAGACGGCCGAGACCATGTTCATCGCCTCTATGACGACGGCACGGGCCGACGCGTCGAGCGGCTCGAAGCTGCTCCGGGGATCGCCGTACTCCATGAACGCATCATCGGGGACGCGCGTCATCCAGGAATAGCAGACCACCACTTTCTCACCGTCTGCGCCGTTGGCGTAGGGACGCCAGCCATCCAGGTCTGGCATCTCGTTGCGCAGCGCGTCGACGAAGTAAGCGCCCATGTCCCTCATCTCCTCGCCCCTGGCGGCACAGCTATCCTGCGTCGGGACACCCCCGGCAAGCCTCCTGCTGCAGGTCGGGCCGCAAAAATAGTGAGACTTGTAACCAGATGCCCATTCGACCGCCAGTTCAGGGCGCGGGAGCGGGTCGGAGCAGGCCTGGACATGCCGCCCAGCCATGATGCCCGACGCGCGATGTGAAATCCGGGCAGGCTTCGGGCAACAAGGCCGGCAGGAGCAGGAAATCGACAAGGCAAGAGGGAATAAGGATCGTATCGCCATCCGGCCCCGGTTGCGCCAGGTCCGCGGAAATATGCGCGAACACGCCCTTGCGCGACCGGCGGACGAACCGATCATTGAGCGTCCTCGGCGGGCCGTAGTCCGCAGGCGCGTCCTTTCCCTGCAACCCGTCTTTCCTGACGTGGATGACCCCGCGCAGCACCCGCCGGTCCTCAACCCGCGGCTCGCCTCGGGACTTCGCAAGGAAGGGCCACAGCCGCTCCATCTGCTCGCCGGCCAGCCACAGATACCCGCTCATCACGCCCCCTCTGCCTGGGATCTCGAATCGAGCGGCCCCGCCAGCATCGAGCAGGCTCATGGGTCCTGACCTTGAACCCGTTCCCGCTCGAGCTCGATCTGCTCGGCATCGGGTCTCGCACCCCCCCAGCTCCCGTTCTTCTTTCGTGCAAAGTCCGTTTCATGACCCCTGCCGAGGCCAGGAGGGCAAGGAAGCCGGAGGTCGGGTCAGCATCGCAACCCATCATCGCGCGCCGATCTCTTCCCATCTCGAGTCGTTCTCTTTCTCGCTGATCGGCCCGGATGCCCCCGCTCGGGGTGTCGCGTTCGGTCCGCGGATGCTCACCGCGCCGGTGTGGCGCAGACCGAGGTCGCTCAGGATACTGAGGATTTTCGTGCTTGCCCGGTTCGCAGCCTCGATCACGGAAAGTACGCCCTCCGGCACCTTCGAGGCTCGGGGTTGGAGAGTGATCCGGGCGACACCGGGAGGCCCCTGCAGCCTCTCGGGCAGGCGGGTGCAGTCTTCCGATGAACCGGCAAATCCGATCCGGCTTGGCAACTGTCGATTTACTCCGCGCAGAAGCCTGCGGTGCGACATCAGGCGAGCGATCCTTGGCCGTCTGCCAGCTTGAATGCCTCGTCTATGGCCGACATGACGGCCTCGGGGTTCGTCTGGTGCACCATGTGGCCCGCGCCGGGGACCGGCCGGAACATGCTGTGTGCGATGGTCCGGTGCAGCCGGTGAGACTGCTCGGTGGAGCTGATCAGCCGATCCTCGGCCCCGGTGACGACCGGCATCTTCAGCCTTTTGTACTCGCGGGAGGCCGCGGCTGCCTGCGGGATCAGCAACGCCGATTCCGCCGCTTCGGCACGAAGCTGCGACGGACGCACCGCCATCTCCCTGGGGAAGCGGCTGAACTTCGCCGGGACCGGGGCCGGCCCGAAGATCCTGCGCATGAGGAGAGGCCAGACCAGCCCGCCTGCGACGGGAACGATGGTATGGCGCGCCACGTCCCCCAGGAGCGGAACCGCCGGACCGGACAGGACCGCCGCATCCGCCCGAGCAGACGGGAAATAGTAGCCCGACGCGAGCACCAGGCGTCTCACCGCCTGCGGATGCCGGAGTGCCAGCGCCACGGCCACCGATGCCCCCCAGGAATGCCCCAGCACGACCGCTTGTGAAACTCCGATCCGCTCAAGTGCGGCAAGGATCAGATCTGCCTGGGCTCCGGCGCTCCAGATCCGGGGCCGCGGCCGCGTGCTGTGCCCCTACCCCGGGCGGTCGAAGACGATCACCCGGTGACGTCCCGCCGCGAGATCCATGAGCCCGCTGGAGGCGAAGTCCTCGATCAAGCTGCAGTTCCCGTGCAGGAGGACGAGCGGCGGATCTTCGCCCCGCTCGATGAAATGCAGACGGATGCCGGCCAGACCGATGAACCGGCCCGAGGGCGGGTTTCTCCTCTCCGCCCGCATCGCCAGTCCGTGGTTGACCAGGGCCGAAACAGCCAGGATCGCGGCGGCCGCGGACAGACCGGTCACATCGGGATGGGAGGCGGCCCAGCTGCGCGATACGGGGACGTCGGGAGGAGTGGTGATCCTTCGCCGGGCACGCATGGCGCCGCTCCTCTCCCTTGCTGAGCACCCGAAACATGCTCTGCGGCGATATGTTCCGCCACGTTCAACGGTGCAGCTCCGCATACCTGGACCGGAATCGTCCAGAAGCGACTGCGGCCGCTGCCGGTTGAGAGGGTGCGCAAATGCTACCCGGACGAGCTACAGATGTGGTCCCATCTCACCAGCCAAACCGGAAGAAACATCGGACCGGGCCGAACTCGTCCATCCAAGACGGCAAGACCGCTCCCTGCACGCTCGACTCGGACCCTTTGACATCTCCCCCGGAAGATACGTCGCGTGCGAGGCCCAGCGGCCTGGGCCAAAGGGCGGTCGAGGTTCTTGTCGAGGTTCCGAAGCTTCCGATCTCGCGGTCAGATGAGGAAAATCTTCCGCCGGAGCCGGAGGTTGACCTGCTGGCCTCGTGGAGGTCGGGACTGCCGCGTTCGGCCGGACAGATGCCGACCCCTTGCCGCCTTAGATCACGTAATCCCCGGCGCGGAAATACAGCCCGACGAGGACGTCCGGGTCCTGCGCGATCCGGGCGATCTCGTCGAACTCGATCGCCTGGATGCAGCCGGCCCGACGCAGCCCGCCCTGCGCCGCTCTTTCGCCGGGATAAGCTCTCACGTTTCTCGGGCGTTCCAGGCAAGCCGGCTGTATCGATGTCGAAGAATGGAGTGACACGAATGACAGATCGATCCAGGGAAATTTACCGCGCTTCGAACGGAGATCGCTGGTCGTTGGCACGCGATCCCGCGTCCGGCGAGGTTTGCATCCGGCACGACGGAAACCTCTCTTCGGGCGCTCATGTCTCCTTTATCGGAATTGGCGCGTTTCTTTGTCGCGGGCAGGGACCTGAGCAGCAGGAGCTGCTGCAGTTGATCGGGACGCTGATCGACGTTGCTTCGGAACGCACGATGAAGGCATGACTTCCCTTCCCCGATGCCGGGTTCCACAGGGTCATGACTGCGCACCGGATGCCTGTCCGGCCGTCCCCGTTCGTTGCTCGAAGCCCAGAGTGCGGCAAGATCGTCGCCGCCGAGCCGGCTGCCGCGCGAACAGCGATCGGAGAGTTTCCTGCGCGCTGACTTCCGGTCGGGCTTCCAGCGGGGCTCTCCGGGATCAGGCCGATTCCCTGCGCCGTCCCCGGCTCGCAGAAGGCCCGCATAACGGAACGCGAGGGTTGGCTGCCCCGGGCGGGACTTGTCTGGCTCGGCGGCTGACGTGCAGTGTCGGAGTCGCCCCGGCACGCCACGGCAAACGCCCTGCCGGTTCCGCACCCACCACAACGGAGGCCGCGCCATGGCCCAGATCCTGACGATCACCCTCAACCCGGCGCTCGACCTGTCGTCGGAGGCGCCCGCGGTTCTCCCGGACCGCAAGCTGCGCTGCACCGAGCCGCGGGTGCAGCCCGGCGGCGGAGGTGTCAACGTCAGCCGGGCGATCTCGAACCTCGGCGGGGCAAGCAGAACCTTGCTGGCCCAAGGCGGATTCACCGGCCAGGTGCTCGTGGCAAAGCTGGTCAAGGAAGGCCTCATTCCTGTCTCCCTCGGCGTGGATCACCCGACCCGGCACTCATTCTCGGTGCGCGACGCCTCGAACGGCCAGCAATACCGCTTCATGCTGCCGGGGCCCTCCTGGACCGAGGAGGATAGCGCAGGGGCGCGGAACACGATCCTCGCTGCGCTCGCGCCCGGCGATCTGGTCGTGCCGTCGGGCTCCATGCCGCCCGGCGTCGCCGACGATTTCTTCCTCGATCTCAACAAGGCGGTGGCAGCCGGCGGCGGACGGATGATCCTCGACACCTCGGGCCCCACGCTCGCGCGCGCCGCGAGTGCGGGCGCCGGCATCTTCACGCTCAGGATGGACCTCGCCGAGGCCTCCGGGCTGAGCGGCCGCGCGCTCGTGCGCATCGAGGATGTCGCGGCCTTCGCGCGCGAGGCGCGGGCAGGCGGCGCGGCGGAGATCGTCATGGTTGGCACCGAGGCGCACGGCACCGTCATCGCGAGCGCCGAATGGTGCGGGATCACGCGCCCGCCGGTGGTGGTCCCTGTCTCGCGGATCGGCGCGGGCGACAGCTTCGTGGGTGCCTATGCCCTCGCACTCGCGCGCGGCGAGAGTCCGGTGATCGCCTGCGCCCGGGGCACCGCGGCTGCGGCATCGGCGGTAACCGCCCCCGGTACCGATCTGTGCCGCCTGGATGAGACGGAGACGTTCTTCCGCGCCGTTGTGCGGCAGCCTCTCTGAGTGGCGGTGGCGCGAAGAATACCAGACCGCTATCGCCATTGCCGTCGCCTGCGTCTCGCCGGGCCGCCTGCTGAACCGACGCCCGCCGATCGTCGTTTCCGGAGCACCGCGTGATGAAGTTGACTCCGGGAGTTCTCCAGCCCGAACACCCTGATCTGCCCCGCCTGCCGCTTCAGATCGGCGGAGCGGCGCGCTCGGTGATCAGCTGCCGAGCGGTGACACGTTCGCGGTGGATCATGTACAGGCCGGCGCCGATGATGATGACGATGCCGGTCAGGGTCAGCGCATTCGGGAAATCGCGGAACACCAGGTAGCCCACCAAGGTCGCCACCGGCAGTTCCAGATATTGCAGCGGCGCCAGCGTGGCCGAGGGTGCCAGCGACAGCGCATAGGTCATCATCATGTGGCTCATCGTGGCGAAGAAGCCCACGCCCAGCAGCCAGAGCCACGCGATCCCTTCGGGTCGTACCGGATCAAGCAGCTCGGACCCCGTGCCTTGGGCCAGCATCAACACGGGCAGGCAGAACAGGCTGGCGATCAGGCCGGTGTGGAACTGCAAGGCCACGGGATGCATCCGCCGCGACAGCCCGCGGGTCACGAGGATATAGAACGCAAACCCGACCGC
>JBBQDX010000249.1:0-6682 GCA_038320125.1 Rhodobacterales bacterium | reverse complement strand
TGCTCCGCTCGCGCGCTCCTCGTCGATCTGATCGAGGAGCTGGAGGAGGACGAGGATGCCGACGACCCGCTGGCGCTCCAGTCCCGCATCGACGCGATCCTGAGCCGGATGGCCTGCCACGGGTCGGTGCGTTCGGGGCGGCGCATGTCGGCCCCGGAGATGAACGCGCTGCTGCGCGAAATGGAGGCGACGCCCGGCTCGGGCCAGTGCAACCACGGGCGGCCGACCTATGTGGAGCTGAAGCTCGCCGACATCGAACGGCTGTTCGGCCGCGCATGACGCTCGACCTGACCGACCCGCTGGTACTGGGTGCCCTGTTCGGCACGGCGGTCCTCCTCGTGCTCGCCGTCCTGATCCTGTCGCTGGGCGCGCGGTTGCGCGACATGACCCACGCGCAGGTGCAGCTCACCGGCGGCCTCGCCGCGCTGACCGATGCGCAGCGGCGGGCGGAGGCGGGGGTCGGCGCGGCCCTGGGGGAGTCGGCGACGCGGACGGCGCAGACGCTGGGCCACCTGCAGGCGCGGCTGGCGGCGATCGACCGCGCGCAGGAAAACATCGAAAAGCTGTCGGGCGACGTGCTGGGCCTGCAGGACATCCTGTCTAACAAGCAGACGCGCGGGGCCTTCGGCGAGATCCAGCTTCGCGACCTCGTCTCGAAGGCCCTGCCGCCCGATGCCTTCACCTGGCAGGCCCAGCTTTCGAACGGACGGCGCGCCGACTGCCTGATCCACATGCCCGACCCGCCGGGGCCGCTGGTGATCGACGCGAAGTTCCCGCTGGAAAGCTACGAGGCGCTGATCGCCGACCCGAAGGATGCCCGCGCCGTCACCGCCTTCCGGGCCGCCGTCCGCACCCACATCCGGGCGATCGCGGACCGCTACATCATCACCGGCGAGACCGCCGACGGGGCCTGCCTCTTTCTGCCGTCCGAGGCGATCTATGCGGAGTTGCACGGCAACCATGCGGAACTGGTCCGCGAAGGGTTCGCCCTGCGCGTCTGGATCGTCTCGCCCACGACGACGATGGCGACGCTCAATACCCTGCGGGCCATCCTCAAGGACCACCGGATGCGCGAGCAGGCGGGCGAGATCCGCAAGGCGCTGGCCGCGCTCGGGAGAGACGTCGAGCTGATCGTCGAGCGGGCGGGCAAGCTCGAGACGCATTTCGACCAGGCGCGGCGGGACGTGGAGGGGATCGCGACGGCGGCCGAGCGCGCCGGCAAGCGGGCGGAGCGGCTGGATGCCTTCGACTTCGCGGAGGAGCCGAAGGAGGTGCCCCGCCCCGCGCCGATCATCCGGCGCGGATAAGCCCCGTGGAACAGGGGGCGGCGGCGTGCTAGCTGCGCTCCCATGAGCCAGATCCCGACGAAGCCGCAGATCCTGGAATGGATCGCCGACAACCCCGCCCTCACCGCCAAGCGCGACATCGCCAGGGCCTTCGGCATCAAGGGTGCCGCGCGCATCGACCTCAAGCGCCTACTGCGCGAGCTGGAGGCGGAGGGGCATCTGTCGAAGCGCGAGCGCAGCCATGACGACCCCGAGCGCCTGCCGCCCGTGTCTGTGCTGCGCGTCGTCGGCGCGGACCGGGACGGCGACCTCTTCCTCGGGCCGCACGACTGGAAGGGCGGCGGGCCGGAGCCGCGCATCCTGTTCCTTCCGGCGAAGGACGATCCGGCGCTGGCCGCGGGCGACCGGGTGCTGGCGCGCCTGACCGAGGTTTCGGGCGAGGAGCACAGCCACGAGGGGCGGCTGATCCGCCGGCTCTCCACCGGCCCGGCCCGCGTGCTCGGCATCTTCCGCGAGTCCGACGAGGGCGGGCGTGTGCTGCCCATCGACAAGGGGCAGGACAAGGAGTGGATGATCGGGCCGGGCGATACCGGCGGGGCGCGCGACGGCGAACTTGTCGAGGCGGAACAGTCCGGGCCGAAGGGGCGCATGGGCCTGCCGCGGGCGCGGATTGCCGCCCGGCTGGGCGACCCCGGGGCGGCGAAGGCCGTCTCGCTGATCGCGATCCACCAGCACGGGCTGCGCGACAGCTTCCCCGATGCTGCCATCGAGGAGGCCGAGAGCGCCGCGCCTCCCGAGCTCGGCGACCGCACCGACCTGCGCGACCTGCCGCTGATCACCATCGACCCGTCGGACGCGCGCGACCACGACGACGCCTGCTATGCCGAAGCCGACGACGACCCGGCGAACCCGCGCGGGCATGTCATCTGGGTCGCCATCGCGGATGTCGCGGCCTACGTTACGCCCGGCTCCGCACTGGACGAGGAAGCGCGGGAGCGGGGGAACTCGACCTATTTCCCCGACCGGGTGGTGCCGATGCTGCCCGAGGCGCTTTCGGGCGACCTCTGCTCGCTGCACGAAGGCGTCGAGCGGGCCTGCATCGCGGTGCGGATGGTGGTGGGCGAGGACGGGGCGAAGCGGGGGCACAGCTTCCACCGCGGCGTGATGCGCTCGCCCGCGTCACTTGCCTACGAGGAGGTGCAGGCGGCCATCGACGGGGAGCCGAACGCGCGAACGGCATCGCTGCTGGAAAGCGTGCTGAAGCCCCTCTATGCGGCCTACGGCGCGATGAAGGTGGCGCGGGAGAAGCGCCAGCCGCTCGATCTCGACCTGCCGGAGCGCAGGATCGAGCTGTCGGAGGACGGCGAAGTGACGGCGGTGGCGTTCAGGGACAGGCTCGACGCGCATCGCCTCATCGAGGAGTTCATGATCGCGGCCAATGTCGCCGCCGCCGAGGAGCTGGAGCGGCTGCGCACGCCGCTGCTCTACCGTGTCCACGAGGAGCCCGGCGCGGACAAGATCGAGAGCTTGCGGGAAACGGCGAAGGCGTCGGGGTTCTCGCTCGCCAAGGGGCAGGTGCTGACGACCGCAACGCTGAACCGGCTGTTGCACCAGGCGGCCGGGACGCCGCTGTCGGAGCTGATCTCGATGTCGACGCTGCGGGCCATGACGCAGGCCTATTATGCGCCGCAGAACCTTGGGCACTTCGGCCTGGCGCTGCGTTCCTACGGGCATTTCACCTCGCCGATCCGCCGCTATGCCGACCTGATCGTGCACCGCGCGCTGATCACCGCGCACGGCTGGGGGCCAGACCCGAAAGCGGATGGCCTGTCCGAAAGCGACATCGAGCGGCTCGACGCGACGGCTAAGAAGATTTCCGAGGCCGAGCGGCGGTCGATGGTGGCGGAGCGCGACACCAACGACCGCTACCTTGCCGCCTTCCTCGCCGACAGGGTGGGCGCGGAGTTCGCCGGGCGGATCTCGGGCGTGCAGGCGTTCGGCGTCTTCGTGCGGCTCGACGACACCGGGGCCGACGGGCTGGTGCCGGTGCGCTCGCTCGGACAGGAATACTTCCGCTTCGAGAAGGACGCGCAGATGCTGGTGGGAACCGACACCGGCGTCGAGATCGGCCTCGGCCAGCGGGTGACCGTGCGGCTGGCGGAGGCGGTGCCGGTGACCGGCGGGCTGGTTCTCGAACTGACCGGCCTCGAGGGGGAGCCGATGCGGGGGCGCACCGCCGGCCGGCCGGCCGGCAAGCGCGGCAAGCCGGCCAAGCGGAAGCTCAGGAAAATTGCGAGGCGGCGCTAGGCGGCGCGCAGTGCGGCGTTGAAGGTCTCCGCCAGCGCCTGCCAGAGGGCGTCGTTGCGCGCGTTGAGGAGCCGCCCCTCGGTCATCGTCGGCCGGTAGGCCGAGCCGTCGAGCAGGCGGGACACGCCGCCCGCTTCCTTCAGGATCAGCTCGCCCGCCGCGTGATCCCAGACGTTGAGCATTCCGTTGAGGCAGAAATCCGATCCGCCGAGCGCCATCAGGCGGTATTCGTGCAGGCTGGCCCCGAGCGACGACGCCCTGCGGAAGAGCGGCGTGGTGGCGGCGAGCGCGGCCTGTTCGGCTTGCGGAAAGAGGTAGCCGCCGACGTTGCCGCGCAGACGGTCGAACGGCGCGCTCTCCTGCGCGACCCGCAGGCGGCGGGACGTGCCGCCGTGGCAAGACCACGCCCCGCCGCCCCTGTGTGCTGCGATCCAGTCGTCGAAGGACGGATCGTAGAGCAGGCCCCAGACGGTCTCGCCTTCCTCCAGAACGGCGACGATGACGCCGTAGTTGGCGATGCCGTGAGCGAAGTTCCACGTCCCGTCGATGGGGTCGATGATGGTGACGCGCCCCTGTCCCACGCGGTTGAGGATCGACCGGTCCGCGGCCACCGCTTCCTCGCCCACCACCGCATCGCCCGGCAGGATCGCGTGGATGCGGGCGGTCAGCGCCACTTCCGCGGCCTTGTCGGCGATGGTGACGAGGTCGTCGAAGCTGGCCTTCGCGTCAATGTCGCCTAGGCCGAGGTTGCGGAAGTAGGGCAGGATCTCGGCGCGGGCGACCTCGCGGACGGCGGCGACGATGGCGTCGGACTGGGCTTCGGTCAGCGGCACCGCCTCAGGCCGCCTTGTCCAGCCCGCGCCCCTTGAGCAGCGCCTCGACGCCCGGCAGGCGGCCGCGGAAGCGGGTGTAGAGCTCCGCCGCATCGACCGAACCGCCGACCGACAGGATGTTGGCACGCAAGGATTCGGCCAGCCCGGGGTCGAAGGGATCGCCCGCTTCCTCGAAGGCCGCGAAGGCGTCGGCGTCCATCACTTCGGACCACATGTAGCTGTAGTAGCCCGCGGAATAGCCGTCGCCCGAGAAGATATGGGCGAAATGCGGCGTCGCGTGGCGCATGCGGATGGCGCGGGGCATCTCGATGGTCTCAAGGATCTCGGCCTGCCGCTGCATCGGGTCGGCAGGGGCCTCGTCGTCGTGGAAGGCGAGGTCAACGAGGGCAGAGGCGATGTATTCGACGGTCGAGAACCCCATGTCGTAGGTCGCGGCCTTGAGCAAACGGTCGCGCATGGCCTCCGGGATCGGCTCGCCCGCGGCATTGGTGGCGAATTCGGCAAGGACTTCCGGGATCTCCAGCCAGTGCTCGAAGAGCTGGCTCGGCAGTTCCACGAAATCGCGGGAGACCGACGTGCCGGAGACGGATTGGTAGGTCACGTCCGACAGCATCTGGTGCAGGGCGTGCCCGAACTCGTGGAAGAGGGTGCGGGCGTCGTCGTAGGAGAGCAGCGCCGGCTCGGCATGGGTGAAGTTGCAGACATTGACCACGATGGGGCGTACGTCGCCGTCGAGCTTCGACTGCGAGCGCATTGCGGAGCACCACGCGCCGGAGCGCTTGGAGGGCCGGGCGAAATAGTCGCCGAGGAAGACGGCAAGATGCTCGCCGTTGCGCGTCACCTCCCATCCGCGGACGTCGGGATGGTAGAACGGACCGACGAGCGGCGCGAACTCCAAGCCGAACAGGCGGCCGGAGCAGGCGAAGGCGGCCTCGATCATTCGGTCGAGCCGGAAGAAGGGCTTGAGCGCCGCCTCGTCCAGATCGTGCAGCTCCAGCCGCCGCTTCTCGGCGTAGTAGCGCCAGTCCCAGGGCTCCAGCGGGCCGGTCACGTTGTCGGCATGGGCCATTCGGGACAGGTGCTCCGCATCGGCGAGCGCGGCGGTGCGGGCCGGCTGCCAGACCTCCATCAGCAGATCGCGCACGGCGTCGGGCGTGCCCGCCATCTCGGTCTCGAGCTTGTAGTCGGCAAAGCTGTCGTAGCCGAGCAGATGCGCCCGTTCCTCGCGCAGTTTCAGGATCTCGGCGGCCAGCGCCCGGTTGTCCGTCTCGCCGCCGTTGGCGCCCCGCGCGGTCCAGGCCTCGTAGGCGCGCTCGCGCAGCTGCCGCAGGGACGAGAACTGCAGGAAGGGCACGATGAGCGAGCGGTTCAGCGTGATGACCGGGCCGGCGCGGTCGCGCTCCTTGCCGGTGGCACGGGCCGCGTCCTTCACGAAATCGGGCAGGCCGGCGAGATCGTCCTCCGACAGATCCATGAACCATTCGCGCTCGTCGGCGAGCAGGTTCTGCGCGAAGCTTGTGCCCAGCGTCGCCAGACGCGACTTGATCTCGGTCAGCCGTTCGGCGGCGAAGCCGGAAAGCCCCGCGCCGGACCGCACGAACCCCCGCCGCGTCAGCATCAGGACGCGGGCCTGTTCCGGGTCGAGGCCAAGGTCGTCGCGGCGCGCCCAAAGATCCTCGATACGGGCAAAAAGGCCTTCATTGTTGGTGATCTCGGACGCATAGGCCGAAAGTCGTGGCGCCATCTCGCGCTGCAGTGACTCGCGGGCCGGGGTGCTGTCGGCGCCGGCGAGATTGTAGAAGACAGCCGCGACCCGGTCGAGCGTGGCATCCGCCCGCTCCAGCGCCTCGATGGTATTGGCGAAGGTCGGGGCATCGGAATCGCCGGAAATGGCGGAAACGGCCGCCCTTCCCTCTTCCATGCCCTGCTCCAGAGCGGGACCGATGTCGTCGTCGGAAATCTTGGCGAACGGCGGAAGGGCGAAGGGGCCTGTCCAGTCGGACAAGAGCGGATTGGTCATGCAAGGGTCTCCTTTGGCGCGCAAGTTAGGCTGCAGTGCACCGCGTGGCTAGGTGTTCAGTCCCTTGGTGTGGTGGCATTCTGCCGACAGCGGCTGAGAAGGATGCTCTATGGGACAAATACTGCATGGCAGCGCCAGGACCACGCACGCCGTCCGAGCGGCGATACAGCGATCGCAAGCTTCGGTCACGGAGCTGGCTGAGCGTTACAGCCTCAACGAGAAGACTGTTCGGAAGT
>JBBQDX010000248.1:0-6689 GCA_038320125.1 Rhodobacterales bacterium | reverse complement strand
AGACGCTCGACACCTTTTTTCTCCATTCGGATGGCGGTCAAGCGTCGTGTCGAAAGGAAAGTTGGCCGAAGTTCGGCCAACCGAAGTGATCTTTTCAGCATTCAGCATTCAGCATTCAGCATTCAGCATTCAGCATTCAGCGCCAGGGGCTGGCGCCCCGGCGGGCCCGACGAAGACGGCGTGGCGGGCAGCGACTGCCGCTTGGGAAGCGGGAAGTTCGGAGCGCAGAGTGATGACCAAATGTCGTCCACCAGAGATGTTTGGTATTGGCATCGGGTGTCCAGAACCCCTCGCGGTCCCGGTTGCTACAATGTCGTTCGCAAAGCTCGGCCACGGTCCGCTGGAAACTTGCCGGGTCGCCAGCCGGTTCCGGCGCTCTTGCAGGTTGCGGGCAGCGGATGAATGTCCCTTCACCGGCCTGCGCAGGCAATTCCCTGCCCCCCCGTCACGGTCTTCCGAATAGCCCATCGTCCCCGATGTCCTGGTGCAGGTGGCGCGGTAATTCATCCTGACTGCAGCAGCGGATGCCGTCACAAACGGATCGCCCTGATGCCGACCTCGACAGCCCGGCGTGGTTCTCGCGTGAAGGCCGGAGCGGCGAGATCGGCAAAAAGGCCGACGACGGCGAGGCCTTCGATCGGGGTCTTCCTTCCGCCGACCACTTCCGGTCGCAGCCGGCAATCGGCAGACCGGCGCGCAACCTCGCGGCCGCGGCGGCTCAGGTCCAGCCCAGGCCCAGCTTGACGAGCAGCGGCGCCATCCGGCCGTAGGCCGCGCCCTGTTCCGGGTTAGAGGCATTTCCCGCCGCCGCCCGCGCGCCGACGCCCGCCAGGATCGCGGCGAGGCGGAAGGCCGACAGTGCCAGCCAGGCGTTCCAGTCCCCGATGCCGTCGATGCCGCGGCGGGCGCAGATCGCCGCGACATAGGCATCGTCCGACGGCAGGCCGAGTGCCGCGCGATTCACGCCTTTGAGTCCGCGCAGAGGGCTTTCGTGCGGCAGGTGCCACTGCATCACCTGGTAGGCGAGATCCGCCGTCGGGTGGCCCAGGGTCGACAGTTCCCAGTCGAGCAGACCGATGACGCGGGGTTCGGAGGCGTGGAAGATCATGTTGTCGAGGCGGAAGTCGCCGTGGACCAGCGCGGGTCGGACGTCCCGGAACGCGCGTGCCGCCAGCCAGTCGCCCAGCCGCAGCATGTCTGCGTCCGGCCGCGCGACCGCCGCTTCGTACTGCCGCGTCCAGAGCACCACCTGTCGCGAGAAATACCCCTCGGGTCGCCCATGGTCGCCAAGACCGATGGCCGCCGGGTCGAGCGACGACAACGCCGCGAGGGTCGCATTCATGGCGTCGTAGATGGCACCCCGGTCGGCCACACCGGGCAGCGCCGGATCCCAGAAGATCCGCCCCTCCAGATGCTCCATGACGTAGAAGGCGCGGCCCAGCGGGTTCTCCCCCTCCTCGAGCAGGATCATCCGGGGCACCGGAACATCGCTGCCCGCCAGCGCCGCCATCACGCGAAACTCCCGCTCGATCATATGCGCCTTGGGCAGCAGGACACCCGACGGCTTGGCGCGCAGCACCAGCGGCCCGGCATCCGTCTCCAGCGCCCAGGTCGGGTTCGACTGCCCGGTGGCGAACCGCCGCGCGCCGGTGATGCGGGGGCGGCCCGGCAGGCGCGGACCGAGCCAGTCGGCGAGGGTATCGGGCAAACCATCCATCCGCCGAGGGTTGCGCGCCCCGGCTCCGGTGACAAGAGTGCGCGTCAGGGAGGACGTCGCATGGATCTTGGGATGAGCCCCCGCGGGCGCGAGTTGCGCGATGCGGTGGCACGGATGGTGGAGGCCGAGATCGCGCCGCGCGACGCGGAGTTCCACGCCGAGACCGGCGGGAGCGGCGACCGGTGGAGGCATAGCGCCCGGCAAGGCGAGATCCTCGAGATGCTGAAGGACGCGGCCCGCGCGCGCGGCCTCTGGAACCTCTGGCGCACGCATCTGCCCGGCGGCCCCGGCATCACGACGGTGGACTACGCCTGGATCGCCGAGGAGATGGGCCGCTCCTGGCTCGCCCCGGAGGTCTTCAACTGCAACGCTCCCGACACCGGCAACATGGAGGTCTTCGCCCGCTACGGCACCGACGCGATGAAGACGCGGTGGCTCGAACCCCTGATGGAGGGGCGCATCCGGTCGGCCTATCTGATGACGGAGCCCGGCGTCGCCTCGTCGGACGCCACCAATATCTCGATGCGCTGCCGGCGGGAAGACGACGAATGGGTCCTCGACGGCGAAAAATGGTGGGCGACCGGAGCCGGCGACCCGCGCTGCGCCGTGCATATCGTGATGTGCCGGACGAGCCCGGAGGGGCCGCGTCACGCCAGCCATTCCATGGTGGTCGTGCCTTCGGACGCGCCCGGCGTCGAGGTGCTGCGCGGGATGCATGTTTTCGGCGATGACGAGGCCCCGCACGGGCACATGCATATTCGTTATTCGGCCGTGCGGGTGCCGCTCGACGCGATGTTGCTGGGCGAGGGACGCGGCTTCGAGATCGCGCAGGGACGGCTCGGGCCGGGCCGCATCCATCACTGCATGCGGGCGGTCGGGATGGCGGAGAAATGCCTGACGCTGATGGTGCGTCGCGGTGCCGCGCGGGAGGCTTTCGGAAGCGATCTCAATTCCCTCGGCGGCAACATGGAGCGGATCGCCGAAGCCCGGATCGCGGTCGATGGCGCGCGGCTCATGTGCCTGCGGGCGGCCTGGGCGATGGACGAGGCGACGCGGAACGGCGGCGACATGAAGGCGGCGGCCCCGCTGATCTCGCAGGTCAAGATCGTCGCCCCCCGTGCGGCGCTGGCCGTCTGCGACGCGGCGATCCAGATGCACGGGGCCATGGGCGTGTCGCAGGACACCGATCTTGCGAAGTCCTGGGCGCATCTGCGGACCTTGCGGCTCGTCGACGGGCCCGATGCAGTGCATTTGCGGACGGTCGCGCGCCACGAGGTGCGAAGCCGCGGCCCGAACTGACTGGGTTGCGCTTTCCATAGGTTCCGGACGCCGGGACCATGGGCGCGACACAGCTACGGCCGGGCGGCGCGCGTGGACCTGGACGGAATGCCGCACGAGGCGGGCGGGAACCCTGCAGGCGGATCGCCTGTTCGGCCCTGCATGGCGAGGAGAAGCGACGATGGCCGACTACAAGGTGGGCGACAAGGTCAAGTGGGACTGGGGCAAGGGCACGGCGACCGGCAAGGTTGAGAAGACTTACGACAGGAAGATCACCCGCAAGCTGAAAGGCTCCGAGGTGACACGCAACGGGTCGAAGGACGACCCGGCCCTCTACATCGAGCAGGAGGACGGGGATGGGGTTCTGAAGCTGTCGTCGGAAGTGAAGAAGGAGTAGTCTTGCGGCTGTTGTCGGCGGCTACGGTGGTTCGATGTTCGGAATGCGGACGACTCCAACCAAGAACGTTCGTCTGATCCGAGCCACCCCCTAACCAGACGTCTCGGCCGGTAGATCCTGTTCATCTAGTTTCCGCCATCTGCCAGCATGGCCGAGTGAGTCACAAAGATGAACATCAGGAGCATCGCCGCGTTGGCAAATTGTTCCGGCTTTGCCAAGCGCTTTAAGCTCCTGCTTAGCAACTATAACTATTTTCCCATTGCCATTGCTAATGTTTCACCCCATTTTTGATGCGAAAACGCCGAACCTGGATGCTTCATCCTAATAAATCGCGTGTCGGAAGATCGTCGATCTACCCAGTTTCCATTTTCGCTCTTTACGGGGTCGTTATCGAGGTTCCAAACATGCCTCCTAACGACATTAGGAAATAGCGTAAACCCCCAAACAATTACGAAGTCTGGCTTTAAGTCAGACAGAACCTTCTCAAAAGGAGAGACCGCAAGATCATATTGAAATGGCTTTGGCCTCAATGGTGAACGTGCGGTATCAGCCAAGACAACTGGTATGTAGTTTTAAAATGCCATCGATTGCCAAACGTTCTTCTCCCCTCTGCCATCTGCGTTTTTAAGCTGCCATCTATCGCGTCCTGAGATAGCCCACGCTGCATTATTAAAGGTCCGAGAAATACCCGTCGGTAGTATATCATCGATATACTTTTGCATCACTGACTGTGTCATATGAGGTATAGTTTTACCAATATCTTCTAGCGATGAGTAATGAGATTCACCCAGCATCAAAATCTTGTTACCATGAAAGTAATTATTGAGGCTACCAAAATCCTCGCCAACCCACGGGTGAAACATGAATCTTTCTTTCCTTAAAGATTTATAATTTCCACTGCAACCGTTACGCTGTTCTGAAACCCTTTTTCACAGCATACACCTCCACCTTCCTCACTAGCACCCCCTCACCCGTAATGCGCCACCGGCGTCCCCGCGAGCGCCGAGATGTTCAGCAACCCCCGTGCGGTGATGGACGGCGTGACGATATGGGCCTTGTTGCCCATCCCCATCAGGATCGGTCCGACCTCCAGCCCGCCCGCCCGCGCCTTGAGGATGTTGCGCGTCGCCCCCGCTGCGTCGGTGGAGGAGAAGACCAGCACGTTGGCGGGCCCCTCCATCCGGCAGTCGGCCAGGAAGCGGCCGCGCAGCTCGGCGTCGAGGGCGGCGTCCGCGTTCATCTCGCCCTCGTACTGAAAGTCGGTCGCCATCGCGTCGAGTGCCGCCATCGCGCCGCGCATCGTCTGGCCGGAGGGCGAATCGAGGTTGCCGAACTGCGACCCCGAGCAGAGCGCGATCTTGGGGTCCACCCCGAAGCGGCGGACGTGTCGCGCGGCGGCGATTACCGTCTCGGCCACCTGCTCGGGCGTCGGGTTGGCGTGGACGTGGGTATCGGCGATGAAGAGCGGTCCGTCCTCCAGGATCATCAGCGACATCGCTCCGACGGGATGCAGCCCGCCCACCCCAAGCACCTCGGTGATGTAGCGCAGGTGCCAAAGAAACTGCCCGAACGTGCCGCAGATCAGCGAATCCGCCTCGCCGCGCGAGACCATGACCGCGCCGATGGCGGTGGTGTTCGTCCGCATGACGGCGCGCGCGAGGTCCGGGGCGACGCCGCGCCGCGCCATCAGCATGTGGTAGGTCTCCCAGTAGTCGCGATAACGCGGGTCGTTCTCCGGGTTCACGATCGTCAGGTTGCGCTCCGGGTCGAGCGTCAGGCCGGCGCGCTCGATCCGCGTGGCGATGACATCGGGGCGACCGATCAGGATGGGAATGTCGGTCGTCTCCTCCATCATCGCCTGCGCGGCGCGCAGCACCCGTTCGTCCTCGCCCTCCGCGAAGACGATGCGGCGCTGCACCTGGGCGGCGGCGGCGAAGACCGGGCGCATGATCAGCGACGACTTGAAGACGGCGGCGTTGAGGCGGGCGCGGTAGACCGCCATGTCCTCGATGGGCCGGGTGGCGACGCCCGACGCCATCGCGGCCTCCGCGACGGCGCTGGCCACGGTCGCCATCAGCCGCGGGTCGAAGGGCTTGGGAATGAGATAGTCGGCCCCGAAGGTGAGCTGCTCGCCGGCATAGGCGGCGGCGGCCTCGGCGCTCGTGGTGGCGCGCGCGAGGGCGGCGATGCCCTCGACGCAGCCGACCTTCATCGCCTCGTTGATCTCGGTCGCGCCGACGTCGAGCGCGCCGCGGAAGATGAACGGAAAGCAGAGCACGTTGTTGACCTGGTTGGGATGGTCGGAGCGCCCCGTGGCGATGATCGCATCCGGAACCGTCGCCTTGGCCAAGTCGTAGGCGATCTCGGGGTTGGGGTTGGCCAGCGCGAAGATGATCGGCTTCGCGGCCATCCGCGCCACCCATTCGGGCTTGAGGATGTTCGGGCCGGAGAGGCCCAGAAACAGGTCCGCGCCGTCGATGACGTCGGCCAGCATGCGGGGGCCGCCGGGCTGGGCGAAGGCGGCCTTCTGCTCGGTCATGTCCTGCGTCCGGCCCTCGTGGACAAGGCCGAGAAGATCGCAGAGCCAGATGTTCTCGCGCCGGGCCCCCAGGGTCACGAGCATGTTGAGACAGGCGATGCCCGCCGCCCCGCCGCCGGTGGAGACGATGCGGATGTCGGCCCAGTCGCGCCCCGTGAGCCTGAGCGCGTTCGTGGCGGCGGCGCCGACGACGATGGCGGTGCCGTGCTGGTCGTCGTGGAAGACCGGAATCTTCATGCGTTCGCGACAGATGCGCTCGACCACGAAGCAGTCGGGGGACTTGATGTCCTCGAGGTTGATGGCCCCGAACGTCGGCTCCAGCGCGCAGACGATGTCGGCCAGCCTTTCGGGGTCGTTCTCGTCGAGCTCGATGTCGAAGCAGTCGATGCCGGCGAACTTCTTGAAGAGGACGGCCTTGCCCTCCATCACCGGTTTCGAGGCCAGCGCGCCGATGTTGCCGAGGCCGAGGACGGCGGTGCCGTTGGTCACGACCGCCACGAGGTTGCCGCGCGCGGTGTAGTCGCGGGCGGTGTCGGGGTCGTCGAAGATCGCCATCGAGGCATCCGCCACGCCGGGCGAATACGCCCGGGCGAGGTCGCGTCCGTTGGCCAGCGGCTTGGTCGCACGGATCTCGAGCTTTCCGGGCTTCGGGTAGCGGTGATAGTCGAGTGCTGCCTGTCGTTGCGCGGCGACGTGGTCGTCCCTGTCATGGTCGCTCAATGTGTCGTCTCCCTCTGGCGCCCGGTCATCCTCCGATG
>JBBQDX010000247.1:0-6709 GCA_038320125.1 Rhodobacterales bacterium | reverse complement strand
AGCCGCCAAGTGTCGGGCGGGCATATCATGCTCGTCGGCCGTGCCGCCGCGATAGCGAACGTGAAAAACCTCTGCCACCTGTTGAACCCTCCGAGCGCCGGAGGGCCAAACCTGCTTTCATCGTGCGGGTTCGCCAAATATACAATCGCCGAAATTTATGGGTCCTGACTCTAAGCTGCCTGGTTCGCCTTTGGCCTGCCAGAGCGGAGATCTGCTTTCATGCAAAGCGGCAGGGCATGGCTCGTTCGATCGGCGAGGCAGCTTGATCCGAGCCCCGTCTCTCCTCCGGATCTACGGAGAGTCCTCGGGTTGATGCTCTGGGCCTCGTCCACGGACTTCCCGGCGAACCTTGTCAAAAGCCGCGCCAAGTCCTCGACACGCAAACGGTTACCGCACACCTGCCGACAGGGCGCCAAGCCCGTCGCCGCTGAGCCTATCACCACTGCCGACTGAAAGCACAGTCGGTTCAGCACCCTCCTCATCGGCACTCCGCCCGCCCACAACGTCGCAAGCCTATGCAGATGAACGTCCCCCGCCCAGCCTGAAGCGCCGCTTCTGCCTCGTTCGGTTCCGCCGCACCCGGGACGCCCTTTCCGCGGTAGCCAGGAAGGCATGGGCGGAAGTGGCAGGAGGGCGTCTGAAGGGCGGGGCGGACTATGGAAGGCGGCCTGTGGCATGTGGCAAGCTTATCACCCGAGCGGCGGTTCTGAGGTCTTGATCGGCCGCAAAGCGCCGCAGCTCGCCGACGTCCGTTGCAAACGATAAGTTTGGATTATCACTACTGATCGAATAGACCCGCGACAACCCTCCCGCGCCCCGGCCCTGCCCAAGCTATCGAGCTCCTCCGCCCCATGACCGCTCCCGACGACGACGCTTCCGACGACACCGCCCGCAACGACGACGCCCCCGGCGACAGTCTCCCCGGATCCCCCGCCGCGGGCCCCGGCGGCGCCGGAGGGGACGGTGCCGGCGCGGGCGGGCGGCCCGCATCGGGTGGCGCAGGCATGGCCCCTCCGCCCCCCCTGCCCGTCCCCGGCTCCGGCAGCCTCGACCGCCTCGCGGAGAGCGCCCGCGACTACGCGGCCGGCACCGTCTCCGACAATTCCCGGCGCGCCTACGCCGTCGACTGGGCCGCCTGGGCCCGCTGGTGCCGCCGCCACGGCGCCGAGCCCCTGCCGACCCGCCCCGCCCCGAACTCGTCGGCCTCTACCTCACCGAGCTCGCCACCCCGCAGCCCCGCGACGGGCGCAGCGGGCGCACAGGCACGGGCCGGGATCCGGCCGGCGGCGGCCTCTCGGTCGCCTCCATCGAGCGCCGCCTCTGTGGCGTCACCTGGGGCTGCACGCAGCGCGGCCACCGCCTCGACCGCGTCGACCGCCACATCGCCACCGTCCTCGCCGGCATCCGCCGCCGCCACGCCCGCCCCCCGGTGCGGAAGGACGCGGTCTCGGCGGACGACATCCGCGCCATGATCGCCACCCTGCCCCACGACCTGCGGGGCCTGCGCGACCGCGCCATGCTCCTCCTGCGCTTCGCCGGCAGGTTGCGCCGCTCCGAGATCACCGGCCTCGATTGCCACCGCGACGACATCGAGGCGGATTCCGGCGACGGCGCGGGCACCGGCTGGACCCTGATCGTCCCCGAGGGCCTCCTCGTCACCCTGCGCGGCAAGACCGGCTGGCGCGAGGTCGCGATCGGCCGCGGCGCGGCAGAGGCCACCTGCCCCGTCGCGGCCCTCGAGACCTGGTTGCGCTTCGCCCGCATCGACCGCGGGCCGCTCTTCCGCCGCATCCCCCGCGACGGAGCCCGCGTCCTCCCCGCCCGTCTCTCGGCCCAGCACGTCGCCCTCCTCGTCAAGCGCACCGCCGAGGCTGCGGGCCTGCGCGCCGACCTGCCCGAGGCCGAACGCCGCGCCCTCTTCTCCGGCCACTCGCTCCGCGCCGGCCTCGCCAGCCACGCCGAAGCCCCCGAGGCCCACGTCCAGAAACACCTCGGCCACGCCTCCGTCGAGATGACCCGCAGATACCAGCGCCGACGAGACAGGTTCAGGGTCAATCTGACGAAAGCCGCGGGGCTGTGAGGGACGAAACTCCCGACTGCCTGCTCACATCATCATCCGCCTGCGACACGCAGGTGGAGATCGCCGCCATTCGCAAGAATGGTGTGGCAATGTATTGAGATCATTAACTAATGCAATCGGGTTACCGGCCGGTAACCCGGTGATGCCCCCCTGCCCCAGTTACCGGCCGGTAACCTCATACGCCGCGCACCGCAGCCTTCCGCCGCAGCTCGGCCTCAAACGCTTTGATCGCCCGCTCCAGCCGGTCGCGCGGGATCTCCGTGTAGTTATCGCCGCTCAAGATCCGGCACTCCCCCTGCCGCGCCGTAACCTTCAGGCCGCCGATGTGGAATTCGAGCTTGGGCTTCGGGCTCCGCGCGGAATTCGCCGCCCCCTCCGCCTTCGCCGCAGCGAGGAAGGCTGACAGCACCGCGTTCTGTGCCTCGGCATTATCGGCCTCCGCCAACACTTCGCGAAGCTCGTTTACCGTTTCCTGCTTGCGGATCAACCGCGCCACGTCCACCCCCAGGTCACGGCCCACCGCCTTGGGCCAGCGAAGATCGTCGCCCAGCACCGACAACACGTAAACGAAGGACCGGATATAAGACCGCTTGGTCTTGTGCAGCGCGCTATAAAGCCGTCCGATCAGCACATCCGGATTCGGCTCGTCTACGCCCTTGTCGGATGCGGCGGAGATGGCGACCTGCGCCATCTCGGCAAAAGTAAGGTCCTCGCGGATCACGTTCTCCTCGACCATGTCCACATACCGCGCCAGCCGGTCTGCGCCGCCCTCCTCAATACGCGCGATGATAGTCTCGTACCGATTCTCCCCCGTTTCCGCCAGAAGTTGGCCCAAGGCCGTAAGGCGCCGCCAGCCCTTTTTAAGCTGGTAGCCGTCGCCGTCGCGCCAGACCTCGATCGGCTCGCGCTGGCCCCGCGCACGGATCGACGCCTTCAACTCCTCCATCTCATCGGAACTTGCCACCGCTTCGAGCTCCAGCCGATCGCGTGGCAGCGCATCAGTGCGAACCCTGTCCAGCGGCAGCGACTCCAGCACCCGCCCTTCCTCGCTAGCTATCCGCCACGCCTTCGCGTCATCGGCGTTGCGGCGGCGCTGCTCGATCTTGGCTTCGGTACTCTCTTGCAGACTCTCGGCCGCTTCGCGCACAGCCTTGCCCATCGGGCCGGGATCGCGGTCGCGCTTGTGGGCCTCGGGCGCATCCATCGGACCAAAGCCAAACTTGTTTTTCGAGGTCATTGCATCTCTCCCGTCCTAGTGCCGTCCTGCTTCCAGGCCAACAGAACCGTGTCCTTGAATTCCAAATAGGCGCGGTCGAACGATTGCCGCGCGCGCTTCCAGGTCTCGCGGGTCATCTGCCGGTAATCCTGCTCGTAGACCGACATCTGGAATCGCCCCGATTGCTCGACCGCGCGGGTCATTTCGATCGGGTTGCGGCAGACATCGGCGCCGAAGACGTTCGAAAACGCGTCCGACATCGCCTGATGCAGTGGGTTCTGCGCCTCGAACCGGGTCATTAAAAGGCGCACGTCGCGGAAAGTTTTCGGCAAGTGCAAACCAGCCTCCTCGGCTAGCCCCGCGAACCCTTCGGAAATGTCCGCCATCGCGTCGCCCAGCTGACCCAGATAAGAGGTGGTGCTATCATATTCCCAATAGCCGGGACCGGAGGGAATATAGAGGATATCAGAGGCAAACGCAGCATTCAGAGACTGATATCCGATCGCAGGCGGGCAGTCGAAGATGATCACGTCGTACTGGTCGTCGGGCAATTCGTCGAGGTAGCGCGCTACGCAGCCGAAGAAGGTCCAAGCCTTGTGAAGCGCGCGGTATTGTGCGGAAGCAAATTCGACGAAAGCCGCGTTAGAGCAGCTGGGCACGATGTCGATGGTAGGCCAGCAGGTCTTCTGGATGAAGTCCTGCACGCGCTGTGACCCGATGGATTGCACGTCGTCTGGCAATTCGTCGGAAGAGGGGTGCGGGCAATCGTCGGGATCGTCGTAGGTGGCGGTGATGCGGTCGGCCTCGCGACATAGATCGCGGCACATAATGCCCCAAACGGTGTTCCATTCCTTGATCTCAACCAGCCCCATGGAATGGGTCAACGTGGCCTGCGGGTCAAAATCAATGCAAAGCACGCGGTAACCGTCGAGGGCCGCCGCATGGGCCAAGTGCTGGGCAACCACAGTCTTGCCGACGCCGCCCTTGAAATTGCTGACCGCCACCCGCATCGCACGGCCCTTTGGCCGTTCGGGCAGCAGGCTGCGGCCCCGGAAGCGAAGGCGGCGGCGCAACTCGTTGATCTCGGCAAGGCTATACCAGCGCTGGCGGCCATCATCCTCGACCGTGCCTTGGGGCAAGGAGGGGTCGTCGGCGAGTTTCTTACGCAGGGTGTCGGCGGGCACGTCGAACATGAACTGGCTGATCTCCCAGATCGAGAACGGGCGTAGTGCCTTAACCTCACCCGGCGAGAAGGTCGCGCGGCGCACGGCGGCCTGTTGCGACAGACTGCGTTCGTTCATGGTCAGAAGGTCGTGGTGATCGCGCATTTTTGGTCTCTCTTGATCCTTGGACTGATTTCCGTATTAACGCGAAAAGCAGGATTCAGCAAAATCCAAAATCGTGTCTTTGGCCAAAAAGCGAAAAAATGCGCGACAGGTACAGGGCGGCATTCCACCGGATCGAACCCAAAATGGGGGACAGCACTGGGCCGAAAGGGTGACACACGGCGTCCCCCTTAACCATATTAACCAAAATCAGTTTAAATTTTGGATGATGACTAGGATATCCCGTATCTCGGGTGCCGTTGACAGAAGACGCGACTTGGGGCCTAGATGAGCGAGAGGACAGAATCGACCGAACGCCGAGCCACGAAAAGAGGGGCACGCGATGAAGATTGACAGGACGCGGCTGACCGGCCCGCAATCGGGCGTCGCGAAATACGATCTACTAACGGCGCTGAGCCTGCTGGGGTTGCATGGCGAGCCGCGGACCCAGATCTCGGCGCTGCGGCTGATTGCACTAGTGACGGCGCGCTATAACTGGCGGATTGACGAGCTTTGCGTTTGCCAGCGAGACATGGCGCGGATGTGGGGAGTAACCGAGAGGACGGTAAAGCGCGAAGTAAAGGCGTGGATCGAGGCGCGCTGGTTGAACTGCGTACGGCAGGGGGTGCGGAGCAGGGCAGGGGCCTACCGCCTCGACTTGGTCGAGATACACCACCGGGCGCAGGGACTCTGGCCGCTGGTGGGCACCGATTTCGTGGACCGGATGGCGGCGGGGCACGAAAGCCCGGCGGTCGCGGTGCCGCAACTGGAGGCGGTGCTCGCCGATGAGGTCGTGCTGCGCGGAACTTGGCGGGCAGCGTCGCGTCGGTTGCGGCTGGTTGATCCGGCCGGTCACGCGGCCTGGTTCGCGCCCCTGCGCTTGCTGTCGGATGAAGGCGGCACCGTGACACTGGCTGCGCCCACGCGGTTCGTGGCGCATTACATCGAGACGCGGTTGCGCCCGGTGTTGGCCGAGGCGGTTGCGGTTGAGATGGGACCTGAACGACGGATCGTGCTCTGCGTGGAGCCGGAGGCCGGCGGGGCAGGGGGGTAGAGCGCGGGCCCCGGAGTTTTAATACCAACGGCATCATTCGCTGACCTGTGCCCATTCTCGTGAGGTGATCGAGGCGACGCGATCTGGGGCCGCGAGGAGATCGTTCCAAGCATCGCAGCAGGCGTCGACGATGGCGTCGTAGTTGTCGAAGACCCTGTTCGCGAAGCGGTTCTGTCGAAGGAAATGCCAGACATTCTCGACAGGGTTCAGTTCCGGGCTGTAGGGCGGAAGCGCCATCAGCGTGATGTTGGGTGGCACCACGAGATGTCTGGCGCTGTGCCATCCGGCGCCGTCGAGGATCAGCAGGGCGTGCGCGCCCAGTGCGACTTCTCGGGCGATCTCGGCGAGATGCGCGCTCATCGCCTCGGTGTTCGCATAGGGCATGACGAGCGCCGCGCCGGTCGCGCGGGCGGGGCAGACTGCACCGAAGAGGTAGGCCCAGGCGTAGCGGCAATCCTTCGGCACCCGCGGCCGCGTTCCCTTGCGCGCCCAGAGCCGCGCGAGCGTTCCCTGCTGGCCCACCCGCGCTTCATCCTGGAACCACACCTCCAGCGGCTTGCCCTTTGCGGCGTCAGGCAGCGCCGCGCGCGCCAGGTCGGCGAAGTTTTTTATATAGCTCCTGCGCCCCGGCGTCGCCCTGCGGGTGGCGCGGGCGCGCCGACAGCTTCGCGAAGCCGAGCCGGTGGAGGATCGCCCCCATCGTCCGCTCCGCAACCCGAACCCCGAAGCGTCGCTCGACCACCGCACACAGGTCGATCCGCCGCCAGCGCACGACGCCCTCGGTCTCCGGGTCCGGCCCCGCCTCGACGATCGCCGCCAATGCGCTCATCTGTCCGGAGTCGAGCATCGGCGTCCGTCCTGGCAGCGGCCGGTCGGAGAGGCCGGCCAGCCCCTCCGCATTGTAGCGGTGAACCCAGTCCCGAAGCGTCTGCCGGTCCATGCCGCAGTTCTCCGCCGCGTGCCCCCGGCTCCCCCCGTCAAGCACGAACGCCAGCGCCAGCATCCGCCGCGACGCCTTCGCGTCCCGCGTCCGG
>JBBQDX010000246.1:0-6737 GCA_038320125.1 Rhodobacterales bacterium | reverse complement strand
GATGCGCAAGATCGATGGCTGGGAAACCTTGTCTCAGCCCATCGAAGCAATGTTCATTGACCTCGCCGCCTGAGAGCACGACCATTCACATGCCCAGAGCGCGCCGCCAGAGAATTTCCACCAGATTCGAGACACGACCGCTACGAGCGCGGCGCCATGCTCGTCACGTCGAACCGCGCTGTCGGCGAATGGGGAGCCGTCTTCGAAGACGCCGTCGTCGCGACCGCAAGGCTCGCCGGGCTGCTCCACCCCCGCCTTGTCGTCACGATCGGGGGCTATTGCTACCGCCTCCGCGAAACGGGTCGCAGGGGGATTTTGAAAAAGCCCGCTGCGACACCCGAAACCGTCACTGCATCAACCTGAAGGTGGGTCAGTTCTTCATGTCGCCCCCGGGCCAGATCCGAATGTCGCTGGACACGCTCCATATGCTATATCGCGCGAAGATCGTTCGTCGAGCACCCGCAGGTCGACGACCGGTTCGCAGGGGAGATCGACCTCGATGCAGCCGCGCCGATGAGGTTCGCCGAGGGGATCCGCAGGCTGCGCTCGGGCGGACGGATCATCGTCTTGGACAGGAATCAAGGCTACAGCCGCACCCCGGCACAAGCTGCCGTCTTTTCGATGTGGGCGCGCATGGCAGCCTCGGCGCGCATGGCGTCGCCGGCGCGCAGGGCCAGCAGGATCTCCCGGTGCTCCCGCATCGACTGCGTCATGCGCGCATGCGCCGTCATCGGGATCGGCTGGCGCTGGCTCTCGGTCAGCAGGTGCTGGACCGAGTGGTAGAGGCTGCGCAGCATCCTGTTGGGGCCGGCGTCAGCGATGGTGCGGTGAAACCGCAGATCGGCCTCGACATGCGCGACAAGATCCCCCTGTCGCCAGGCATCCTCGAAAACCGCCGCGGCCTCGTCGAGACTGTCGAGATCCACCGGCCCGATGTGCCCTGCGGCCAGCCGGCAAAGCTCGGACTCGATCAGCAGGCGGGACTGGAACACGTCGCGGATGCCGAAGGTGTCGTGATACCGCCAGACGGTCGGGGGCTCCGTCTCCGCGTCCCGGTTGACGACGAAGGTTCCCCGCGCCGGCAGCGTCCTGACCAGCCCCAGCGTCTCGAGCGTGAGGAGCGCTTCGCGCAGCGACGGACGCGACACCTTCAGGCGTTCCGACAGGACGCGCTGCGACGGGATCTTCTCTCCCCTGGCGAACTCGCCCCTCCTGATCATGTCCTGCAGGAGCCGTGCGATCGTCTGGGTGACCGGTGCCTTGTCCAGCATCTGTGCTGCTCGCTCTCGTGTGGCACCCGCCGCCATGGGCGTCGCCGATGTCGAAACTGTTGCAACGGGCAGGCACTCGTGGTTGCCTGCCGGTATGACCGGTATGGCCGGTGCGATGAAAACACGCAACGACAGGGTGGACCATGATCACAACGCATCTGAAACTGGCCGGCATCGCGCTGGCCCTCCTCGGGAGCACTGCCGTCTGCGCGGTGGCGCAGGAGCAACTCACGGTCGGCGCGAATATCGGGAACGTCCCGTGGGAGTTCCAGGAAGACTCCGGCGAATTCGTCGGCTTCGAGATCGATCTGGTCAACGCGGTGGCGGACCGCCTGGGGGCCGAGGTGGAGATCGTCAACATTCCGTTCAACGGCCTGTTTTCCGCGGTCCAGTCGGGCCGCATCGATATTGCCACGTCGTCCATCACGATAACGGATGAACGGCTGGAGTCGGTCTCCTTCGCGCAACCCTACTACGACAGCGACCAGTCGCTGACCGTCGCCGCCGGCGGCCCCGCCTCGCTCGAGGACATGGACGGCAAGGCCGTCGGCGTCGATACCGGCTCGACCGGAGACATGTGGGCCACCGAGCACGCCGAGGAGTACGGCTTCTCCGACATCCGTCGCTACGAAGGGCTGTCGCCAGCGATGCTCGACCTGGCCGCGGGCCGCATCGACGGCTACATCTCGGACATTCCCGCCCTGCTTTACTATGTGAAGGACAAGCCGGATCTCGACGTCGTCCAGCGCATCGAGACGGGCGAGAAATACTCGATGATGTTCGCGAAGGACGCCGAACTGGCGGGCGAGGTGAACGAGATCCTTTCCGGGCTGAAGGAAGAGGGCGTCCTGGCCGGCCTGCACGAGAAGTGGTTCGGCGTGACGCCCGAGGCCACGACCTCGACCGTCGCGGTCCTGCCGATGCCGACGCTCGACTGAGCCGGGGCAACCGGGCCGGAGCGCCGCTCCGGCCCCTTCCGGCACGCCCGCGCGAAGGATATTCATGGACATCTTCGAAACCTTCCTGAACGCGGAGGTGCTTCTGCGGGTCTGGCCGATGTTGCTCGCGGGGCTCTGGATCACGGTGCAGCTCGGCGCGGCAAGCATCGCCGCGGGCCTCGTGCTCGGGCTCGTCCTTTCGATGGTCCGGCTCTACGCGGTGGCGCCGGTGCGGATCCTCATCCGGATCTACATCGATATCTTCCGGTCCATCCCGCTGCTCGTCCTGCTGATCGTCGTCTACTACGCACTGCCGTTCGTGGGTCTGCGTCTGTCGCCCTTCGTCTCCGCCATGACGGCCCTGACACTGGTCTCGGGGGCCTATACCGCCGAGATCTTCCGCGCCGGAATCGAGGCGATCCCGAAGGGTCAGTTCGAGGCTTCCGCCGCGCTCGGGCTGAGCCAGCGGCAGACGATGATCGACGTGATCCTGCCGCAGGCGATCAAGATCGTGATTCCACCGCTGACGAACAATTCGATAAACGTGGTCAAGGATACCGCGCTGGCCTCGGTCGTGGCGATGCCCGACCTGCTCAAGCAGGCGACGCAGGCGCAGGCCCTGGCCGCCAATCCGAGCCCGCTGATCGGGGCCGCCATCATCTACATCGCCGTCCTCTGGCCGCTCGTCGCCCTGGTCTCCCGCATGGAGCGCCGTTTCGGGGCGAGGAGCCCCTGAATGTCCGCCTTCGTCAGCATCCGGAACCTGCGCAAGTCCTACGGGGCCTTCGAGGCGCTCAAGGGCATCGACCTGGAGATCGGGAAGGGGGAGGTCGTCTGCGTCATCGGGCCCTCCGGCTCGGGCAAGTCGACGCTCATCCGCTGCATCAACCGGCTCGAGGACTTCTCGGAGGACAGCGAGATCCGCGTCGACGACATTGCCGTGATGCCGGGTCGGGCGCTCGCCAAGGTGCGGGCCGAAGTCGGGATGGTCTTCCAGTCCTTCAATCTCTTCCCGCATCTCACCGTGCGCGAGAACGTCATGCTGGCCCCCCGCCGCGTGCGCGGCGCCACGCGCGCCGCCGCCGTCGCGCAGGCCGACCGGCTGCTCGCCCGCGTCGGCATCGCCGAGCAGGCGGACAAATATCCCGAGCACCTGTCGGGCGGGCAGCAGCAGCGTGTCGCCATCGCCCGCGCGCTGGCGATGGAGCCGCGGGTGATGCTCTTCGACGAGCCGACATCGGCGCTCGACCCCGAGATGGTGGGCGAAGTGCTCGATGTGATGCGCGACCTCGCCGGGACCGGCGTGACCATGGTCATCGTCACGCACGAGATGGGCTTCGCGGCCCAGGTCGCCGACCGGGTGATCTTCATGGACGGCGGCGAGGTGATCGAGACCGGACCGCCCGCCCAGGTCCTGAGCGACCCGCGCGAGACCCGCACCCGCAACTTCCTCAGCGCCGTGCTGAACCACTGACAAGGACGAATGACATGATCGACACGACCAAGCCGCTGGACATGGAGTTCGTCCACAGCCAGTTTCCGGGGCTTCGCGACGACTGGGTGTTCTTCGACAATGCCGGTGGTTCGCAGACCGTGAAGGGCGCGGTCGACCGGATCACCGAGTTCCTGTTCGAGCGCAACGTGCAGATCGGCGGCAGCTACGCCGTCTCGCAGGCCGCCGCCGAGGCTCTGATGAAGGGGCGCGAGGCCGGCCGTACGCTGGTGAATGCCACGCGCCCGGAAGAGATCGTCTTCGGCCCCTCGACCACCGTGCTTCTACAGACGCTCGCGGCCGCGATGCGCAGCCAGTTGCGGCCGGGCGACGAGATCGTCGTCACCATGGCCGATCACGAAAGCAACATCGGTCCCTGGGACCGGCTGCGCGAGTTCGGCGTGGCGGTGAAGTTCTGGCCGCTCCACCACGAGAGCTACCGTCTGCGTCTCGAGGACCTCGAACCGCTGATGACCGGGCGCACCAAGCTCGTCTGCGTCACCCATGCCTCGAACATCCTGGGCCGCGTGAACCCGATCGCCGAGATCGCGGACTTCGTGCATGCCCGCGGCGCAAGGATCTGCGTGGACGCCGTCGCCTATGCGCCGCACCGGTTGATCGACGTGCGGGCCTGGGACGTGGATTACTACGTCTTCAGCCTCTACAAGGCCTACGGCCCCCACGCCGCGATGATGTATGGCAAATACGACCTGCTGTGCGAACTCGACGGGGTGTATCATTATTTCTACGGCAAGGACAAAGTGCCCGGAAAGCTCGAGCCGGGAAATCCCAGCTATGAACTGGCCTACAGCACCGACGGGATCGTGGACTACCTCGCCGCCCTCGGCGCGCGCCATGGCGGCACCGGCGATCGGCGCGCGAAAGTCGCAGCCGCCTATGCCGCGATTACCCGGCATGAGGACAGGCTCACGGAGCGCCTGCTGTCGTGGCTGAACGCGCGCAACGATTGTCGCGTGATCGGCGAGACGGTGAACGAGCGCAGCACCCGGGTGCCCACCATCGCCTTCAAGTTCGACGGCCTCGAGTCCGGCGCCGTGGCCCGCGCGATGGACGATCACGGCATCGCGATCCGCTTCGGCGACTTCCATTCGCGCCGGCTGGTGGAGGATCTGGGCGAAGACGGCGCGGGCGGCGTGCTGCGCGTCTCGATGGTGCATTACAACACCCTCGAGCAGGTGGACCGCCTGACCTCGGCCCTGTCCGGGATCGTGTCGAAGGCGGCATGAGCCGAGCCCACGGCCTGGCGACGCGTGACGGCGCCATCGAACCTGCCACGGATCGGCTTCGCCGCGGCCCTAGTGCGGGCGACGGGCGGACTGTCGGTTGCCAAAGCGTCCCGAGGGCGCAAGCGCGCGTGCGAGACCATCGTCGTTTCGACCGGGCAGGGCGCTTTCTGCATCGAAGGGCAGACCTTCGTCAGGGAGGATGGCAAGTCAATCTTCAGTCCGCGGGGTGGAGGATAGTTTCCGCATCGCGGGCGGCGATGCCGGCCAGATGATGGGCCCCACGCGCGTCGCCGGCGGGGCTTCACGACCCCGAAGGAGGCGGCCTGCAAGGACGGCCTGGGCGACGCGCTCGAACGCGACAGCGACAGTCCTGTCGGACCAAGCCAGACGGGCGCGCTTTTCGCCGTCGTGGCAGACGGGCCCGACGACCCTGCTCCATGTCGGGTTCGTCAAACCGACTGAACTCGCCCTCGGCATGACCGCGGCCCAAAGGTCTTCCTGTCCACCCTCGCACCCGCCGCAACCGTTCCATATCTGGCAGATCCTGCGCGGTGATCGGGGAAGACATGGCTTTTCTCCGTCATTCGATCGAGGGGATCCGCTTGTGGCTGGTCCTGTCCTCCGCTTTCCCGGCCCTCCGGACCTCGTCCTGCCGCTCGTCAGCGTCTGCCGCTGCATCCGGGCACGCCGCTCGAGGGTCTGCCCGCGGGTGCCGGAATGCCGCACCAACATCTCGGGCGCGATACGGGCATCGTCGTAGTGCGGTCGGACCGCATGAAGGGCAAGGATGCTCGTGCGGGCCATCCGGCTTGAGGAGGCGGCGGGGCAGATGGCGGTCGTTCTGATGGCGGAGAACGGCGTGGAGATGTTGGCCGTGGCGGCCATGAAGAAACCGGTGCGGACGCTGCCCGGGATCGCGAGCGGCGCCAGGAGCGACCGGGGTGCCGCAGGAGAGCTCGCGGAAGATCCGACGCGCCGACCGGTCTTGCGAGAAGTCGGTAAAGTCGCGCTTGGAGCGCAGGACGGAGCGCACTGGCAGGAGGCTGCCGGCGACGCCGGATGGCCGGGGCGGCCCCCGTGGTGAGCAGGCTGGAGATCATGAACGCTCAGGACGGTCTCGAACGTCCCGCCCGCTTCCGGCGGCACGGGGATGCCGGGTGCGGCGCTCCCGAAGATGACAGGGCTGGAGGGCGGGACGGGGATGGCCGATTCTCCCGCCGAACGCCGCCTGCCCCTGGCCGACCCTCTCGCCGGGCGCGACCTTGAAGTTCCCGGCTTCGGCACCAGCGCCGCTGTAGCGGTCGGTTCAAACGCGCCGAACCCCGTCGCGGGATCCCTGTCATTCTCCCGAACCTGCAACCCGGTTCCGGACGGCCCGCAAGTACATGGCATTCCGGCGGCCAGTTGTCGGCGCCACGTCATCGCGTTGACCTGTCCAGCCCGCAGGGTGCAATCGCGGGGCCGGTCGTTGCGGGCGCGGATACGGGAGGCCATGGCAGGGTCGATCCTGACCGGAAGCTTGGGCCGAGGCCCCGGAGGCCCTACCCGCGCCCTCTGGCCGCCCGGCGGGACTGCATGGGTTTCGTCCTAATTTTGGCGATTATATACCTGACACACCAACGGCCGGAAGGTACATCCAGCTCAACAGGTTAGGATTTCCGCCATGTCCGTTCTTTCCGCCCCTTGCATGCACGACGAAGCCGCCGCCTTCGCGCACGTCGAGGCGATGCTCTGGGCGGACGGCCCGGTCTGCGCGCATTGCGGTGTGGTGGATCGGGCCTACCGTCTT
>JBBQDX010000245.1:0-6799 GCA_038320125.1 Rhodobacterales bacterium | reverse complement strand
TCGGGGCACCAGAAATCGTTGCGCGCGATCTCGTCCCAGTCGAAGCGCGCCCGGTCGATGTCGAGCGGACCCATGGCAACCATGTAGCCGGTGATCGCCACCGACGGGAGCAGCTCCGCCAGAACGGCGCGCGCGACCCCGCCCGCCGCGACCCTTGCCGCCGTCTCGCGCGCCGAGGAGCGTCCGCCGCCGCGGTAGTCGCGCACGCCGTATTTCTGCCAGTAGGTGATGTCGGCATGGCCGGGGCGGAACTTCTCGGCGATCTCGCCATAGTCCTTCGACCTCTGGTCGGTGTTGCGGATCATGAGCTGGATCGGCGTGCCCGTCGTCACGCCCTCGAACGTGCCCGACAGGATCTCGACCCCGTCGGCTTCCTTGCGCTGCGTGGTGTGCCTGGATTGGCCCGGCTTGCGCGCCTCCATCCAGTGCTGGATGTCCGACGCCTCCAGCGGCACGCCCGGCGGGCAGCCGTCGATCGTGGCACCGAGCGCTGGGCCATGGCTCTCGCCCCAGGTCATGACGCGGAACAGGTGGCCAAAGGTATTGAGCGACATGGGTGCCTCCGTAGTGCTCGGTGGACTAGCGGATGCCCGACGCAGTGGCAATCGGAGGGGTTCGGGACACCCATTTCATCTAAATATTGGTCGAATCGCCAGAATGTGTCAGAGTTGCGACAAATGTTCGCTGGAGTGATGACATGACAGACAGCCATCGCCCGGAGGATTCCGGCAAGCTCTCACTGACCGCGAAGATCATGATCGCCATGGGTCTCGGCATCGTCGTCGGCGTCCTCTTCGACATGATGGACTCGGCCTTCGTCGACACCCAGATCGTCAACGGCTTCTTCGCGATGATCGGCACGATGTTCGTCAACGCGCTCAAGATGCTCGTCGTCCCGCTCGTGTTCTTCTCGCTCATCACCGGCGTGACCGGCATCGGCGACATCCGGGTGCTTGGCCGGGTCGGCGGCAAGTCCTTCGCGCTCTACATATTCACCACCGCTTGCGCGATCGGCATGGCCATCGTCCTGGCGCTGCTCATCGGGCCCGGTGCCGGGTTCAGCATGGAGGGGATCGACACGTCCGGCGTCACCGCGGCGGAGGCTCCCTCTGTCTGGAGCGTGTTCGCCGCCATCGTTCCCGCCAACCCGATCGCGGCCTTCGCGAGCGGCGAGATGCTCCAGGTGATCTTCTACACCGTCATCCTGGGCGTCGCGACGCTGATGATGGGCGACACGGCGAAGCCCTTCGTTGAGGCCTGCACGTTCCTCAACGAGCTGATGATGAAGGTTGTCGGCATCGTCATGGTCTTCGCGCCCTACGGCGTCTTTTGCCTCATCGCCAAGACTTTCGCCGAACAGGGCATCGGTCTCTTCATTCCGGTCATGGCCTATGTGGTCACGCTGGTCCTGGCGCTGATGCTGCACCTCTTCGGCACGCTCTCGCTCCTCCTGAAGCTCATGGCGAACCTCAACCCCGTCACCTTCATGAAGAAGATGCGCCCCGCGCAGGTCTTCGCCTTCTCGACGGCCAGTTCGAACGCGACGATCCCCGTCACCTACCGCTCCGTCACCGAGCGGGTCGGGGTCGACAAGGGCATCGCGTCGTTCTGCATTCCGTTCGGGGCCACCATCAACATGGACGGCACCGCGATCATGCAGGGCGTGGCGACCGTGTTCCTCGCCAACGTCTACGGCATCGACCTTGGGCTCGCGGGCTACCTCACGGTGATCGGCATGGCGATCCTCGCCTCCATCGGGACGGCGGGCGTGCCGGGCGTGGGCCTCGTGATGCTGACGATGGTGCTGACGCAGGTCGGCCTGCCGATCGAGGGCATCGCGATCATCCTGGGCGTCGACCGGCTGATGGACATGATCCGCACTGCGGTGAACATCACCGGCGACGCGGTCGTGACCACCATCGTCGCCAGGGGCGAGGGCAAGGTCGACATCGCCGTCTTCGACGACCCGGAGGCGGGCATCATTACCGAGGATGCGCTCGACGACATGCCGCGCGGTGCTGCCGCCCCGGCGGAGTGACCCCGCGCCCCGGTCCCCGCGCGATGCGGAAGTCGGGGCCGCCTTTCGGGCGTCGCCGGCGGGGGCTTTGTGCCTGCCGATGTCCGCGACCCCCCCGAAAGGCGGCGCCACGAGGAAGGAGCCGCCGCGGATCGGCAAGCGCCTCGGGGTATCTCCACCGATCCTTCGATGAAGCGCCGTGCTTGTCGCCAGCGGTGCGCCTGCTTGCGTCGTGCCTTGCCGTCAGGTCGGAGCAATGCGCGCCACCGAGGAACAATCGGTCCGGCGGCAGGACCACATCCGGCCACGCGAGGCCCTCGGCCGCGACCGGCGGCCCGAGGTGGCACGCCTACGGCCCCATGCCGGGATGCGTCAGCGGGCATCTGGCGCGCGTGAAGGCGTCGGTGGCAAAATCGAGGTCGTCCCCCGACTTCCGGCAGATTTCGCGGCAGGCCGGACTCGCCTCGAGCGCGATGTCCGACCTCGGCCTGTCCGGACGCAGCACTCCGGCCTTCAGGCGGTTCGGCCGCCAATAGAGGCTTCGTGGGCTCCGACCTGACGGCATCGCCGATAGGGTCGCCGTTGCACCGGCATTTCTTGACGAGGTCGATTGCGGTTCCCATGGCAGGCTCGGGGGTCGTCGCGGGCGCAGTGATAGCGGTGCAGGAGCATTCTCCGGCGCCGAAGATCCGCAACCGGCGATCCTCGATCCACGCCCACTCCCCGGTGAGAACCGCCGGACGGATTTGCGACAATCGCAGCGCCCCAATCAACCATCCGGACCCCGGATGGTGTCCGATCTTGCGGAGGGGCGTCGAGCCGACCAGCTGCGACGCCTTGGCATTCGCCTCTGTCGTTCCCAGATGATGTCCGACCCGGAGGCCAGCCATGCATCATTATTCCCTACTCGATCTCTCCCCGATCTCGGAAGGCTCGGACGCGGTCGAGGCGCTGTCGAACACCGTCGATCTTGCCCGCCACGCGGAGGCGGAAGGGTATCACAGGTTCTGGCTCGCCGAACACCACAACATGCCCGGCATCGCCAGCGCCGCGACCGCGGTGGTCATCTGTCGCGTCGCCGGCGAGACCCGCAGGATCCGGGTCGGATCGGGCGGCATCATGCTGCCCAACCATGCGCCGCTGATGGTCGCCGAACAGTTCGGCACGCTCGCCTCGCTCTTTCCCGGGCGGATCGACCTCGGCCTCGGCCGGGCCCCCGGGACGGACATGAACACTGCCCGCGCGCTGCGCCGCACGATGCAGGGCGGCGACCAGTTTCCGCAGGATGTGGCGGAGCTTCTCGCCTATCTCGACGATGGGCCTTCCGAGACGGGGGTCAGGGCCATTCCGGGCGAAGGCACCAGGGTTCCGGTCTGGATCCTCGGGTCCAGCCTCTACGGAGCGCAGCTCGCCGCCTACATGGGCCTGCCCTACGCCTTCGCCTCGCATTTCGCGCCGCAGATGCTGGAGCAGGCGCTGCACATCTACCGCACGGAGTTCCGGCCGTCGAAATGGACTGCCGAACCCCATGCGATCGTCGCCGCCGGCGTCGTCGGAGCCGAGACGGACGCCAAAGCCAGGTTCCTCCGGTCGTCGCAGATTCTCGCCTTCGCGCGGCTGCGCACCGGAAACCCCGGAAAGCTGCCCCGCCCCGTCGAGGACGCGTCGTCGGAAGTTCCCCCGCAGGTCATGGCGCAGGTCGAGGCGGCGATGTCCTGCTCCGCAGTCGGGAGCCCCGCGACGGTGCGCGCCGAGCTGGCCGCGATCGTGGCACGGTACCGCCCGGACGAGATGCTGGTGACCGGAATGATCCACGATCACGCGGCGCGCAAACGCTCCTTCACCATCGCGGCGGAAGCGCTGGCCGACATCAGGGACGGGATGCGGCGATCGATTCCGGCCGAGTAGGGCAAAGGTGCGGCAAGCACAGTCCGCCCGCAATCCGCCGGGCGGCCGCCATCGTTGCGCAATCAGCCGGGACCTGGCTCCGGCACCGAAACGTCGGAGGCGCCCGTCGCGGTGATCGTGTCGCGCATCGCCAGCTTCGAGATCAAGTGCCGGAAGCGTCCATGGAGCGGTCGCGGGAAGCGTTCACGAGACGCCCCCCGGCATCGGCGCCCAACCCTGCCGGCCTCATGGCACCAAGCGGTCGCGGCAAACCGGATCGTCCATTTCAGCGCGGCCCCGGCGGGCCTCCCCTCGCCGAACCTCGCCACCCCCCTGAATGTCGCCGGCCCAAGACCTGCGAGATCGTCTTGGTCGTGTCTTCTCTCGGGACCGAGGCCGCGGCGCGGAGGGGTCGCAGGCGATGCGGGCGGATAGACCGGCCTTTGACCCATTGGGTGATGCGGGTCTGTCGGCGGGTCGCAATGGCCTTCGCGGTCCGCATCACAGCATCCGGGACCGCCGGCGCATTCCGCTTCGCTGCGATCTGCCCGGTAAACCCCGGCTTTCCCATTGACAGGATTGCACCCGCGACCGGGCCGCAGGAGACGGTCCGGTTGACGTTCCCCGGATCGTTCGGCCTTGCCAGCGACACGTCGCGCGTCCCGCGGCGCCCCGGATTCTAACTGTCCGGCGTGTCCCGCGCCGCGACGCCGGCCCCCCGGGCTCGCGGAAACGCTGGCATCCACCGGCATCGTCGCCGACATCTGCGCGAGAAGGGGCCCAGACACCAGGTTCGGACAGGTTTCGCGCAGAGGCAACGGCAACCCGAGAGATTGCGAGAACAGGTGACGGAACTTCGAGGCCATGCGATACATTGTGACCGACACGTCAGGGAGAACGGATATGGCGACGACTTCGAGGATACGGGACGAACTGCGACGCCCGATTACGTTCATCCTGCTCGTCGCGGCGATCCTCGGCTGGATCGGCGTGATCTTCCTCGTGGTCTCGCGCGCGGAAGTCCGGTCCGATCTCGAGGAGAGGCTGCGCACGGCCGAGGAAGGCCGGATCGCGATCTCCGAGCAGCTTGGGTCCCAGCAGGCGGCGACCGGCACTCTCGAGACGCTGACCGCCGAGCTCGACGAGACCCGGACGGCCCTCGATCAGGCGACATCGGAGCGCCAGTCGGTGCAGGACGAACTGTCGGCGCGGAGCGCGGACCTCGAGCAGACCGGACAGGCCCTGACCGAGGAGACGGCGCGTCTGGAGCAATTGCGGGCCGAAATCGCCCCGATCGACGAGCGGATCGCCAATCAGGAACAACTCATCGCGGAAGCCGAGGGCAATGTTGCCGCGCGCACCGAGGAACTCGCCGCCGTCGGTGCGCGTCTCGAGGAAGCCCGGACTCAGGAAGCCGCGCTGCAGCAGAGCGTCGCAGCGCTGTCGGCCGAAGCGGCCTCCCTGTCGGAGGGGGCCGCGCAGTCGGAAACGCAGGTTCAGGAGGCGCGCGCGGCCGACGCGGCCCTCCGCGAGGAACTCGACCGAGCGCGCGAGGAATTGTCCGCGATCGGCCGGGAGCGCGACGGGCTTGCCGCCGCGGTGACGGAACTGAGCGCGCGCCGCGAAGAGCTGGCGGGCGACACCGCTGCCGCGCAGGCACAGCGCGATGCGCTCCAGCAGGATGTGACCAACCTGTCGCAGACTCTGGCGGGCCGGTCCGAGGATCTGGAGGCAATGGAGGCCCGGATTTCCGAGTTGCAGACCCAAGGGTCCTCCATCGCCGGACGCCGCACCGTCGGCCTCGACGCGGGCTCCTACGCCGCCGACGGCGTCGCCGCGACCTTCGATGCCGAGGGCGGCTTTACCCTCACCCCCGAGGGCGGTGCGCAGATGTCGGGGAGTTTCGCCCTGGAGGAGGAGCGCCTGACGCTCGAGGGGGTCGAGACCCCGGCCGAGGGCTACACCTTCCCGATGACCTGCTCGATCGCCTTCGAGCCGACCGGCTTCCGCCTCTCCGCGGTGGAGGGATCCGAAGACGGATGCGGCCCGTTGGCCGGCAAGTCCTTCACCCGGGAGTAACCCTCCGAGAGTCGCTTTCAACCACCCACGAGTCGCCGCTGGCGTTCTCCATGTTGATCGGGGCGAATCGGTTGTGGTTCCTTGTCCGGCACCAACAATGTCCGGCACCCGCAATCGAGCAGGTGCCGACGTGGGATCCTGGGGGAAGAGGAGACGGCCGCCCGCGGTCTCGAGGACGCTCGGCTGAACAGACGGCTGGGCTTGATGCTGGCAGCGACGGGAGAGAGGCCCGGGAAGTCGCTGACTACGGCGGTTCGGGATCGGGCCGATACGAAGGCCGCCTGCCGCTTCTTCTCGAATGAGAAGATGAGCGAGAGGACAAAATACTGTCGGGCCATTTCCAGGCCTCCGCTCCGCTCTGCTCTGCTCTGCTCTGCGCGTGCGGGCCACGGACGGACCCATCCCGGTGCTCCGGGACACGACAGGATTTTCCGTCACACGGTCGGCGCCCGGGAAGATCGGCTTCACCAGGACCTCCACCGGGCGCAAGGAGCAGGACGGGCGCTTCCGGCAGCACGTTCTTTGCGGGTTGCTCCTGCACGCGAGCCTTGCCGTCACGCCCGATGGCCTGCCGCTCGGCCTGACGGCGGTGAAGTTCCGGTCGCGCGCGAGGTTCAGGGGCACGGCGGCGCTCAAGCGGAAGATCGACCCGACCCGCGTGCCGATCGACCAAAAGGAGAGCGTCCGCTGGCTCGATGATCTCCGCCGATCGACCGGGCTGATCGGGGCGCCGGACCGCTGCGTCCATATCGGCGACCGCGAGAGCGACATTTACGAAGTCTTCTGTCTGGCCAGCGATCCGGGCACGCGCTTTCC
>JBBQDX010000244.1:0-6800 GCA_038320125.1 Rhodobacterales bacterium | reverse complement strand
CCAGCCGGTGACGCGGGCGGAGCTGGCCGAGTGGTTCGGCCGCCGGATCGGCACGGAGGTGATCGGCCGGCTGATGGCCCACGACGTCATCGCCGCCGGGCCGCGCAGCCCGACGCCCGGCGCGCCGCAGACGCTGGTCACCACGCAAGGGTTCCTCGTGATGTTCGGGCTGCAGAGCCTGGAGGAGTTGCGGGAGGGCGAGGGCGGGAGTAAGAATTTAAGGAGAGCTGTTTAAAGTGACCGCAAACTGAACACTGACGCACGCATGGATTTTCTGGCTGTTGATCGCAACCGCGGAAAGAATCGAGGATGTCGAAACGAAGGCAGAATACCTGAAGCGAATGCGAAGTCGCGGCTTATGGCGAGGAAATCCGGATGTAGCCGAATACAGTTCTCATCATGACTGATCAGCAACGCTTCGACATGATTGCCGCGCCTGGTCACAATCATATCGAAACGCCGAACCTGGATTTCTTGGCACACAAAGGAGCAGCCTTCCCCAAAATGTACGTGACCTCCCTGTCCTGTGCGCCATCGCGCGCGTCCCTTTTCTGCGGCACCTATCCGTACACGAGCGACGTGTTCCGCAACGACGAGCCATGGACATGGACCTGGGTGCCGCTGCGTGAACGTTGGGAAGAAGCATGCGAACCCGTTCGAGCAGCTGTTCGGGTTCCATAAACGGCATGTGATCGAGCACAGGAACCGGGCGCATCCGAAGCTGTCGCTCTACTTCGACATTTGGGAACAAGGCCCCCTGGACTGCGGAGGTAGATAAGCCGACGCGGGTCACCCACCGGCCGCGGGAGGATTACCGCAAGAAGATAGGAGCCTTCGTCTGAGAGGCCCCGCCCGAGATGCATCCCGACAATTTCGTCGGCGATCTGGCCATCCATTGGCTCCGCTCCGGCCCTACGACCCGACGCAGGACCGGCTGGATCGCTACGCGGCCGGGACGTTGCCCGAGCCAATTCGGGACTACGATCTCGAGACCCGGCCGGGGCTGCTCTGCGGTCATCACGAACGACAGGACCATGACGCCGTCGTCCACCTCGCAGACCAATCGGACGTGCAACTTCGCCGGTAGCGCACATTACGTCGCCAACGCCTCGATGATCGATGCGAAGGTGGGGTCTACCCGCAGAAGACCGACTTCGCGACATTGATCATGGCGCGTCTGCCGGTATCCCTGCTCCTGATGGCGGCGGGGATTGCGGCAGAACTTGTGATCGGCCTGACGATGGGCGTCGCGGCCGCCCTGTGGCGGGGCCGGGTGGTGGACAACGGGCTGATGATGACCAGTTTCGTCACCGTCAGCGCGCCGCAGTTCGTCGTGGCGCTGCTGCTGCTCTACGTCTTCGCGGTGAAACTCGGTTGGTTCCCGATCGGCGGCTGCGGCACGGCAGCCCACCTGGTGTTGCCGGCGATGACGCTCGGCATTCTCGGCTCGGGCTGGTACGCGCGGATGATGCGGTCCAGCATGGTCGAGGTGCTGCGTACCGATTTCGTCCGCACCGCCCGCGCCAAGGGGCTGACCCGCGGCCGCGTCATCCTGCGCCACGCCCTGCCGAACGCGATCCTGCCGATCATCGCGATGATCGGGATCGACATCGGGATCTTCATGGGCGGCATCGTGGTGGTCGAGGGCGTCTTCGGCTGGCCCGGCATCGGCCAGCGTGCCCGGCGGGCGATCCAGCGCGTCGACGTTCCAATCATCATGGGCGTCACGCTCGTATCGGCTTTCGCCATCATGGTCGGCAATCTGCTGGCCGACCTCGTGGCACCCCTGATCGACCCCCGGATCCGGACCCGCTGACGCAACAAGAGGAACCAAGTTGAAAGAACTGCTAGCCTCTACAGCCCTGATCGCCGCTCTCGCCATGCCTGTCATGGCGCAGCAATATCCGGACCCGAACGCGAAGTTTGGCGGCAACATCACCGTCACCCATAAGGACGACGTCGCCACGCTCGACCCGGCCATCGGCTACGACTGGCAGAACTGGTCGATGATCAAGTCGATCTTCGACGGTCTGATGGACTACGTTCCCGGCACCACCGAGCTTCGGCTCGGCCTTGCCGAAAGCTACGAGGTATCCGAGGACGGCCTGACCTACACCTTCACGCTGCGCGATGGCGTCAGGTTTCACAACGGCCGCGAGATGACAGCCGAGGACGTAAAATACTCGCCCGACCGCGTGACAAGCCCGGAGACGCAGAGCCCGGGCGCGGGGTTCTTCGGGTCCATTGCGGGCTTCGACGCGGTCATGGACGGATCGGCGGACACGCTGGAGGGCGTGAAGGTCGTCGACGACCGCACCATCGAGATCACGCTCTCGCGCCTCGACGCGACCTTCCTGCATGTCATGGCACTGAACTTCGCTTCCGTCGTGCCGCAAGAGGCGGTCGAGGCGGCGGGCCTGGACTTCGGCAAGGAGCCGGTCGGAACCCGCGCCTTCAAGCTGGATGAGTGGACCATCGGCCAGCGCCTCGTGTTCGCGAAGAACGAGAACCACTGGCGCGAGGGTGTCCCCTATCTTGACCAGATCACGTTCAAGGTCGGGCAGGAACCGATCGTGGCGCTGCTGCGCCTTCAGAACGGCGAGGTGGACGTGCCGGGCGATGGCATCCCGCCCGCGAAGTTCGTCGAGGTGATGAGCGATCCCGCGCAAGCCGAACGCGTGGTCGAAGGCGGTCAGCCGCACACCGGCTACATCACCATGAACACGCAGATGGAGCCGTTCGACGACGTGAAGGTCCGTCAGGCGGTCAACATGGCGATCGACAAGGACCGGATCGTGCAGATCATCAACGGTCGCGCCGTGCCCGCCAACCAGCCGCTGCCGCCGTCGATGCCGGGTTACGCGGATGCGTATGAGGGCTACACGTACGACCCCGAAGCCGCGCGCGCGCTGCTGGCCGAGGCGGGGCTGGAAGACGGGTTCGAGACCGAGCTCTACGTCATGAACACCGATCCCAACCCGCGCATCGCGCAGGCGATCCAGCAGGACCTGTCGGAGATCGGGATCGACGCCTCAATCCAGTCTCTGGCGCAGGCCAACGTGATCGCCGCGGGCGGCGAGGCTGATCAGGCCCCGATGATCCGGTCCGGTGGCATGGCCTGGATCGCCGACTTCCCGGACCCGTCGAACTTCTTCGGCCCGATCCTGGGCTGTGCGGGCGCGGTCACGGGCGGCTGGAACTGGTCGTGGTACTGCAACGAGGAGCTGGACACGATGGCCGCAGAGGCCGACAGCATCGTCGATCCCGCAATGACGGAGGAACGTCTGGCGATGTGGTCCGACATCTACACGAGGATCATGGAGGACGCGCCTTGGGCGCCGGTGTTCAACGAACAGCGCTACACCATGAAATCCGAGCGGATGGGCGGCGCGGATGCGCTCTACGTCGATCCGGTGTCGATCCCGGTCAACTACGACTACGTCTACGTGACCGAGTGAATCATGTGTAATGCCTGCGACTACACCATCCACGGCGCGCAGCACCACTTCGGCTGGGACAACTCGCTTGTCCCGGCTGAAAGGGTGGAGCCGGGCGCTACGGTCCTGTTTCACTGTCAGGACAGTTCGGCGGGCCAGCTTGGCCCGTCTTCGACCGTCGCCGACGTGGCGACGCTCGACTTCGGCAAGATCAACCCGGTTTCGGGGCCGATCCATATCGAAGGGGCCGAGCCGGGGGACGCGCTGAAGATCACGCTCGACAGCTTCGCGCCGCGACTGCGCGACGGGTCCGGCTTCGGCTGGACCGCGAATATTCCCGGTTTCGGGCTGCTCGCGGATCAGTTCCCCGATCCCGCGCTGACGATCTGGAAATACGATGCCGAAACCATGGAGCCCGCGCTCTTCGGCAGCGAGGCGCGCGTTCCGCTCAAGCCCTTTGCGGGGACCATCGGCAATGCGCTGGCCGAACCCGGGCTGCACAGCGTCGTCCCGCCGCGCCGGGTCGGCGGCAACCTCGACATCCGCGATCTGGCTGCGGGCACGGTGCTCTACCTGCCGGTCGAGGTGGCGGGGGCGCTGTTCAGCGTGGGCGACACCCACGCCGCGCAGGGCGACGGCGAGGTCTGCGGCACCGCGATCGAAAGCCCGATGGATGTCGTACTGACGCTCGATCTGGTGATGGGCGCGAACCTGAAGACGCCTCGTTTAACCACGCCGGGTCCGGTGACGCGCCATCTGGACGCCAAGGGCTACGAGGTGACAACGGGGATCGGTCCAGACCTGATGACGGCCAGCCGCGACGCGGTGGCGGGCATGGTCGACCACCTTTGCGCCACGCGGGGCATGGCGGCGGTGGACGCCTACATGCTGGTATCGACCTGCGGCGACCTTCGTATCTCGGAGATTGTGGACAGGCCGAACTGGGTCGTCAGCTTCTACTTTCCGCGCTGCGTCTTCGAATGACGGCGAGCGCCGAAACAGCATCCGGGGCCGTCATGGCCCCTGATATGCCGGTCCTGCGTGTCGAGGGCCTGACCGTCTCCGTTCGGACCGAGGCGGGGCTGAAGCCGCTGGTGAGCAATCTCGGCTTCACCCTGCACCGGGGCGAGACGCTGGCCATCGCGGGCGAAAGCGGGTCCGGGAAGTCGATCACCTCGCTCGCAATCATGGGGTTGCTGCCGCCGCCCGCAGTGCGGGTCACCGGTGGCAGCATCACGCTCGGCGGCCGGGACTTGCTGCGCCTGTCGGAGGCGCGGATGCACGCGATCATGGGCGACCGGATCGCGATGATCTTCCAGGAGCCGATGACCTCGCTGAACCCGGTGATGACGATCGGAACGCAACTGGTCGAGGCCATCGAGGCGCATGAACCGCTAGGTCGGGCCGAGGCGCGCGCACGCGCGCTCGAGGCCCTTCGGGCGGTGCGCCTGTCCCAGCCGGAGCGGCGCCTGAAGCAGTACCCGTACGAGCTTTCAGGAGGCATGCGCCAGCGCGTGATGATCGCCATGGCGATCGCGTTGCGCCCCGGCGTGCTGCTCGCGGACGAGCCCACGACCGCGCTCGACGTGACGGTCCAGCGCGAGGTGCTGGACCTGCTGCGCGATCTCCAGAAGGATCTCGGCACGGCGATCATCCTCATCACCCACGACATGGGCGTGGTGGCGGAGATGGCCGACCGCGTGGTCGTGATGCAGGCGGGGCGCATGGTCGAGGAAGGACCGGTCCGCCAGATCTTCGCCGCACCGCAGGCGGATTACACCCGCACCCTTCTGGCCGCCGTCCCGCGCATGGGCAACGGCGTCGGCTTCGTGCCCGTGCCCGTGCCCGCAGGCGAAGTCGCGGCACAGCTTTCGGATGTCGCCGTGCGCTTCGACCTGCGCGGCGGCATCCTGAACCGCGTCACGCATCATATCCACGCGGTCGAAGGGGTCAGCTTCGCTATCGGCGCGGGCGAGACGTACTCCCTTGTCGGCGAGTCCGGATGCGGGAAGTCCACCATCGCGCGCGTCATCGTCGGCCTCGTCCCTCACGACAGCACGATCCGCGTGGACGGCCAGACCGTCGGAACCATGGCGGCACAAGCCCGCAATTGGTTGAGCGCGGCCACGCAGATCATCTTCCAGGACCCGATGGCGGCGCACGATCCGCGCATGACGGCCGGCGACCAGATCGCCGAACCCCTCTTGATTCACGGCGAGGGCGACGCCAGGAGCCGCCGCGACCGTGCTGCGGCGCTGTTGGAAAAGGTCGGCCTGACCGTGGCGCAGCTCCACAAATATCCCCACAAAGTTTCCAGCGGGCAACGCCAGCGGATCTGCATCGCCTGCGCCCTGGCCCTGACACCGAAGCTGATCATCGCCGACGAAAGCGTGTCGGCCCTTGATGCCTGCGTGCAGGGGGGGCCTCGGTCTGCTGCGCGCCCTGAAGGAGGAATCCGGCATCGCCATGCTGTTCATCAGTCACGACATGGCGGTGGTCGAAAACATCTCGGACCGGGTCGCGGTCATGCATCTGGGTCAGAACGTGGAGGTTGGCAGTCGCGCCCAGATACTCGGCAATCCACGGCACCCCTATACCAGACGGCTGATGGACGCGGTGCCGGTGGCCGATCCGCGGGTGGTCCGCGCGGTCATTCCCCGCATGTCCGGCGACATTCCGTACCCGGTTCATCCAGCCGGGGTTACCGTCGCCCGTCACCGCATGACGGAGGTCGCCAACGGCCATCTGGTCGCGGCAGTGGGCTGACGCCAGTTCTGGAGGGACTGCGACGGCCTGTCGAGTCACATCGAACGAGGCAAGTGCGGTTTCCCCAGGGAGGAGCGGGGTCGCACCGTATTGTGGTGGACGCGCCATGCCTCGATCATGACGGGGCCTCGGAGAGCGCGCAGATCAACGCGCCCTTCAGCAGCTCGTCGCAAAGCTTCGAGTGGACGCTCCCTCAGTCGCCGTTATCCCAAGGGATTGTTGAGTTGTCGAACGCGCTTCTGGAGGACGGGTCAGGGCGCGTGCCGATCGCCCGCCTGCATGGGCTGGGCGGCAAGATAGACGACTGGCAGGGAACGCTCATCGCCCTTCCTCGCAGCCGATCGCCGTCGCCGTCCGGGCTGCGGGCGCGCAAAACCACCCAAGGATGCACCCATGCGCCCGGTGCGATGCGCGATCATGTCCTGATCGCCGTTTGACGGGGGATCGCACGGCGATTAGTTGTTCGGTCCCGGAGTGTGGTGGGTTGGGTCGATTCTGAACCGTTGTGGCTCTTCGGTCCAGCATTTGCCGATGAATTCGCAAGGCGTGAGCCCGCGTAGGCTCTTGAGCCTCCGAGCGTAGTTGCAGGCCCCGACG
>JBBQDX010000243.1:0-6806 GCA_038320125.1 Rhodobacterales bacterium | reverse complement strand
CGGCGGCCACCTCGCTCGAAGAAGCGGTGCGCCGCCGGGAGCCACCGTCATGTGGCGCGGCTTCTCGCGGCTCGCCGACCTCATCGAGGGCTATACCGTCGGGCAAGCAGTCAGGCCACTTGGGGGTGAGTGGAAGGCGGTCGAGGGATCCTCGACGCATCCGCCCCTGCAGTCGGTTCAACCTAGCTGTGCAGTCGCATGTCTTCCATCAAGATTGCACGCCGGTCGAAGCGCGCCTACGTTTGCCTCGAACGGATATCGGGGGTTCTGCGATGCACCTAACGATCCGCAATGTCGATCCGGTGGTGAAGGCGGCGCTTGAGGAGCGGGCGCGGGCCGATGCGATGTCGCAGAGCGAGGCGGCCCGGCGGGCTCTGGCGCGCGGCCTGGGCGTGAAGGTGCCCCGTCGCCATCTTGCCGGAATCGGCCTCGAGGTGACGGATGCGGCGTCGCTCGACGCGCTCTGTCGGGTGGACTGGGAGATCCCGGACTTTTCGGATGCCGACCTCGACGGCATGGAGGACGGGGAGAAGACGCGGACGGGCGGGGCGCAGAACGCGGTTGAAGTGCCAGAACCGTGATTCTCGATACGGTGGCGTTCGTTCAGCTTCTGCGCGGAGCGCTTGACGACGATATCCTGTCCGATCTCGAGGCGGCGGAGACACTCGCGGTGAGTGCGGTCTCCCTGTTCGAGATCAATCAGAAGGTCCGTCTGGACAAGCTGGACGAGTTTCGGGACTCCACAGATCGCCGCGCTCGAGGCGCGGGGCATCGCCGTGCTCTCGGCGGATGCCAGGGCGCTGGCCCGGGCGGCGGCGATGGACTGGACGCATGCGGGACGCGACCATCGCGATCCGTTCGATCGCATGATCGCCGCCACGGCCCTGGAAAGAGGATTGACCGTGGTGACGAGCGACGCCGCGTTTCAAGGCCTTGTGGCTGCGGGCCTGATCATCCGCCCGCTCTGAAGGTCGAGGACGGAACGATGACCCGATGGCATCGTCCCACGGCGAACGGAGACCCCTGCGTGCTGGTCGGCATCCGAGCGGATGCCGGAGGGGCGCAGATCGGAAAGGACCGGTCAGCAATAGGGAGCGCAGATCAGCCGATCGCCGACGGCGAAGAAGGGCAGTTCCCTCGACCCGGTCACACCTTCGCAGACGAGGGCCGCGCCCAGCGGAAATGCCGTCCTCTCGCAGCAGATCGGGCAGGCGTCGGGTGTGCCGATCGTGTTCGGCTGACCCTTTGGCACATCGCGGACCTCGATGTTGCCAACCCGGTCCCCGTTGCACCGTTCGCGATATACGCGCGCGATCTTGTCGCCCCGAAAGGGCCTGGGCAGCTTGTTTTTCGGCCGCTTGCAAGAATAGCGACCCTTCGCCTCGAGCGCCGATCATGTCGAGCATCGCGTGCGAGGAGGGATCGGAAGTCGCCATGGCGCCGGACAGGACGGTGTGGGACATGCTTCCACCTTTCTGGTCAGGTCAGGGACGGCCGGGATAGCGGCCGTGGAAAGAAGCCGGGTTCGGTCGCGGACGCCGGGAAAGCGAAAACCGGAAGAAGCATATGACCTAGCGTAAAGGCAGCGTCGCTGCAGCCATGCCAGCCGCCGGCGGCGTCGACGGGTCCGTGCGCAGACAGCGCTATCCGGTGCTTCGAACCATCGCCTGTGAAAGGTCTGCCGTCGGTTTTGCCGAGCTCAGGCCCCATCCGGGTAATGGGGGCCCGAGAAGGCGGCATATCGTGGCGGGTGTCGAAGCCTGGCAGACCCTCCCGAAGGAGCGATACGCCATGGAAGACGATATCCCGATCACCCCGCTTCACGATCACCCCGCGTCACCGGCCCGGACCGGTCATCGAGCCAGATGCTGGCCGCGGCGCTCAGGGCCGAGGCTGCGAGTTTCGTGGCGCAGTTTGCAAGAAAGAGCGCCTGCCCGACGGCCGGCAGCGCGTCGTCCATCACCGCACCGGCCCCGAGCGGAACATCCAGACCGGGATCGGGCCCATTCCGGTTCGGCGGCATAAGGTTCGCAACCGGGCCACCGATGCGCCACCGCGGAACGAGATCCGGTTCAGGTCGCGCATTCTGCCGGAATGGGCGCGCCGTTCTCCCAGCCTCGACACGCTGCTGCCGGTTCTCTGGCGCGGCATCTCGACCGGGAACTTCCAGGATGCCCAGAGCGCGCTGCTTGGCCCGGATGCGCCCAACCTGCCGCCGGGCGCGATCTCGCGGCTCACCGGCAAGATGCCACCGAAACCGCGCCGCTCGATCAGGCCGCGTCACCCGAATTTCCGCATAGCTCTCCCGCGTGCGGCATCTGCTCAACCGCTGTCCCTACTGGTTCAGCCACGCCAGGGTCTCGGCCGACGGGACGCGCTTCACCGTCAAGTTCCGCTGGAAGCTGCGGAACGGGCCCTGGTACGACAAGATGAGCGCGAACCCCACCGTCGATCCGGACGGCGGTGCGCTGTCGCTGGTGGCGAAGGGTGCCAGCCACATGCCGTGGGAGGATCCGCATACTCTTTTCTTCCACGCGGGCCGGACTGTTGCGGTTCCTGAAGAGGCGCCCCCGGCGCGCGCCGGGATGGGTGCGCCGGGTGCGCGACGGATCGGGACGAAACGCACCGCTCGGCGACATCGGGCGATGCTTCATCGGCGGCAAGCCGGCGGGTTACTTCGGCGAGGAGGACTTCAGCCAAACGGGCGGATCGACATAGAGGGCCTTCGGCAACATCCGGTGTGTCTCGAGCATGCGCATGCCAAGCGCCGGAAGCCATCCGGGCGCGTGACGCGCGAAGGCCGCGGCGATCCGGGAGCCCGGCATCCTGCATCGCTGCAGCGTCCAGAAGACGTATTGGGCTGTCTGCCGGCGCAGCCATGCGACGCGATCGGGGTAGGCCGCCATGTCGTGAACCAGCATCGCACGGCTCGCGTTGAAGACCTCGCGGACCGCACCGGCGTCGAGTGGCCTCATGTCGTAGAAGGCGTCGCGCATCGGCATCAGCTTCTCGAAGAGATCGGGCAGCACTTCGTGCTTCTGAAAATCATGGCAGATGCGCCTGGCCAGCCTGAGCTGATCGGCCCCTTTCGTCTTCGAGATCGAACCGCCGTGGCGCCGGAAGGCCAGAAGCACGTCGGGCAGGCAGACCACCTCGCCGCCGGCCTTGAGCAGCCGGCAGACCAGATCGTAGTCTTGGGCGACGAACATCTCCGGATCATAGCGCACCGCCTCGCCCGACGGCAGGCTGCGGCGGAACATGAACGTCGGGTGGGTGATGTTGAGCGCGAAGCGGCAGGTCCAGCGGATCGCGAAACTGTCGCGCGACCTCACGCTCTGCCGCGTCCGCGCGCCATCGTCGTCGAGCCAATCCACGCTGGTTCCCGCGAGGGTCGTCTCGGGATGGGCATCCATATACGCCTTCTGGACTTCCAGCCGCCGCGGATAGGCGAGATCGTCGTCGTCCATCCGCGCGACGAGCGGCGCGCGGACATGGTCGAGGCCGTGGTTGAGGGCCCCTGCCAGCCGCAGGTTGGTGTCGCATCGCAGCACCCGGATGCGGGCGTCCTCCCGGGCCAGCCGGGCCAGCATGTCGGGCGAGCCATCGGTCGAGGCGTCGTCCACCACCACGATCTCGATGTTGCGCAGCGATTGTTCCATGACACTGCGAAGGGCCGCCTCGAGATGTCGCTCACCGTTGTGGACCGCCATGAGAACCGAGACGTCCGGGTTTTCGGGCCAATGGTCCGCGTTCACGGGCATGCTCGCATCGTTTCTCGCATCGTTTCTCGTCACTTCCTGTCGGCATGCCGTCATTGCGGGGTCGGGCCCGGTGTTAGAGCATGGTCGGCCTTTGGTCCATCGGCGCGAAATCCCATGGTAAAGCTGAACGACAGCCCGTCCTGCGACCGGCGCCGTCGAACAAGCGCAGGTCGGCGGCGATCCGGCTGCTCTACGAAGAGTCGGACGCGTGCCGGACATGGCCATGGGCGCGCCAATGGCTTCCGATCGGATGGTCTTCGGGTTTTATTAACGTGCGTCCGGCGAAAATGGACCCGGATGCGCCGATCGGCCATGATAACATTCATAATCTGCGCAGCTCTCCACGGCCCGGAAATCGAACCAAAGTAGATTCCACAGAATATCCACAAGACGGCACGAGAGCGCGCAAATTGGCTGAATTTAGGCCTTTCGCAAGAAGGTGATTTCGAGAAGAGACTACGACGGTACTGCGGCGGTGCGGACCGGCCTTCGAGACCCTAACCAGTAGCCGAGGAGAGCCGGCATGGCCCTTTACCTGATTTCCTGCGTGGGCGTCGAAAACGACCTGCCCTATCTCGAGCATTTCCTGCGCCATTACGAGGAACTCGGGATCGCACCCGCGAACTTCCGCATCATCCTGCAGACCACCGATCCGGACAGCCCGCGCCTGGCGCAGGCGCGCGACATCCTCGCGCGCCATGGCGTGCCCGGCGACATCCACTGGTCCGCGCCCTATTCCAGCCGCTCCATGTGGGAGGAGCGTCGCCGGGTGCAGGCGGAGACGGCGGGCCCGTCGGACTGGGTGGTCTCGGCCGACGTGGACGAGATGCACGAATATCCGGCACCGCTTCCGGAGATCGTCGCCTGGTGCGAGCGCGAGGGCCACGACATCGTCCAGGGCCCCTTCGTCGACCGGCTGGCGGCGGGCGGCGGACTGGCCGAGGTGCCCCCATCCGATGGCGCGCTTGACGAGACCTTCCCGGTCCAGACCGAGCTGCGTCACCATATCGGCGGCCATACCCGCAACGTGAACCTGGGCGGATCGGTGAACCTGATGCTGATGCGCGGCGATATCCTGCCCGGCATCGGCGGCCACAACGTGCATCCGGGAGGGCCGCGTCTGGGGGGCAAGGCTCCCGGCTTCGCCCAGGGTGGTCCGCTCTGGCGGTTCAGGAAGCTCGCCGATCCGCGGTTCCTCTTCACCATGCCGTTCCTGGTGCATCACTACAAATGGACGGGCGGGCTGATCGGACGGATGCGCGAGCGGCTCGACAGCCAGGAGATGACCCCGGCCGGCCGCGAATACACCGAGAAGGTGGTGGCCTTCTTCGACAACCCCGGTGCGCTCCGGATGGAGAGCCTCGCCACCCGCGATCCGGCGCGTGACCGGCCCGCCGACTGGCAGGGCAAGGTCCGCGAGATGCGCCGCCGCCATGCGTTCATGCGGCCGATGATCGAGGCCAAGGCCGCGATCCGCAGGGTCATCGGCAAATGAGCGGGCCGCGCATGCCGGACGGCGCAGGGTGGACCTGCCGGCAGCTCACCCATGGCACGGCGGAGGGCCGGTTCCACCAGCACAGCTATTACGACATCGCCATCTTCGACGACGAAAGCCGCCGCATCGCCGCCTACGGCATGGATTTCATGAACCGCGACGTGGCGAAGGACGACGTGGTGCGGGTCGGCTATGTCGATCTGGGCGAGGGCGATGCCTTCGTGACCCTGGGAGAAAGCCGCGCCTTCAGCCTGCAGCAGGGCCCGATGGCGCAATGGATCCCCGGCACGCGGCGGATGATCTGGAACGATCGCGAGGACGGGACCTTCTGCGCGCGGATCCACGACATCGACGGCGGCCCCGAAAACAGCGCGGTGCGAACCCTGCCCTGCCCGGTCTATGCCGTGGCGCCGGACGGGATCACCGGGCTTTCGCTCGACATGGCGCGGCTCGACGCGCTGCGGCCCGGATACGGCTATACCGGCACGACTGGCGGCCGGCTCGAGACGCGTTGCCCGGACGACGAGGGTGTCCGGAAGGTGGATCTGGCCACCGGGGACAGCAAGCTGATCCTGTCGCTGGCCGCCGCGCGGGACTTCGTGCTGCCGCGCCTTGGGCTCGGGCGCCTGCAACATGCACTCAACCGCTATCACTACTGGTTCAATCACGCCAAGTTTTCCCCAGACGGGACGCGCTTCACCGTCAAGTTCCGCTGGAAGCTGCGGAACAAGCCCTGGTACGACAAGATGAGCGCGAGCCTCACCGTCGATCCGGATGGCGGTGCGCTGTCGCTGGTGGCGAAGGGCGCCAGTCACGTGCTGTGGGAGGATCCGCACACCCTCTTCTTCCACGCGGCCGGGCTGCTGCGGTTCTCGAAGGGGCGCCCCCGCCGTGCGCCGGGATGGGTGCGCCGGGTGCGCGACGACCCGGAACGGAGCGCACCGCTCGGCGACATCGGGCGACGCTTCATCGGCGGCAACGCCCATCTTCGCAAGCTGCCGGGGTCGGACGGTCTTTTCGTCCACGACACGCCCTACAGGCGCGACATCGACCTGGCGCTCTATGACGAGCGGGCCGATACCAACAGGGTGATCGCCACCTTCACCGGTCACGATCCGGCGGGGGGACCGTATCGCTGCGACCTGCACCCGGTGCCCAGCCCCGATGGCCGCCATATCGTGGTGACATCGCTCATGGACAGTGGCCGACAGCTCTATCTGCTGTCTCGGGACTGAACCGCGGGGGAATTCCGTCGCCGCGAAACGGAAACAGTTTGAGAAATATGAGGACGGTCGTTTCCTCTCTGGGAACAATTATCCCTATCAAGGAATCGGCTTGTCCAGGGAAGCGCCAGTTCATTAAGAATGCGACATCTAAAACTGTCGAGGATTTTGGTAATGAGTGACGTTCCCACCCCTACGCAGACGCCGTTCCCCGGCCCTTCGGCTCCCAGCCTGGGCGCGGGCGGGCTCACGGTCGCGGCGCTGTCCTATGACAAGGGTGGCGAGGGGGTGTCCTGGCACGACCTGTCGGCCGGCATCGTCGCCCAC
>JBBQDX010000242.1:0-6860 GCA_038320125.1 Rhodobacterales bacterium | reverse complement strand
TTTCGGGACATCGCTTCGCGATGCCCTTCCGGGCAGTGGACAAGGCCTACGATGCCATGACCCTGCGCCGCTGGCTCAAGCGGCGACGGATCATGGCCGTGATCCCGTCCTTGGCCACCCGGGCCTTCCCCTTCCCGCTTGACCGCAAAGCCTATCGTCGGCGCAACGTGGTCGAACGGATGTGGGGCAGGCTCAAGAACTGGAGGCGCATCGCCACCCGATACGACCGCCTCGCTCGCAACTACCTCGCCGGGCTGGCGCTCGTTTCCATCGTAATCGCTTGGACCTGAATGAGTCCCTAACCTAGAGCGATGCATGGCGATTGACGTCCTTGTAGAGGAGGTAGCGGAACGGGCCTGGACCGCCCGCGTAGCAGGCCTGCGGGCAGAAGGCGCGCAGCCACATGAAGTCGCCGGCCTCCACCTCGACCCAGTCTTCGTTGAGGCGATAGACGGCCTTTCCCTCCAGCACGTAGAGCCCATGCTCCATGACGTGAGTCTCGAGGAACGGGATGACGCCGCCGGGTCGCAGCGTCACGATGGTGACATGCATGTCGTGCCCGAGGTCCGCAGGATCGACGAACCGCGTCGTGGCCCAGACCCCATCGGTGTCGGGCATGACGGAGGGTTCGACCTCCGCGTCGGACGTGAAGACCGCCGCCGGCACCGCGATGCCATCGACCGCTTCGTAGCGTTTGCGGATCCAGTGGAAGCTCGCGACGGCCGCGCCAGTGTTGTGCAGGGTCCAGCCGCGGCCGGGCGGAAGCCAGGCATAGCCGCCTTCCCGAAGGTCGTGCGCCGCGCCCTCCAGCGTGATCGTCACGCCGCCTTCGACCACGAAGATGCCCGCCTGCGCGTTCGTATCCGACTCGGGCCGGTCGGAGCCGCCGCCGGGCTGCACCTCCATGATGTATTGCGAGAAGGTCTCCGCGAAGCCGCTCATCGGCCGGGCCAGCACCCAGAGGCGCGTTCCGGTCCAATGCGGCAGGACGCTCGCCGTGATGTCGCGCATCGTGCCCTTCGGGATGACCGCGTAGGCCGTCGTGAACACCGCCCGGTCCGTCAGGAGCTGCGTCTGCGGCGGGTGCCCGCCGGTCGGGGCGTGATAGGATCGGGTCATGGCGCCTCCGGATTGTGATGCCAGCGGCAGGTTGATCGCAATTCCGACCCGATCCAAGACCGATCCTGGCGCAGGACCTTCCTCCGATGTTTGACAATGCACCGACGCTTCCACCTGATGCCGCTGATCCTGTCCGTCCGGCACCCTGACGAACTCGACGAAGTCTCCTGCCGCCCACGACAGGGGAGACGTGACGGCGGACCCAGACCCGACGAGGTCAGGGGGGATCGGTGCTACGCCCGGCGCGGCGCATGTCGCGAGGGTGCGCTGTCCGGCGTTGTCGGCTTGCGGCGGCGCAGATACGACACCGCCGCGCTCCTCGATGACGACGCTGACGATGTGGTCATTTCCAGGCAGGGCGGCGGCCCTTGCCGCGTCCGGCAGGGGAGGTGTTCGGTCAGCGCATGTTATGCAGTGCCGGGCGGCGGTGCGACCAGAGTGGCGACGTGTCCGACCTTACGGATCGTCGGAGGTCTCCGTCATCCCGGGTGAAGAGGATGCAGTTGCGCGTGACCACCGAGCCGGTCGCAGGAGTCGCATGTCAGCCCAGGGGCCTGCGGACCCCGCCCCTCATCCGGCCGGGGCAGCGTCACCTCCGCCGCCGATGCTATGCCCGACGCCGCGGCGATGGCGGCGCGTATCCGGTTCGTCCTGGCCGCTGGTGACGATGGCAAGCCGGTCGGGAGGGGCACGCCATTCGCGCGGCCGGCAGGTCATCTCGACATCTGGATCTCCGGGGGAACACGGCAGCCCGCAGGCGGACCTTCGGGTGCTGACGGAGGTTGTGCTGGAACGGAAAACTTTCCCTCGGAGGGGCCAGACGTCAGCGGCAGCATTTCCCATGCATCGCGGGCACCATCGGCATCATCGACGAGATACCCGGGACAGATCATGGCCTGTTTCGGGGGCAGGTCTCTTGCATGGAAGACCATGTCGGAGGGGCCCCGATCCGTCCGCGCTCCCGAGATATCCGACGATCCCCATCCGCTCCGGCCGTCGCAGGTATGGCATCAGACCCGGTGCGTTCCCTCCGGGACTTATGGAAACGAAAAGGCCAGAACAGACACGGCGTCAGGCGCTGACGCACGCGGCGACCGGACCCGGTCCACACCTTCCCGGAGGCAAACGGCGTCCCTCGTGGCAAGGCGAGCGATTTTGCTGCGGCGTGCATGTTCCGGACCGCAGTGTCCGACCCGATCAGCGCTTCCGCATCGATCAAGAGGCAAGGTTGACGCGCGCGGCATCACCATTCGGAGCGCTGGTGACGACGAGGCAGTCGGCCAGACCATCCGTCCGCCGGACGCAGTTTCGGCGAGCCTTCGAACGGGCCCGCCATCCCTTGACGAGGCTCGCGCCCAGGTCGGCACCGTTTCGCTTCCAAGGGATCGTGTCGGATCCGCCCATCGATCCGATTTTGATCCCGGGGACACCGCGAGAGCCAAATGATCGTCTCCGCCACGTCCGGCCACCGGTTTCGACGATCATTCGCTCCGGCGCCTTCAGTTGCGCGTCCTGCCGATCCGCAGGCTGCGACTGCGTGCTGTCCGGCGCGGCGGTCCATCCCTTCACCTCCATGTGCGGCGCAGGGCAGGCAAGTTCGTCCTGCCCCTGACCGGGCGACGAAGAGCACCGGCACGCCCGCGGTCGACAAAACGCCCGCGTGGCGCGGCAAAGGAGGCTGTCAGCAAGCCCCGGTTCACGGATTAGAATGTCTGTAATCATCGGGCCATTCGCAGGCGGCCCGGCGGTCGCCCGGATGTGCGGCCAGCGATACGAGATGATCGCGTAAGCGATACCCTCGCCAAGATTCGCAAGGCCCTGATCGACCCGACCCGCGGGGTGGCCTGGCAACTGCTGGTGAAGGCCGCCCTCCGGGCATCCATCACCTTCATCCCGCTGCGACACCTGTTCGGCCCGGTCGTCACGCCCACCAACGTCCTGCCCGGTTCTCTGCCGTCGGCCTCGCTCGGGGCCCTGTTCCTGGCCTTCGCGGGCCTGCCGATCGCGACGGCCATCACCATCTTCCGCAGCAAACCTCCGTTCCCGACGCTGCTGGCCGGACAAACGTCGAGGGAATCCATCGGGCGACGCCGATTTCACCCGAAGTGCAGTCCTTGGATCCGGCCCCCCCGCCGCGGCTGCTGGTCTCCCGACGTCGGAAGCCCATCGCGGAGCCGAGGCCGTTGCACCGGCACGATTCCGAGACCTCGAAATTCCGGGAGCCTTGGCGGTCGGGTGTCTGGCGGTCCTCCCGACCTCTCGACGTGCTCGGGAATCACGATAATCTCCGGGTCGGGCATCGATATCATTCGACGGGACCGCACCGCCGCGCAAGCGATGGATGCCGCGGGGCCCGGGCCGCACCTCTCATTGCGGCGTCGTGCCGATGCCACGGGTCTTGCCACACCCTGACGACTGGCCACCTTAGGGCTGTCGAACACCTGCGGGAGACTATCCATGCTTGCGATACTCGAGGTCTTGCTGATCCTCGGACTGCTTCTGCTGGTAGCCATCGGTGTCGCGAGGTTCCTCTTTGCGCTTCCCTCGGAGGCGGAGCAGGCGACCGGCGCCGCTTTGCCGGGCGCCGCGGACGGCCCACTTTGCACGGGGGTCGGCGCGCGGCTCGAGCGGCATACCGGCCGGACGGGCATCGCATCCCTTTCGCAAGGCGCCGATGCCTTCGCCGCGCGCGTCCTGCTGGCCGATGCCGCGGCGTCGTCCATCGACGCGCAATACTACATCTGGCAGGCCGACATGACGGGCCTGCTGCTCTTCGACGCGCTGCGGCGCGCCGCGGACCGGGGCGTGAAGGTCCGCCTGCTGCTCGACGACAACGGCACGTCGGGCGTGGACGCGCATATCGCGGCACTCGACGCGCATCCGCTGATCGAAGTGCGCCTCTACAACCCCTTCAACCTGCGACGCTTCAAGATGCTGTCCTACGCCTTCGATTTCTTCCGCCTGAACCGTCGAATGCACAACAAGTCGTTCACCGTCGATGCGCTGGCCACCATCATGGGCGGCCGCAACATCGGCGACGAATACTTCGGAACCGGGCTGACGCCCCTCTACTTCGATCTCGACGTGCTGGCCGTGGGCCGCGTGGTCCCCGACGTGACGGCCGACTTCGACCGTTACTGGAACGCGCCGGCCGTGCACCGCGCCGCCACCATCGTTGCGGCATATGACGGTGGCGATCCGGTCGGCGAGGGATTGCTTCGCTTGCACGAGGAGCCGCAACTGGACGAATACCGCGCGCGGATCGCAGCATCGCAACTGGTCCGGCGCCTGGCCGACGGGACGCTGGACCTCGAATGGACGGACGCCGTCCTGGTCAGCGACGACCCCGCCAAGGGCGAGGGCGCGGTGCCGCGCGATCGCCTGCTCGCCACCACGCTGGCGCGGGCGGTGGGCCGGGTCGAATCCCGCTTCGACGGCGTTTCGCCGTACTTCGTTCCCGGTTCGCGCGGTGTGAACGGCTTCGCAGGGATGGAGCACGAGGGCATCGACGTGCGGATGCTGACCAATTCGCTCGAGGCGACCGATGTGCTCCCGGTCCATGCGGGTTACGCGAGGCGGCGCAAGGCCATGCTGGCGTCCGGCGTGGAGCTGTTCGAGCTGCGCCGCGAGGCCGCCCCCGGAACCCCGCGCGACTCGATCGGCATCTTCGGGTCGTCCGGGGCCAGCCTGCACGCCAAGACCTTCGCCGTGGACGGGCGGAAGATCTATGTCGGCTCGTTCAACTTCGACCCGCGATCCGTTCATCTGAACACCGAGATGGGCCTGCTCATCGACAGCCCGCGGATGGCGCAGACGATGCACGACGCTTTCGACCAGGGCCTGGGTGGGCTGGCCTGGAAGGTGGAACGGCGGGGCGGCAAGCTGATCTGGACCGATCCCTCCGATGCCAGGGCGCCCGCCCTGACGCGGGAGCCGGGAACCTCCCTGCCCCGCCGCATCGCGCTGTCGGTGATCGGCTGGCTGCCGGTCGAGTGGCTGCTCTGATCGGCGATGGCTTGCGCTTTGGGAGCGATGACATTCGCAAGTCCATCTGCCACGACGCCGTCACCCGATCCGCGTGCCTGATGTGACGGAAAGCTCTGCGTCAGTATCGTGGCCCGTCAGCAAGCCCGCCTCCTGTTACGCTGCGGCGGCGCAATTTTCGTCCCTGCGGAAATCCTTCGCCACCGCGCTGACGCTGCTGCGTCTCGCTCGCAGGGTACGGACCCGCACGCACTGCCGCGCCTTTCGCAACGGCGCCGATTGGACCGGCCGCACCGCGGACGCCTTCACGACCCAGCAGGTTGCGGCCCCTGGTCTTATTCATCATCGAAAAACAAGCCCGAAAGGAAATTCCCCTACCGAGCGGTCGGGTTCGAGTATCAGTGCAGAGCCGACCTCGGTCCACCGGGAAGATTTCCGGCGCAGGCGGATCGACCGCCGGGCAGGGGGGGCCGGTCACGTCCCGCGACGCTTCGAGGAGGCGGTGACCCTGTGAACGCCCTCGGCCAGATTGGGTGGAATGCCCTCTGTCATGACGATGCCGGATGCGGCATGGCCGCGGCGCGCAGGCCTCGACGTAGGCCGGGGGCATCAGGGGCACCACGCGCCCGGGCGCTGTCAGCGGGCCCGCCGGGTTCAGGGGCAGTTTGGACCGGAGCGGTTCAGAGAGGCTCACGAACAAGCACCGCCGATTGCACTGCCAGCCCGCTGGACAAGCCCCGCGAAGGTCATCGGCCGAGACCGGCCCGATCCCCCGGTCCACCCCTGGCTCGTCGAGGGCCGTCGGCAGCTTCGGTGCGAAGTCGCGCGGCGGAGACTGCTGGGACGCGTCGTCGAAGCCGCGGCATCCCAACCAGCGGTTCGCAAGCCGGGCGACATCGTCATCAGCTAGGACCATCTTCCGGTTGATCGCCGGATCGGCGGCTCAGTTGCCCTCGCAATCGCGGCGGACTTTGATATCTGGACCTGCCGCTTCGCCGCGCCGGTCAGGTCGCAAGGCCCGGCTGCCGGCGAGAAGTGCGATGCAGATGCCATGCGCTGCGGCTCCCCTGCCCGCCGCCCAAAGAATATCCAAGCGCGTCCGGACCGCTCGCCCGCGCCCGCGCGTCAATGCACGGGCCGGGATCTGAAACGGATGCGGTGGCACATTCAATGGCCGCAGAACGGCGCCCGCGCAATTGTCCGGGTGTCGCGGGTCGTTCCAGTCCGCCGGCCGCGAGTTCTTCGACCGACCGTCCGACTTCCGGCGGACAGACCGATGACACGGCGAGCCACAGGGGCCACGCCTCGAGGCGGCAGGACGCGACCCTGCAACGCCGCAACGGGACGGCGGCCGGATCGCGGAGCGCTTGGACCCGATGTCCTCGCGCGGGTTGTAAAGCGTACCTGGTGATGACCACCGAACGGGGCAAGCAACCCGGCCGCGTCGCGGGGCAGCCGCCGCAGAGGGTCGCCGAGCGTCTCGGCCTCCTGATCAGCATGCCGTCGATCCCGGCTTCCCGGTCATGGAGCGTGCTGCGGACGCTGCGGTCCGACCGCCCCTTAGCCCGGGATATTCATCGAATCCTATTTCGGCGGGGATTTTGGGCATTTCCGGCGCCCGAGAGCCTGCGATGCTGGCTGCAGGTTAGCCGAACACACGCGGGCGTGAGCTGAGCGCCGCGACGAGTGGGGATTGTGCGGGCTGGATCCGACCGTTTGTTTCACTTCGGCGATGTTGGCGCATCACGAGGCTTCGC